>JANOCA010000180.1:0-2247 GCA_031411915.1 Opitutaceae bacterium
CCGCGAATGCGCGTGGACGCGGAAGAACTCCGTGAAGAAATAATCCGGCGCGCCGTAGTGCGCGATCACGCGCATGAACGCGAGGTCGGTCACGTCCTGCATCGGCGCGAGCGCCGTGAGCGGCCCGCCGGGCTGCTGGCCGGGCGGGAGGGGCGCGCCCGCGGACCGGCTAGAGGCAGCCATGGGCGTCTCCGGGGTGGGCGGGCGCGTCCCTGCGCCCGCATGGGAAGAATGGGACTGAGGGGAAAAACAGGACGAACGTGGGACGGGGACGTGCCCGCCCACCTCACGGCTCTCGATGCGCATGGCGGCCTAGAACGGAGGCTTCTCCTCCTCGTCGGAGTCCGCGGCCTGCTGCTGCTGCTTGCGCACGCGCTCAAGGATCTCGGTCATGTCCTCGACGCTGTCGAAGACCGCGCGCGCGACCAGAATCGGGCGCTTCTGCTGGAGCGCGATCACGATCGAGTCGCTCGGGCGGGCGTCGAGCTCGACGATCTTTTTCCCGAGTTCGTTCTCCATCCGGAGGAGGATGCGGGCGAAAAACGTGCCCTCTCGCGCGTCGTTGATGACGACGCGCTCCAGCTGGGCGCCAAGGCCCAGCAGCAAAGCGCCGATGAGATCGTGCGTGAGCGGACGCTCCTTCTTCACGCCGTCGAGCGTCATCTGGATCGCGTTGCCGACGGAGTGATCGACGTAGATGACGAAGGTCTTGTCGTCGCTGCCGAGGAAGACAGCGCACCCGTTGGCGGTGGGCATGACCCCCTTGATGGAGACGAGGACGGCGTCGTTTGGCATGGCGGTGAGATAGTGGGGCTGTTCGTGACGGCGTGCAAGCGGCGCGTGATTGTAGGGCGTCCGACTTGCAGACGCCTGATTGGCCAGTGAGCGGACTGAGGCGTCTGCGAGACAGACGCCCTACACAAAACCCAGCAACTGGATGCCCCACGTCTTCGCCTGCGCGAGCACAGCGGGTTTGTCCAAGATGATCACCTTGTCGGTCTCGAGGGCGGCGGCGCCGATGCGCGCCTCGCGCATCGTCTCGAGCGTGCGCAGGCCGAAGCACGGCACGTCGAAGCGCCAGTCCTGCCGCGGCTTCACGGTCTTCACGAAGAGCGTCTCGTCGGTCTTGAGCGTGCCGGCGCGGCGCAGCATCTCGTCGGTGCCCTCGTAGGCCTCGACGGCGAGCACGGTGCCTTTGCGCACGACGCATCCTTGGCCGATGTCGAGCCGCGCGCACTCGCGCGCGATCTGGATGCCGTGGTCGAGGTAGTCCTGCTCGATGGGAAATTTCTTTCCCGTCATGCAGCCGGCGGAGGCGAGCTGCTCGTCGAGAAACGACCGCGCGTCGAGCAGCGTGATGCCGAGCGCCTCGATCTCCTTGGCGATGGCGCCGAAGATCGTCTCGGCGTTGCGGCGTTTCAAAGAGAGCAGAATGCGCGTGGCCTTGAGATCGGGATGCAGGCCCTTGAAGAGCCGGCGCGGCGTGATCTGGCCGGCCATGTAGGCGTAGCCGGCGCCAAAATCTTTCAGCGCGTCGAGCATGTGGCCGAGCTGGCCGACCTTGAGCATGCGGTGTTCGTTTTTGGGAAACGAGGCGACGAGTTCCGGCGGTGTCTCCTCCTCAAACGCCACGAGCCGCAGGGGAATGCCGGCTGCGCGCACCGCCTTGGCCACGAGCTGAGGGTAGAGACCCTGGCCCGCGATCAACGCGATCGGGCGGCGGGCGTCGAAGCCGGCGGGAAGGAAAGCGGAGACTGAAGACACGGAGAGGGGGAGACGGAGAGACGCGGAGAAGGGGCCGAACGCTACTCCACCACGATGTTCAGGATTCGGCCCGGCACATAGACGATGCGCTTCACGTTTTTTCCGGCGAGATGGGGCGCCACGCCCGCGTTGGCCTGGGCGAGTTGCACGGCGGCGTCCTGCGCGAGGGCGACGGGCACGAGCTGATCGCCGCGGTGTTTGCCGTTCACTTGGAAGACGAGCTTCACCTCGGTCGTCGCGAGCTTCGCGGCGTCGAACTGCGGCCACGGTGCGGCCATGATCGAGCCGCTCGCGCCGAGGCGCGACCAGAGTTCCTCCGCGATGTGCGGAGAGAACGGCGCGAGCAATTGCAGCAACGTGAGCGCGCTCTGCCGGCCGACGGCAGGCGCTTTCTGAAGCGCGTTGGCGCAGATCATCATCTGCGAGATCGCGGTGTTGAAGCGCAGGCCCTCGATGTCGTCGCCGACCTTTTTGAACGTCTCG
>JANOCA010000181.1:0-1774 GCA_031411915.1 Opitutaceae bacterium
CGCCTTGAGGTCCTCATCCAGCGCGCGCTCAAGACGAAGACCCTCGAGGTCGAGGTGCAGCAGCTCCACGAGCGCCTCGACGACAAATTCAAGATCGAAGGCATCATCGGCGCCTCGGCGAAACTGAAGGCCGTGATCGACAAGATGCGCCTCGTCGCGCCCTCGCGCGCCACGATCCTGATCGAGGGCGAGTCGGGCACCGGCAAGGAACTCATCGCGCAGGCGATCCATCAGGCGAGCCCGCGGGCGCGTGCGGCATTCGTGGCGGTGCATTGCGCGGCGCTTTCGGACAACCTCCTCGAGAGCGAACTCTTCGGCCACGAGCGCGGCTCGTTCACGGGCGCGACGGAGCGCCGCATCGGGCGCTTCGAGTCCGCCGCCGGCGGCACGCTCTTCCTCGACGAGATCGGCGAGATCTCGCAGTCCACGCAGGTGAAGCTGCTGCGCTTCCTCGAGACCAAGGCCATCGAGCGCGTCGGTGGCTCCAAGCCCATCGAGCTCGACGTGCGCCTCGTCGCCGCGACCAACCGCAACCTCGAGCAGATGGTGCGCGACGGGAAATTCCGAGAGGACCTGTTCTTCCGCCTCAACGTCGTGCGCCTCACCACGCCGCCGCTGCGCGACCGGCCGGAGGATGTGCCGGTGCTGCTCGCGCATTTCATCCGGGTGTTTTCCGAGGAAAACGGCGTGCCGCCCCTCACGGTTGAACCCGGCGCCTTGCGCACGCTGCAGGCCTACGCGTGGCCGGGAAACATCCGCGAGCTGCGCAATTTCTGCGAGAACGCCGTCGTGCTCCGTCGGGGCGGCAGCCTCACGGAATACGACCTTGAGCCCAAGTTCCGCGGCGAGGGCGGGGCTGCGACGGGCGCCGTGAATTCAGGCGCTCCAGCGCCCGCGCCCGGAACCGCCTCGGCCGCCGCCAATAATTCCGCCGCCGGTTCGCTCTCGGTGGATGACAACGAGAAGCGCCTTCTTCGCGAGGCGCTCCTCAAGGCCCGCGGCAACCGCACCAAGGCCGCCGAATTGATGGGCGTGAGCCGCCGCACCCTCCACCGAAAAATCGCGCAATGGCCCGAGCTTGACGTGATTGATCGGTGAGGAATCGCGGCGATTGGAGGTAGGAGCGCGCTTGCGCGCGATGAGTTGTCCCGCTCGAAATCGAGCGCAAGCGCGCTCCTGCCTCCAAGGCGCCGAACCCATTTCCCGCGCCAAAATAAGCAGTTGACGGATGCGAGTGCGGGCCTAGTCCTTGCACCCTGTTTTGCGGGCGTAGCTCAGTTGGTAGAGCACCACCTTGCCAAGGTGGACGTCGAGAGTTCGAGTCTCTTCGCCCGCTCCATTTTAGGAAAACCCGCTCTTGCAGCGGGTTTTCTGCTTTTCGCCTTAAGCGGGTAGGGCGCGGACTCCGTTCCGCGCCGTCGCAAATCGATCCGAAAAGCGGCGAGCGGAGTCGCCGCCCTACCGTTTCCCGGCCAGGCTCACGACCGCGTCGTAGTTGAAGCGCACGAAGCGGAAGAGCTCCGCCTCGAGGATGCGCTCTTGGTCGCTGTGGGCGCCGAAGCCCTTGGGGCCATCCTCGGTGTCGATGGCGGGGCCGATGCCGAAGCAGTCGATGCCGCGCTCGCGGAGGAAGGCCATGTCGGTCGCGCCCGTGCTCATCGTCGGGATTGTGATGACGCCGTAGTGACGGCGGACCGCCGCCTCGATCACTTCGAAGGCCTCGGTGCGCAGGCGTGAGGGCGGGGCGCCGGGACGGCTGTGGCCGGGCGCGGGC
>JANOCA010000182.1:0-16914 GCA_031411915.1 Opitutaceae bacterium
CTCGTCGAAATTCTCCGTCGATGTCATCCGCCGCGCGAAGCAGCGCGGCGCGCGCATCTCCGCCGAGGCCACCCCGCACCACATCGCGCTCACGGACGACGCGCTCGCGACCTACGACACGAATTTCAAGATGAACCCGCCGCTCCGCACCGAAGAGGATCGGGTCGCGCTCATCGCCGGCCTGCGCGACGGCACGCTCGACATCATCGCCACCGACCACGCGCCGCACACCGACTACGAGAAGGACAAGGAGTTCGACTATGCCCCCAACGGCATCCTCGGCCTCGAGACCGCGCTGCCCGTGACGCTCGACGTGCTCGTGCGGCAGAACAAGTTCAAGCTTCCCTACGTAATCGATCTGATGACGCGTCGGCCCGCGAAACTCATGAATCTTCCCGGCGGCACGCTCGCCGCAGGTGCCGAAGCCGATGTCTGCCTCTTCGACCCGGCGGAGAAATGGCGCTACGACGCCAAGACCGGTTTCAGCAAGTCGAGCAATTCCCCATGGTCCGGCCAGACTCTCACGGGCCGCGTGAAAACGACGATCGTCGGCGGCCGCATCGTCTTCGACGGCGGGAAAATCACCGCGCGTTAGCGCTTCCTCGGATGAGCAACTCCGCCGCGATCGTTTTCCAAACGATCCAGTTCGCCCTGCTCGCGGCCGGTCTCGCACTGCTTTGGCGCTTCGTGCTAAGCCCGCGCGCCTGGGCTGAGTCGACGCCCTCGCCCCTGCCCTCCTGGGACGTGGGGCCCACCAGTTTCCTGCTTTTCGGAATCAGCGCGTTTCTCGGCTACTTCGCCTGCGGGGCGACTGCTCACTACGTTTCGACCGGCTACGGGCTCAGCGAGGATGCAGCCAAAATCTTCACCGGAGCCGCCGCGCAGCTCGGCATGCTGGCGGGCGCTCTGCTGGCGCCGATCGACCGCGGCCGCATCGCCGTCCCGCTTCCTTTCAGCCGGGTGGCGACCTCCGGTGCAGCCGCGTTTCTCGTTGGGTTTCCCGTCGTGCTCGGCGTTTCAGTGCTGGCGGACTGGCTCGTGCGCCGCGCCGGCCTGCCTGACTCGCGACAGGAAATGATCGGCATGCTTGCCCGCGCCGAATCCCCCGAGCTGCTCGCCGCCATGATCGCGCTGGCTGTGGTGGCGGCGCCGGTGGCGGAGGAACTGGCGTTTCGCGTCGGGATGTTCCGTTGGCTGCGCACGCGAATCCCGCGCTGGGCGGCGTTGACGCTCCCCGCCCTTCTCTTTGCTTCACTGCACGTGAACTGGAAGACGCTCGCCGGCCTTTCCAGCCTGCCGCCCCTCGTGGTCCTGGCCGTCGTGTTCTCACTCGCCTACGAGCGCACCGGGCACATCGGCACGCCCATCGTGGCGCATGCCCTGTTCAACCTGAACACGATCATCGGCATCCTCACGGGCGCCGTGAAGCAGCCATGAAGCCCTTCGCGCGCAACCGCCACGAGTCCGTCGCAGCGTGGGGTGAGGAGAAACTCATCGCGGCGTTTCGTCGCTGGCTCGGCGCCGCCTCGCCGCGCGCGCCTTTCGGCATCGGCGACGATTGCGCCGTGCTCGCGCCCTCACGCCGCCGGCAGCTCATCACCGTTGATCCGGTGATTCTAGGGCGGCACTTCGACGCGACGGTGGCGCCGGAGGCCGTCGCGGGAAAACTCCTGAAGCGCAATCTAAGTGACATCGCTGCCATGGGCGGACGTCCGGTCGCCGCGGTGCTCGCGCTCACGCTCGACGCGCGCACGAGCCGGCGCTGGCTGGAGAAATTCCACCGCGGCCTCGCCGCATGCGCGCGGCGCTTCCGCGTGAAAATCGTCGGCGGCGATGTGGCGCAGGCCGACGGCCTGCTCGCGGCGAGTCTGACGCTCTTGGGCGAAGCGCCGGAGCGGCGCGTGCTCACGCGCACGGGCGCGCGCATCGGCGACGCGATCTTTGTGACGGGCGTGCTCGGCGGCAGCCTCCGCAGCGGGCACCATTTCCGCTTCACGCCCCGCCTCGCCGAGGGGCGCTGGCTCGCGCGGCAAACCCACGTGCGCGCGATGATGGACGTGAGCGATGGCCTCGCGAAGGACCTGCACGCCCTCACGCCGCGAGGCGCCACGCCCGCGCTCGATGCCACCGCCCTGCCCCGCCGCCGCGGCGCCGACGTGCGCGCGGCGCTCACCGATGGCGAGGACTATGAGTTGGTGTTCGCCCTCGCGCGCTCCGCGGACCGCGCGGCGTTTCTGCGCCGGTGGCGCCGCGCTTTTCCGCGCACGCGCCTGACGCACATCGGGCATTTCGCCGCGGCAAAACGTCTGCCTGCGAATGCGCTCAACCTCGCCGAATACCGTGGCTACGAACATCTGCGATAGGCTGCGTGCCGGCATCATCACGTCGTCGGCCGAGGAGACGCGGGCCGCCGCCGCGGAGCTGGCGACCGTGTTGCCGCCCGACACCACCCTCGCGCTGCACGGCAATCTCGGCGTCGGCAAGACGACCTTTGTCCAGGGATTGGCGCGCGGCTTGGGCGTCACAGAGCCGGTGACGAGCCCGACCTTCAACATCTTCACGCTCCACCGCGGCCCGGTGCGCCTGCTGCACCTCGACGCCTACCGGCTGGAAACCGAAAGCCAGGTTGAGGACCTGCTGCTTGAGGACTTTCTCATCTCGCCCTGGTGCCTCGCCGTGGAGTGGCCCGAGAAGATCGCCGCGTGGCTCCCTGCGGGCACGCTGCACCTCGATCTCGGGATCACTCCCGGGCAACGGCACTCGCTGAAACTGCGATAGGGCAACCGACCGCCTACATGGCGGGAGGCGGGGCGGGTTTTTCCTCGGGAGCCGCGGGCGGAAGCTCGGCAGACTCCGTGGCCACGGGTCCGGCGGGCGCAGTTTCCACGGGCGCAGGCTCGACCGGCGCAGGTTCCACGGCGGCGAGCGGCACCTCGGGAAAATTCTCCGGATCGTGCTCCTCGCTCTCGATTTCCTTTTTCCGCGCCTCGACCATCGGGGGCGGCGCGAACAGCCGTCCGTCGATGAACTCGGTCACGTAGCCCTCGCGCACGAGCCACATGAGGTCGCCCTGCATGCGGGCGAGCTTTGCGCGCTCGTCGATCGTGAGGGTCGGCTCCGCCTTTGGCGCCTCGGGCGCCGGCGCGGGGGTCGCGGCGACGGCCTCGCCCTCGGCGGGTGCCGGGATCGGTGGAGTGGTCTCGACCAGTTTCGCCGCGGTTGCTTGCGGCGGAGGGATCGCAAGGCCGAGGAATTTCGGCGCGAGCTCGCTGGCGCGCACCATCGGGTTGGCCTCGATGAACGCGATGAGCGCGCCGATGCTGTCGGCGAAGGTCTGGCCCGGGACGCGGAATTTCCGCTTCACCGCGCAGACGTAGGAGACGCCCTTCGAGCCCTTCTTGAAGATCGTGAAATGCTCGCGACGCAGGCGGCCGCGCAGGGCGTTGGCCGTGTCGAGCGGGAAGCGACGCTGGCGCTCCAGCGCGCCCTCGACGGCGCGGCGGATTTCACCGGGCGGCATCGTCTCGGCGATCTTGCCGTGAAAGCGGGCGGTGTCAGTCGTGCGCACGACCTTGTCGCGCGCGTGCGTGAGGAGATGCAGGCGGGCATCCTCCAGAGCGTCAAAAGACGGGACAGCCGGAGCGGCGGGCGCTGCCGGAGCAGTCTCGGCCGGAGCGGGCTCAGCCGCAGGAACCTCGCCGGCCGCCGGCGCGGCCGCCGCCTCAACGGCCGGAGCGGGCTTGGGCGCGGCCGTCTTCCAGGTGTAGCGCGTGGTCTTCTTCATCTTCGCGAGCCACTGGTTCACCACCTCGGGATCGCGCACCGTCTCGATGCGGCCGCGGAACGCCTCGGGACCCATTCGGCCCGCCAGCGTCGCGACGTAGTGCTGCTGCACAATCTGGTTGTAGCGGTGGTAATTCGGCGGCCCGAGGAGCTCGCCCGTGATGCCGCAGCGGTTGATCACTTGGAAGTTTCCCTTCGGCGGCTCGACCTCGACCTCGGCGGTGTCGAAAAATTTGTCGAGGTGCTTGCTCATCACGTGCGAGACCGCGGCCTCGTCGCTTTCAAACGGCAGCCCGTCGGGCAGCGAGATGTGGAAAAGCGGCCGGGCGACCTTCGCGGGCTCGGCGCCTTCGACCGGAGCAGCGGCGGGAGCGCCCTGCGGCTTGTGCGCGACGACGACGACGAAACGATCGAGCTTGGCGACCACTGTGCGCGCGATCTCGAAAAGCTCCACCGTGCGGCAGGATTTCCGGATCGTCTGCACGAGGGTGTTGAAGCTCGTGTCCTCGGGGTAAAAGGTCGCGCTGTAATAAGGGCTCTCGTAAGGACCGCGATCCTGGGAGGGGCCGCCGCGGCCATAGCCGCCCTGGCCGGAAAAGCCGGGACGCGTGCCGCGTTCGCCGCCCGCATAGCCGCCCTCGCGGCGCGGACCACCGCGATACTCGCCGCCACCTTGGGCTGGCCGACGGTCGCCGGAAGACTCCCTGCGCTCTCCGCCGCCCGCGGGCGGTGCCCCCGCATTTTCTGTCTCGCCCGGCCCGGCAGGCCGGCGAAATGGCCGGCGATCGCGCCGGTCGGGCGCGGCACCTTCGCGAAATTCACGACGCGGACGTTCATCGCGTTGCTCGCCCTCGCGGCGGCCGCCGGACGCGGGAGATTTCTCCTGCGTCCATTGCGTGCCGAAGCTGAAGCCTTGCAGCTGGGTCAGGTCGAGTTTGTTGAAATCCGCGGGCGGATTTTCCTTGGGAGCATTGTCGTCCATGTCGTCCGAAAAGCGGGCGTGCGCCCGCGTGGTTTGCGTGGTGTGTTGGGCGCCGTCGATGGCGCGGGCAGTCTCCGCGGCGGTCCGGCAGTGGCAAGCAGTTTCCCGGGGCCGCGCCGCGGGCCGCGATCAGGGCAGCACGTAGATCTCGACGAGCGCTTCGCCGGTCGTGTTCCCGACCCCGGAAACCTGGATCGTGTAGTTGCCCGGCTCGACCGTGACGACCATCGCGCAATCCGCGCTGCCGTTGGTCAACGCGAACGCCTGCACCAAGGCCGCCGCCGTCGCGAGGTCATAGGCCCCGCCCTCGGCGGACCAGCCGGTATTCGTCCGCAGCAACCTTTCCCCGCCGCCGGGCAGTTGGGCATACAGCGCCATCGTGGGTCGCGCCAAGACTCCGCCGACGCCAAACTGCGTGAGGCCCGGCCCCACCGCTCGCAGGAGCAGACGGCTGCGCCCCGGGCCAGCCACGGCTACGCCGGCAAACAATGCATCCGCGCCCACCCCCACCCGTCCGCGGGTCGAGACATTGGCCAGCCGCGTGGTCGGGTCGCCGCCCAGCGCGTCATAAGCCTCCACGAGCACAACGCCCCCGCGTTCATCCGCGCTCGCGATATGCGTCGTGTAGAGCCCCGGTGCCAGGGCGAGCACGACGGCCGCATCCTTGCTGCCGTCGGGCAACGCAAACGCCCCCACCGCCGACGCGGTGTCACGCACGGAGAAGCCGCCGGTGGCGGCGCCCCAATCGTCGTTGGCGCCGATCACCGTGGTTCCGGAGAAAAGCTGCATCCGCGGATCGGGCATGCCGGCGAGCTGGAAGTTGGCGAGGGCCGGCCCCACTCCCCGGAGGAGAAACACCCGTTGGCCCGCACCCTGCACCGCAAAGCCCGCGATCAACGTGGCTCCGCCGGCCACCTGCGCGCGCGTCGAGAGATTGAGCAATCGCCCGGCTCCGCTCACCGTCGCCGCGCGGCCCGTGCGCGCGACATCGCGATGCAGCGCCGGCCAAGTCGCGACCGTGGAAAGCGCGACGCCGTTGCCGTTGAGCTTGTAGAGAAATCCATCGAGCGATCCGAAGTAGATCGACCCATCGGGCGCGACGATCGGCGAGGACTCGATCAGGTTGCCGAGACCGGTCTCGGTGTTGAAGCGCCAGCGCTGCGTCCCATCGGGATTGAAGGCGCGCACCATTCCATCGTCCGCCCCCACGACAATGACGCCGTCGGCCCGGATGGCGGGAGTCGACCAACCTTCCGCGGAAATCAAGGCCCGCCAACGCTCGCTCCCATCCGCAGGTCGCAACGCATAGAGATTCCGATCGAGCGACGGGCAATAAACCGTGCCGTCGGCGCCGACCACCGGCGACCCCCGGATCTCGCCATTGGTGAGATGCTGCCACTTCACCGCGCCATCGGCCGGATCGAGCGCGTAGATGGTCTGGTTCAGCGAGCCAATGAAAACGGTGCCGTCCGCCCCGATCGCCGGCGACGAGGTCACCGGGCTGCCCGTGTCGCGGCGCCATTTCTCCGTGCCCGCAGGGGTCACCGCATACACGTGCCGATCGTTGCAGCCGAAATAAATCGTCCCATCGGCCCCGATGGCCGGCGAGGAATCGATCCAACTGCCGACCGGAAACCGCCAGCGCACCGTGCCGTCGCGGTTCAACGCCCAGAGGTGGGCGTCGCCACCGCCGAAATAGATCACCCCTGAACCGCTGATCGCGGCCGTGCTGGTGATGAACGCCCGCACGTTGACCTCCCAGCGAGTCGTCCCGTCGGCCGGATTGAGCGCGAGGAATTTGCCGTCGTAGCCACCGATGTAGATCGTCCCGTCGCTATCGACGGCGGGGGATGCCTCGATGCCTTGGGGCCGATTCACGACCCAGCGTCGGGTGCCACCATTCCGCGGGACCGCGAGGATGCGGCCGGTGCGGCTCGCCGTCTCCGTCCCGATGTAAATGGTCTCCCCATCAGGACTGAGGGCCGGCGAAGACACTGTGAAACCAGCGAGGGAATACGCCCACTGCTTTGAGCCTTCCGTCTGCGCCTGTGCCCCGGGCAAAAGGGCGCAGACCGCCAGCACGATTGCGCACCCGGCGCCCACGCCGCGGAGGAAACGGCGAGCCCGATGCTCAGCGGCAAAAGCCCGGAACTGTGCGCGGCATTTTTGCAGACAGCGCTCGAATCATGCCTCGGGACCCAACACAAGACGGAAGGTGGTCCCGCGCTCGTCGCTGCGCACGAGCTCCAGTTTCCCTCCGGCGTGCTGGGCCAAGCGGTGGCTGAGCACGAGTCCAAGGCCGCTCCCGCCCGGCTTGCTGCTGGTGCAGGGCTGAAACAACCGTGCACGCACCGCCGTCGGCAGCCCGGCGCCTCCATCTTCCACCGCAAACTCCACCGCACCCTCTGCGCTGCCCCGACCGTTCAGCCTGACCCGGCCTCCCCGCGGCGTGGCCTCGATGGCGTTCTGCAGGAGGTTGCGCAGCACGAGCGTCGCGAGGTTTGCGCGGCGTCCTGCCACCGGGCGGTCCGACCCAATCGAGGATTCGACTGTGATGCCGCGCTGCGCTGCCTCGGAGCGGACCTTGCCCGCGGCCACCTCCGCGATCTCGCCGCAGGTCAGCTCGAATTTTGCACCCGTCTGCTCGTCGTGCAGCACCGCGGCGATGTCGTTGACCATCGAGCGCAGGCGCTTGGTGAGTTCCGAAGCCGCGCCAAGCTCCGCGCCCGCCTCCGCTCCGCCCAAGCCATCGCCTTGACCCGCCATGATCGATTCGAGCCCGGCGAGCGGATTCTTGATCTCGTGCATGAGGTGCGCGGCGACCGCACCGAGCGCCGAGGTCTTGGCCGCGAGCACAAGCTCGCGGTTGGCCCGCTCCAGATCGTCGCTCCGCAAACTCAGCTCACGATTGGCGGCGCGCAACCGGCGCAGCGCCCATAGAAGCGCGAAGCCGATCACCGCCGACCCGGCCGCCCACGCCAGCAACGCCTGCGCGAGCAGCCGGCGATCGTGGACCGCGAGCTCCGCCTTCGCCGGTCCGGCCTCGATCCAAAACTGCGCGGCGCCAATCGGTGCCTGCGCGTTGTCGCGGCGCAGCGCCACCCACGCTTCGACGAGGCCTTCCGCCGTGTCATCCGTCGGCACACCGTCGATCTCCTCGCGGGCCATGCGCGGATGGAGGCGAGCGACCGCCTCACCGGCAAAGACCCGATCCCAGTCGCGCGGCGGCGGGGGCGCGTCGGACCACGCGTAAGGAAACGAGGAGTTGAGCTTCTGGCCGGCGTCGAACACGCGAAAGCCCACCACCCCCGGCAACCGCGAGGTCTTCAGCACCGCGACCAACAGTGCGCCAGGAACCTCGGCCGGCGTGAGCCCCTGCAGATCGTCGGCGCTGTTCGCGATGTGGTTCGAGGCGACCGCAGAAAGCGTCTCGGCCTCGCGACGCAGAATCTGATCCCGCAGATCAACCCGCAGCCGCAGGGTCACCGCTGCCACCACGCCGGCAAACACGAGCATCGTGAGCGCGAGCACGCCGAGATGCACGAACCGGCCGGAGCTGGGGGTGTGGGAAGCGGACATCACGCGGGAACGGGATCATTTTTCCCAGTTCCAGCGCAATCCAAGCAAGCCTTCGTTCACCACGTAGGACGAAAGGGGATCGTTCGAACGGTTCCGTTCCCACGCAAACTGACCGAATATCGTCCATCGCTTCGTGACCTGCCGCTCAACCCGAAGCTCCCACGCAAACTCCTCCCTGATCAGCGGCGGGGGTTGGACGCCAAAGCCGACCGTCTGCACGTGATACTCGGCGCGCCGCGCCTTGCCGCCGAGGCGGACGAGCCACTTGCCATCGTTCCATTCGATTTCATGGCCGACGCCGCGCTCGCCATAGTTGAAATATCCGGACCCGTTGTCGCGGGCGCTCAGCAAAGTCACCCGCGTCGAGGTCAGCCAATGACCTTCGCGATCCCATGTGAAATCGACGCGCGCCTCGGCCTCGCGCTCGCTGATTCGCAGCTCGGTGCCCGCCAGCTCGCGGCCGGCCGCGGTGATTTGCGAGCGCTCTTCATAGCGGCGCCAGCGTTGCTCGGCACCAAGGCGCGCCTTGAACTGTTTGCCGGGTTTCCAGCCCAGTCGCACAGCGCCTTCGCCGATGTCACTGTCATTTGCGCCGTCATCAAAACGTTTGCGTTCAACTCCCGCCTGCCCCTCTAGCCACCAGGAAGGATGGAATGTCCACCTGACCGTCGGCCCGAGATTCGCCCCCATGACTTTGATGGCGGACAGCGCTCGCACCACCTCGTCGGATTGGTCGATCACCTCGTCCTTATAGTAGCCGATGACAGGAAGCGATAGCCTCAGCGGTTTCACGGGCGACCAGCCCAGTTCGCTGAACACATAGGCGCGGCCATCGTGCCGCGTGGATTGACCCGTGAAGTAACGCGTCCCCGCAACCTCCGCCAACAAGGAGTAGTCGAAGGGTCGATCAGGCAACCACAGGGCAACGACCTCCGCGCTGCCCCGCGCAAAGGCGCTGCGCTCCTCGTTCGCACTGCTAAGGAGGAGATTGTCCTTGTAGCCGTAGCTGACATCGACGCGGGAACTCACGCTCCACCTGGAGATCGGGGCGAGCAACCCCGCGAGATCCGGTGCCGCGGCCTCGGTCGGGGGCTGCGCGGATGCGGGAACCCCGGCCGCGGCTAAAGCCGAGCCTGCAATTCCAAGCGAGATGACAGCGAGGCGGGACGGGAACAGCACAAGCGAGCGAAAATGAAAGGGTAAGTCTGACCGAGGGAGACCGGGGTGCTCAAGTCATGTTCAGAATTTTCGTGGCATGAAAAAGAAAGGGCGGCCGCCGAAAGCGACCGCCCTTTTTGACTGACATTACGCCGAGATATTACGCCTGAAATTTATCGCCTGCCGGGAGCCGCATTCTGGCGGCGCTTCCGCTCGTCCTCACGCAGTTGCTTGTGCAGCGCATTGAGGGTTTCCTCGAAATTCTTTTTCAGCTCCGCCATCTTCGCGATGATCTCTTTCCGCTGCGCTTCGGAGGCATCCTTCAGCTGCTTCGCCAAAGCCTCGTGCTCGGCAACCATCTTGTCGGTCGTGGCCTTCTTAATCTGGTCGATATTCGCCTTGCGGCTGTCCGACGCGCTGACTTTCGCCGCATCCTTCGCCGCTCCAGATTCCGCGGCACCCACGCTACCCACGACCGCAAGCAGTGCGGCGGTGAAGACGTGGCGGAGACGGAGGGAAGAATTCATGCGATGACGACACACCGCTTTGCAATGCACGTGCCAAACATCCACGAAGGCGTTGTCGACTGTGCCACAAGGACTAATGGCTCCAACGCCCGCATCCCCGCTCCCTAAGAGTGGGTGCCCGACCCCAAAGGAGGGAAAAATTCGCGGACTATTCCCCAACGTCGTTATCGCGTTTGTCCTTAAGCCGGTAGCGCACGACATCACGGGAGACCCCCAAAATCCGGGCTGCCGCAGACACGTTCCCATCCGCCTGCTTCACCGCCAGCCCAACCAACTCATCGATGGCGGTCTCCATCGAGAAACCGGTGGGCGGAAAAATAAAATCAGGCCTCATCCAACTCATCGCACTGCCTGCCTCACGCGAGCCGCCGCCAAGGTGGGAAAAAGCCAGGCCCGTGGCGCCGCCAAACACCACCGCGCGCTCGATCTCGTGCGCGAGCTCGCGGACGTTGCCCGGCCAGCGGTGCGCCAGCAGTTGGGCGCGACCTGCCGCTGGAATCGGCTGCGTCTTCAGCCCATACCTTCGACTGACCCGCGCCAGCAATTCCTCCGCGAGGGTGATGATGTCTCGCCCGCGCTCGCGCAAGGGGGGCAGGCGCACTCGGAAAAGATCCAGGCGATGCAGCAAATCGGCGCGAAACTTCCCTTCGCTCACTAAGGTGTTCAAATCCATGTTCGTCGCCGCGATGATGCGCGCATCGATCGGGATCGTGCGCGATGCACCGACCCGCCGCAGTTGGTGATCCTCGAGCGCGGTCAGGAGCTTCGCTTGGAGGCCGGAGGCGAGGCTCGGCAGCTCGTCGAGGAACAAGGTGCCCCCGTCGGCCGCCTCCATCAGGCCGATGCGAGCCGTCTTCGCATCGGTGAAGGCCCCGCGCTCGTGGCCGAAAAGCTCGGCCTCAGCCAGCGCGTCCGGCAGTGCCGAGCAATTCAGCTCGATCAGCGGCTCGCCGGCCCGCGGGCCGTTCCGGTGAATCCACCGCGCGATCGCGGTCTTGCCGGTCCCGGTCTCGCCCTCGATGAGGACCGGCGGCAGATGACCGCTCAGCCTCCGATCGGCGGCGGTAATCTTGGCGAGCTGCTCGCGCACGCCCGCCAAGCTCTCGCCAAAGACGAGATCGTTTTCCTGCCCGCGCCGGAATTCATCCGCACGCTTCGTCTGCCGGCTGCGCCGGGCCTGCGCCAGCCGCAGCGGCAACTCCTCCGGGTCGAAAGGCTTGACCAGATAGTCCGCCGCGCCGGCGCGGAGCGCCTCGACCGCACCGGCGACACCACCCTCAGCCGTCATGACGATCACAGTCGTCGTCGGCGCGAAGAGTTTCTCGTTCAGCAGATCCGTGCCGCGACCATCGGGCAGGTTCACATCAATGAGCGCGGCTTCGAACGCCATCGACGCCAGCGCCTGGCGCGCAGCCTCGACCGCGCTGACCGCAGTGACCTCGGCGCCTTCCCCTTCGAGGAAACCAACCAGCCGCTTGCGCAGCATCACTTCATCCTCGAGCAGAAGCAGACTCAGTCCGGCGAGCGGCGATTTGGCCATGGGGCGACTGTGGCGCCCGTCGCGCCCTGCTCCACAAAAATTTATTCCTGCTGCTTGGCCGGCGCGGTCAGGCGCTCGATGATCGGCGCGAGCCGGCTCAGCCGAATGGAGGGATGCGGCGTGGAGTCAAAAAGGGCGATATACTTGGTGCGCCGGAGCACGAGCAGCGACCGCAAGTTCGCCTGCTGCACCTCGGTCAGACTGTATTCCTTCGTCATGCTCTCCAGCCGGGGAGTCACGGTCACCATCCAATAGATCGAAGTCAGCGGACGCTCCTGCGCCATCTGGATGTCGCGATCGGAAAGCGGACCTCGATCGGACAGCTTCTTGGCGTCGCGCTCGGCCATCCTGCGCCGGTTGGTCTCGCGCTTCTCACGCTGTGCGGCATCGAGAATCTTCATGACCTCGCGATCAAACTCCGCTTCGATTTCGCCGATCTGAGCGCTGTAGGCCTCGATTTGCGGGCGGAGTTTTTGAATCTCGGCCACGAGCTTGGCTCGGTCGAGGGGGTTCGGCGCGTTCTTGTCGCCGGGTGCCAGGGTGGCTTGGGCGAGTTCTTTCGTGAGGGCGGTCGGCGCGGGCGGCACCCGTTGCGAAGGCTCGGTGAGCACCCGCGCGGCAAAGCCCGCCAGGAACACCGCCACCGTCAGGAGCGCAACCAATACCCGGGTCGTCATACGTTCGTCGCGTCGTCATCCGCCAATTCCACGATGCGCTCCCAGTCCGCGATGTTGCGCGCATCCGCACGCTCCAGGGAACGATCGTGCAGGAACAGCACCGCCCCGAGGCAGATCGCCGCCGTCGCGGCGCTCAGCGCCAGGTGGCTGCCGACTGAAGGAACGTCCGCCGCGATCCGCGTCATGCGCACGACCCGCTCGGCAAATCCCGGGCGCAGCGCCTGCGCACCGTTGGAGAAAAGCGCGCGCCACGACTCAGGGGACGGGCCGCGCGTCTGGCGCAGCACGCGGTCGGCAAAGCCGCGGGGCAATTGCGCGGCGGCGTGGCGATTGAGTTCGGCCCAGGCGTGGGATTCAGGTTTCATGCTCGGGTTGGTAATGTTCGCGGAGGTGCTCTCGCGCGCGATGAAGACGGGCCTTCACCGCGGCGACGCTGACGTTGAGGATTTCGGAAATCTCGGCGTGGCTGCGTCCTTCCTGGACGAGCGCAAGCAAAGCCCGGTCCTGCGGCCGGAGCTGGGCGAGCGCATGGCGCAGCGCGTCAAGCTCCTCGGAGTCGACCGCGCCGGGCGGCTCGGGGATGTTCTCGTGCTCCTCCCCGAACGGCAGGAAAATCCGGCGCAGCTTCTGCCGGCGCAATTGATCGATGCAGGTGTTGCGCGCGAGGCGAAAGAGCCACGACTCAAACTGCGCCGGAGCCTGCAGGCGATCGATCGCCCGCACCATCTTGATGAAGACCTGCTGCGAAAGATCCTCCACGTAATCGCTCCGGCTTGTCATGGCGTAGACAAAACCGGCGACGCGGTGCTGGTAGAGCCCGATGAGCTCCCGCTGAGCGGATTCTTCGCCTTTTTGGGCTCGCCGCACGATTGCGGCCAGCTCGGTCGTTGCAGTTGATTCCATGCGGAGCGCATCTGGTGTGTGCAGCAAGACGGCACGGACGCCAGAAAGATTCAGCCGCGTCGCGCGTGTCCTTGCGTTCGCGGCAACCTTCGCCTCGGCTTGGCGTCCAACGCATCTCGCATGAAGAATTCGGTCCTCGCTTCTTTTGTCCTCGGCGCCGCCAGCGGGCTGGCGCTCCTCGCGTTTGCGGGAGGCTGCAACTCCCATTCCGGTCCCCGCGATCTGATGATGGAGGAGGCGACCAAGCAGTCGGTCGAGCGTCCCGTCGCCATGCGCGGCGAGGGTTCTTTTCTCGACGGCAAAGTCGCCGCTCTCGCCACCGTCAGCCGGGGCTTTGATCGAGGTGAGGGCGCAGGCAAGGCCGGCCGCCCAAAAAACTACGAGGACGGTAGCCGCCGCGGCCGGCGCGACGACGCCGGGGCGTTCACCGAGGTCTACAACATCGGCGGCGGCGACTCTGAGGAGGAGCAGAAGGAAGCCATGGCGGAATACATGCGCCAGGCCCGCGCCCGCCGCGCCGCTGGCAGCCCGATGCCGCCTGTCACCCTCCGCGTGCTCTTCGAGAACAAGGGCACCGAGGAAATCGAGCTCGAGGTGACCGAGGTGAATTCCGATCTCGGCAACTTCGCCGTGCGTCCGCCCAAGCTGAAGCTCGCGCCGGGCGAGAAGGGCCTCCTCGAACCGATGATTTCCCAGCTCGGCGTCACCAGCGACGAGATCCCGCTGAAGCTCTCGGTCCGCACCGGCGGCAAAAAGGAACAGCAGGTCGTCGTCGTGAAGAACGTCATCAGGGATTCCCTGCGCAAGGAATTCGACAAGCTGCAAAAGTAGCGCGGCGCCCGCGCTACTTCAGCATCCGCACGCGCCGGTCCTTGCGCGGGAACTGCAGCGTCACGATCGTCCCCAGGCTTTCCTTGCTCTCCAGGCCGATCTGGCCGCCATGCGCACGCATGATCCGCTGCACGATCATCAGGCCCAGGCCGTGGCCGCCCGTCTTGGTCGTGTGGTAGGGCTGGAAGAGCTTCAGGAGATCCTCCTGCTTGATGCCGGAGCCCGTGTCGGCAAACAGCAGGAAAACCGACTCGTCGTCCGCCTGCGACTTGATCTTCAGCGTGCCGCCGGGGCGCATCGCCTCCATGGCGTTTTTCGTGAGGTTGAAGAACACCTGCTTGATCTGGTTGCGGTCCGCGAGGACCGTCGGGATGCCCGCCGTCTCCGCCTCGACGACGATGCCCCGGTCAGCGAGCTCGCGGTGCTGGAACTTGAGCACCTCGGCCAGCAGTTCGTTGAGATCGGTCTCGGCCAGATCGGGTGGACGGGGCCGGATTGCCTCGAGGAAATTCCCGATGATGCCATCAAGCCGCGTCACCTCGTCGCGGCAGATGCGCACCGATTCCGCGAGCGATTCGCCGTCCTTCGGCGCGCGGAGCTTCTTCAGCTTTCGCTCCATCAACTGCAGATGGATCGTGAGGGAATTGAGCGGATTGCCCAGTTCGTGCGCCACGCCGGCAGCGAGGAGCAAAATCGACGAGGTGCGCTCGGTCTCGATGCGCTCCTCGGTGGACTGCTTCTCCTTCGTCACGTCGGACAAAATCACCGCGAATCGCCGCCCCGGCGCGCCGGTCGCCGCGCGAAACGGCACCATGTAGAGCCGCACCAGGCGCGGCTCAGGATAGGTCAGTTCGAATTCCCGCGCCGCGATCGGCGCCGTGTCGGCCGAACCGTCGTCCAGCAGCGCGCCGAAGGAATTGCGCAGCCCCGGCACCAGCCGCCACAGGGTCTGGCCGATCAGCTCGTCCTCGCCCACGCCGAGGAGCCGGTGGGCCGAGGCGTTGGCATACTCGACCGCGCCGTCGTCGCGCACGAGCAGGATGCCTTCCTGCAGCGTATTGAAGATCTCCTCGAAGACCCCGCGCTCGCGCGCGAGGCGCTGCACGAGGTTCGCGAGGTTGACCGCGTCGAGCGTGTCGAGCCGCCCGAGCACGCGGTCGAGCGAGGAGTTTTTCTTGCCAGCCATCGCGCGTGGTTGTGGCGACGCACCCGGAGGCGGTCAACCGCCGCGCAGGCTCACTCCGCGTCGTAGATCTGCACCTTGAACCAGTAGGTCTTGAACTTCTCGATGAACGCCAGATGGAGCGGGTCGATCTGGTATTCGTCGTGCGCCGCGATGTCCTTGCAGACGACCGTGAGCGCGACCGAGTAGGAGTCGTCGATGATCGGACGTTTGACGGTCTTGGCCGGGGTGCCGACGAGGCACTGGGCGACCGCCTTGATCTTGGCGAGCGATTCGACGCCCGCGCGAAAATCCGCGCGCTGCGCGGCGGTGAGTTCGGGTTTCAGCCAGAAGTAAACGGTGTGGACGAGCATGGGGAAACCCAAGGGCTTGCGCACTTGGCGCGACTGCCGCAATGGAAAAGTCCGTCATGGACCTCACCGCCCTGCCCCGCACCGATCCGCTTGAAATCTACCGCTACCGCGACGGCCTCTACGCCGTCGATTTGATCGCGGCCGCGATCACGGAGTTTGATTTTTTCACGCGGCTCGCCGCGCAGCCCGCCGACCTCGCCACAATCTGCCGCGAGCTCGGCATCACGGCGCGGCCCACGGACGTGATGCTCACGCTCTTCGCCGCCAGCGGCTTTGTGCGCTGCGTCGATGGGGTTTTTCATGTGACCGATCTCGGGCGCGAGCACCTCGTGAGCATGTCGCCATTCTTCATCGGCCCCTACTATGCCTCGCTCAAGGAGCGCCCGGTCGTGCGCGACTTCGTGAAGATCCTTCGCACGGGCCGGCCCGCCAACTGGGGCAGCTACGCGCACGAGAAACCGTGGAGCGAGGCGATGCTCACCGATGAATTCGCCACGACGTTCACCGCCGCGATGGATTGCCGCGGCGCTTACCTCGGCGCGGCGATGGCGGCCAAGCTCGACACCCGCGGGCGCCGCCGCCTGCTCGATATCGCCGGCGGCTCCGGCATCTACGCGTGCGCAGTCGCGGCAAAACACCCGCACCTTGCCGCCACGGTCTTCGAGCGCCCACCCGTCGATCGCATCGCACACGCGATGATCGCGAAGCGCGGCTTCGCCGAACGCGTGAGCGTAGTCGCCGGCGACATGTTCACCGATCCACTACCGCGCGACTACGATCTACATCTCTACTCCAATGTCCTCCACGATTGGGACGCCGAGAAAGTGCAGCCGCTGCTCGCCGCCTCGTTCGCCGCGCTCGAGCCGGGCGGCATGCTCATCGTGCACGACGCGCACTTGAACGCCGACAAAACCGGCCCCCTGCCCGTCGCAAAATACTCCGCCCTCCTGATGAGCGTGACGGAGGGGAAATGCTATTCGACCGCCGAGATGGAAGCGTTGCTCGGCGCCGCGGGCTTCGTCGATTTCACCTACGAACCGACCGCGGCCGACCGCAGCATCGTGACGGCGCGCAAGCCGATGTAGCGGCGGGCCGCGCATCTTTTCGTATCCTACAAACTGTCATTGCGAGGAACCGCGTTCCGCGCGGTGACGAAGCAATCCAGCTGGATCGCCACGGAGCGCTTCGCGCTCCTCGCGATGACAACGATGGTAGAAGACGCGGCCTACCCCTTCGCTACCGGCCGCGCCGGATCAGCGATCCACTCGCTCCACGAGCCGGCATAGAGCTTCGAGCCGCGCAGGCCCGCATACTCCATCGCGAATATATTCGCGCACGCCGTGATGCCGGACCCGCATTGGTGCCCCACCTCCTCCGGCCGCCGCGCGCCGATCATCG
>JANOCA010000183.1:0-2268 GCA_031411915.1 Opitutaceae bacterium
GGACGGCTATCCTGAGGCGGCGTCGCACTGGCAGAGCACGCTGCTGTGGCGGTGGAATTTTTCGACCGCGCTGATCGCCAATCGCGTCAAGGGGACGCGCGTCGCGCTCGATGAACTGCGCGGGCGGCTGGGTGGCGACGATGCGTTGCTGGCGACCATGCTTGGTCGCCGTGCGACCGGAGATGAACGCGCGGCGTATCGTGACGCGGGCTCAGACGCGGCGCTCATCGTGGCGTCGCCGGCGTTCCAGCATTGCTGACTATATGGCGACGCAGGCTCTCATTACCGGGAACGGCGATCAACGACGCACCCTTGTCGTGATTTTCCTGCGGGGCGCGGCCGATGGGCTCGCGCTGGTGCCGCCGTTGGAGGACGAGCACTACTATCGGGCGCGTCCTCGGCTGGGCATCGCGAAGAAAGAGGCCGTGCGCCTGGACGATCGGTTCGGACTGCATCCCAAGCTGGCGCCGCTGGAGGCTGCCTGGCGCGAAGGCGAGCTGGCGATCGTGCATGCGTGCGGATCGGAGGACGGCACGCGGTCGCATTTCGAGGCCCAGGACCTGATGGAGCACGGCGGTTTGGTGGCGGGTGGCTGGCTAGCGCGTTTCCTTCGCGTGCGCCCGGCGGGGGCGAGGGGCGCACTCACCTGCGTCGCCGTGGGAAAAGCCCTGCCCGAGTGCCTGATTGGCGCGCCATCGGTGACCGTGATGCAGGGCTTGGAGGACTTTGCGCTCGGGGGGCGCACGCCGGCGTTTCGCACGCAGCTCGAGCGGCTCTATGCGATGGAGCGCGGTCAGCTCGGCGCGGCGGCGCGCGACACGTTTGAGGCCTTGGTGCGCATCGATGCCATGCGCTCCACGACCTACGTGCCGGCCCATGGCGCGAGCTACGGGCGCGACGATTTTGCGACGGGCCTCAGCCAGCTCGCCCGCCTCATCAAGGCGGACGTGGGCCTGGAGGCCGCGTCGATTGATCTGCCGGGATGGGATTCGCATTTTGCCCAGCAGGGGCAGGTGGAGTCGCTTGCGGGCCGGCTCGCGGCGGGCTTGGAGGCATTTCGGCGCGATCTGGGGCTGCGTATGGCGACGACCACCGTGGTGGTGATGACTGAATTTGGCCGCACGGTGGAGGAGAACTCGGCATTTGGCACCGACCACGGGCGGGGTTCGACAATGTTTGTGCTCGGGGGAGGCGTGCGTGGCGGACGGATGCACGGCGAATGGCGCGGTCTCAATCCCGGTGTCCTAGAGCGCCGTGGTTTGCTTGAAGGCTACGGCGACTTGCCGGTCTGGAACAACTACCGCGATGTGCTCGCACCGGTGCTGATGCGCCACGGTGCCGATGCAGCGGGGCTGGCGACCGTATTTCCTGAGTTCACGCTCAGGCCGTTTGCGCTCCACGGCTAGCGCGGCGCTACTTGAGCTGGTCGAGCGACACGCGATCCATGTCGTCGAAGACTTGGTTTTCTCCCGCCATCGCCCAAACGAAACGATACGCGCCGGTGCCGGCGCCGCAGTGGACCGACCACGAGGGTGAAAGGACTGCCTCGCGATCGCGCACGATCAGGTGGCGCGTGGCGTGGGGCTGGCCGAGCAGATGCACGATGGCGGCGTCGCCGGCATCGAAGTAGAGGTAGATTTCCGAGCGGCGGCTGTGGGTGTGGGGTGGCATGGTGTTCCAGACACTGCCGGGCTCGAACTCCGTGAAGCCCATCACGAGCTGGCAGCTTTTCACGCCACCGGGATGGATGAGCTTGTGGATGCGGCGGCGGTTGGCGTTGGCCGCATCGCCAATCGGATCGGTGCGGAGCGTGGCGTGGCGGATGTGAGCGACGGGGTGGTTTGCATGGGCGGGCGCACTGACAAAGTAGAACTGGGCGCGGCCCTTTGCGCCGTTGACGAAAAGAACCTCAGGTTCGCCGCGACCGATGTAGAGGCAGTCGAGGTGGTCCATTTCAAAAGTGGTGCGGCCGACGCGGATGAGTCCGGATTCGCCGAGGTTGAGTATCCCCATCTCGCGGCGCTCGAGAAAAAAATCCGTGCCGGTTTCACGGGCGGCGGGAAGCTCGAGCGAGGTCTCAGCGGGCATCGCGACCCCCGCTATCATGCGATCGAGGTCGGTGTAGCGCGCCGTGATCTGTCCGGGTTGGAAAAGCCCGCTCACGAGAAATCGGCTGCGGAGTTCCTCGGTTGGGAGCGTGTTGGCGGCTTCAGGCGTCGGCAGATAGTGGAATTGCATGGAGTGCCCGACGCCGTCCTGCGGCGTTGT
>JANOCA010000184.1:0-5037 GCA_031411915.1 Opitutaceae bacterium
CCGGAACAGATGCCCAAGGCCCTCGTGGAGTTTTCGACGGCCATGATGAACACCGGCTTTCTCCTCCAGCTCGTGAAAGGCACCGAGGTCGCGATGGGCCTGCTGCTGCTGTTGAACCGCTTCGTGCCGCTCGCGCTCGCGGTCCTCGCGCCCATCATCGTGAACATCGTGGCGGTGCATCTGTTTCTTGCGCCCTCGGGGGCCATCATGGCCTTCGTAATCCTCGCGCTGGAGCTTTACCTCGCCTGGTCGTATCGCGGCGCGTTTCGGCCGATGCTCGCGGCGCGGGCGACGCCGGGCTGAGGAGCTCGCGCGGAATCCCGGGAATAGCCCGCGCGGTCCGCGGCTCTCATCGCGATGCACGAACAGGCGTTCTCAGAACTGGTGGAGGCCCATTACGCGGCACTCTATCGTTTTGCGTTGAGCTTGGCGCGCAACACCTCCGATGCGAGCGACCTCACCCAGCAGACGTTTTTTGTCTGGGCGACCAAGGGCGAGTCCCTGCGGGATGCGGCCAAGGCCAAGACCTGGCTATTCACCACGCTCTACCGCGAGTTCCTGCGGGTGCGCCGGCGCGGCGGCCGGATCTCCGCCATCGAGGATCTTCCGCCGGGTGAAAAAGATCCGCCGGATGTCGAGGTCGACGTGGTCGCGAAGATGGACGCCCAGCTGGTGCTGGCGGCCCTGCAGGAGGTCGATGACGTCTTTCGCGAGCCGCTCGCGCTGTTTTATCTCCAGGATCTGTCCTACGTCGAAATCGCCGAGATTCTCGGCGTGCCGATCGGCACCGTGATGTCGCGCCTTTCGCGCGGCAAAACCCACCTGCGCGCCCGACTCGCCGAAAAGGCGAGCGGCGGCAACGTGGTCAAGTTTCCCAAAACAGGCACCCGCTCATGAACAACGACGAGGCCAAATTCATCCTCGGCGCCTACCGGCCGGACGGGCGCGACGCCACCGATCCCCAGTTCGGCGAGGCGCTCGCCCAAGCCGAGCGCGATCCCGAGCTGCGGCGCTGGCTGGAAAACCAGCGCGCGTTTGACCGTGCCGTGTCAGAACGTCTGGGTGCGGTGCCGCCACCGGCGGGTTTGCGCGAGTCCATTCTTGCCGGGAGCCGGGTGAGCCAGCCCCGCCGCACGTGGTGGGCGAATCCCGCGTGGTGGGCGGCCGCCGCTGCGGTCATGGTGCTCGCGATCGTGGGTTCGCGCATGGCGCTCGCCCCGGGGGGAAACACCCTCGCGGAGTTCGCGGAGTTTGCGGCCGGCGATATCGTCGAGCAGCACGACAGCCACGACGGGTTTCCCGCCGGCCTGCGCGAGGTGCAAGCGCGCCTGGCCGCCATGAAGGAACCGCTGAGCCGGGGGTTGCGCCTCGATTTGGAGGAATTGCGCCGGCAGCGCTGCCGCTCGGTGCGCATCGCGGGGCGCGAGGTGTTTGAGCTATGCTTCAATCGCGACGGCACGTGGTATCACCTCTACGTCGCTCATCGCGGGGACATGGCCGCGGGAGCCACGGATGGAAAACCCCTCACCGCTGCGCGAGGAGCATATACTTCGGCCGCCTGGGTTGATGACCGGCATGTCTATGCGCTGGTTGCCCGCACCGACGCGGGAGCGCTGCAACGGCTTATCTGAGCGCGACCCCGGCGGCAGCCGGGTTCCCTCGGTTGAGCCGCCACGGCTTTCCGGTTTGGTTTCACAACCGTAGGTCAGCTCGCTTGCGAGCGCGGTTTGGCGCGCGCAAGCGCGCTGGCCTACCCCGAAACGATTTGCGCGCTCAAACCGGAAAGCCGTGGTTGAGCCGGGTGCCTGCGGTCTTTCCGCTTGCTGGACTGGTAGGGTTGCCGATATGACGGTGAAGATGAAAAACGCGGGTATCCCAAACACGTTCTCAATCAAACAGGTCGCCTCGTCGCTCCGTCGCTGGATGCAGCTGTCGGCTTCACTGCTCGGCGCGGCGCTGATCTTGGGTGGCTGCCAGACGCCGCCGCCGCCGGTCCCCACCACGCAGGTCAAGCCGGGCGTCCAGATCCTGAACGCGGGTGACGTCATCGAGATCACTTTCCCGGGCGCGACGAACCTCAACACCACCCAGCAGATCCGCCGCGACGGCAAGGTGAACCTCTACATGATCGGCGAGACGCCGGCCGCCAACCGCTCGCCGGGTGAGTTTGAAAAGGAGCTGATCGCCGCCTATTCGTCCCAGCTCATCTCCAAGGAAATCAAGGTGAAGGTCGTCTCCTCGGCGTTCTCGGTCTTTGTGACCGGTGCGGTGATGAAGCCCGGCAAGGTGATGTCCGAGCGTGAGCTGACGGCGTTCGACGCCATCATGGAGGCCGGCGGATTCGACGAGGCGAATGCCAACAAGAAAAAAGTCCGCATCGTTCGCTTGGACGGCGGCAAGATCGAGACCTTCGAACTCGACTTCAAGAAACTGCTGGAAGGCAAAGGCGGCGAGCCCTTTTACCTAAAGGCGCACGACACGATCTACGTGGCGTCGAAGATCACCTGGTTCTGATATACGCCGGCCGGTTGGCGGCAAAGCGGGCGGGCCTGAGGCCCGCCCTTTTTCGTGTCGTGAGGAGAGCGATGGGTCAGCGCATCACGCCAGGCACGTCCGCAGCGCGGCGAGCACGAGGTCGACGTTGCGCACCGTGGAGCCGTGGCCCATGAGGCCGATGCGCCAGGCCTTGCCGGCCATCACGCCGAGGCCCGCGCCGATCTCGATGCCGTAGTCGTTGAGGAGGCGCGTGCGCACGGCGGCGTCGTTGGCCCCGTCGGGTATGCGGATGCAGTTCAGCGTGTGCAACGAGCGGGTCGGGATGTAGCTCAGCCCGAGCGGGGCGAGCCCGGTGCGCAGCCGCTGGTGCATCGCGGCGTGGCGCGCGATGCGGGCCTCCAGCCCTTCCTCGAGCACGATGGTCAGCGCCTCGCGCAGCGCGTAAGTCATGTTAATGGGCGCGGTGTGGTGATAGACGCGCCCGCCGCCACCGCCGCCGGTGTAGTATTTGCGGAGCATCGAGACATCGAGATACCACGACTGCGGCTTGGTCTTGCGCGCATCCATCTTCGCGAGCGCACGGTCGCCGAAGCTCACGGGCGAGAGGCCGGGCGGGCAGCTCAGGCACTTCTGTGTGCCGCTGTAAATCGCGTCGATGCCCCAGTCGTCGGCGCGCAACTCGTGGCCGCCGAGGCTGGTGACCGCATCGACGAGCAGCAGCGCGCCGCGCGCGTGGACGAGGTCGGCGAGACCTTCGAGCGGCTGGTGCGCGCCCGTGCTTGTCTCGGCGTGGACGATGCCGACGAGCTTCACCTTCGGGTGCTTTTCCAGCGCCGCCGCGATCTGCTCGTTGGAAAACACCTCGCCCCACGGGGCCTCGATCGCGTGGACGGTCGCGCCGCAGCGCTCGATCACGTCCTTCATGCGCAGGCCGAACACGCCCTTGACGCACACGATGACCTCGTCGCCGGGCTCGACGAGGTTGGTGGCGCAGCACTCCATGCCGGCCATGCCCGTGCCGCTGACGGGAAAAGTGAGCGCGTTCTTCGTGCGGAAGACCTCGCGCAGCATCGCGCACGTCTCGTCCATGATCGCGAGGTATTGCGGGTCGAGGTGCCCGAGCGTGGGGGCGCCAAGCGCGCGCAGCACGCGCTGGGGCACGGGGCTCGGGCCGGGCCCGAGGAGGATGCGTTCGGCAGGATAGGCGGTAGGCGAGGCGGGACGACTCATGGAGCGTCCATTTTTGCACAAACCGCCCCGAGCGCGGCCAGCTACTTTTTCCACACGTCGCCCACGTCTCCGCCGAACCAGCGCGAACTCACGACCTTCTGCTGCGTGTAGAACTGGATGCTCTCCTTCCCCTGGATGTGGAGATCGCCGTAGAAGGAATCGTCCCAGCCCGTGAAGGGAAACATCGCCATCGTGGCGGGCACGCCGACATTCACGCCGACCATGCCGGCCTTCACGCGCATCGTGAACTCGCGCGCGGCGCGGCCATTGTTGGTGAAAATCGCGGCGCCGTTGCCGAACGCGGATCTGTTGGCCTGCTCGATCGCGGCGTCGAGGTCGTCCATGCGCATGACGTTCAGCACGGGGCCGAAGACTTCCTCGCGGGCGAGCGTCATGTCGTTCTGCACGCCGTCGACGATCGTGGCGCCGAGATAAAAACCCTTCGGGGCGTCAGCGATCTTCACGCCGCGTCCATCGGCAATCAATTTGCCGCCTTCCTTTTCGCCGGTGGCGAGCAGGCTGAGCACGCGGTCGCGATGTGCGGCGGTGATGACCGGCCCCATGTCCGGCTGCGCGGCGCGGTCGGTGGGGCCGACCTTGATCGCGTTGGCCGCCTTGATGAGGTCGGGCAGGAGGCGCTCAGCGGCGGCGCCGACGGTGATGGCGGTGGAGCCGGCCATGCACCGTTCGCCGGCGCAGCCGAAGGCGGCGGTGATGACGTTCTCGACGGTCTTGGCGATGTCGGCGTCCGGCATGACGACGATGTAGTTCTTGGCGCCGCCATTGGCTTGGACGCGCTTCCCGTGCTTCGTGCCGGTGTCCCAGATGTATTTCGCGATGGGCGTGGAGCCGACGAAGGAAACGGCCTTCACCTTCGGGTGCGTGAGCAGCGCATCGACGGCGGGCCGGCCGCCGTGGACGATGTTGAAGACGCCCTTGGGGCAGCCCGCCTGCTCGAGCAACTGGCCGAGGAGAATGGCGGTGAGCGGGACTTTCTCGCTCGGCTTGAGGATGAACGTGTTGCCGCACGCGATTGCGACGGGATACATCCACAGCGGCACCATCGCGGGGAAATTGAAGGGCGTGATGCCAACGCAGACGCCGAGCGGCAGGTTGATGGTGTCGCAATCGACGCCACGCGCGATGTTGCGCAGCGAGTCGCCGAAGAGAAGCGTGGGAATGCCGCAGGCGTATTCGATGTTCTCGAGCCCGCGGAAAATGGAGCCGCGCGCCTCGGCGTGGGTCTTGCCATGCTCCCGCGAGACCGTGCGGCAAAGGAGATCGAAGTTCTGCTCGATGAGCTGACGGTAT
>JANOCA010000185.1:0-9209 GCA_031411915.1 Opitutaceae bacterium
GGCCGCGCGTGCTCCGCGCAGTCTTCACAACATGAGACTCCTGCAGTGTCGTCCCTTCGTCGTCATCGCATTCGTGACCGCGCTGCGCTCGGTCGCCGCCGAGCTGCCCATCATCGCCAAGGCCCGCGCCTATCTGGCCGACGAAGCCACCCTGCAGGGCGTGCAGTCGGTGCGGTTCATCGGCACGTTGTCGGTCCCCGATCCGGCGGACGCCACCAAGGAGAAGCGCATCAAGCTCGACGTCGTCTTCGCCAAGCCCGACCGCCAGCTCATGCGCATGGCCGTGGATGAGGGCATGGAGATCACCGGCCTCGACGGCTACGAGGCCTGGCAGCTCGCGCAGGATGGACAGACTCCACCGCGGAGCCGGCTCACCATCCTCCCCTCGCCGCGCATCCGCCGCCTGCTCGCCGAGACGCGTGAAAACCTCCTCTACTTCCGCGGCCTCGAGAAATTCGGGGGCACTGTCGAGGACCAAGGCGTCCGCACGATCGACGGCATCCCCTGCCAGCGCGTCGCGTTCATCCACACGTCGTCGATCGCGTTCTTCCGCCACTTCGAACTCGCCACCGGCCGCCTCGTGCTCACCGAGATCGAGGACGGCCGCGTGATCCGCGAGCATGGCGAGATCAAGGTGGACGGGGTCCGTTTCCCCGCGTCCACGATCACGACCTCCAAGGATGCCCAGGGCAAGGTCCAGACCGTCACCCTCACCTTCGATAAAATCACCCTGAACGAGACCCTGCCGCCGAAGTATTTCGCGGTGCCGACCCCCACGGCGCCATAGTTTTGCAGGAGCGCGGCCGCGCCGCCGCCGAAAAAATCCTCGCGGTTATTCCCCGCGTGAATACAACGCGCCGAGCCCTCCATGCGCACCCTGCACCATTCCTCCAAGACCTTTGCCGAAGAAATCGCCGCGTTTTGCCGCGGCGCGGCGGTGCCCCGCGAGGTGTCCGAATCCGTCACGGCCATCCTGGCCGACGTGCGTTCCAGGGGCGACGAGGCGCTCGCCTACTACGCCGCCAAGTTCGACGGCGCGAAGCTTCGCGCCCGCGATTTCCGCCTCACGCCCAACGACCTCGCCGGCGCCGCCAAGCGCATCACGCCGGCGGAGCTGCGGGCCCTCCAGGCCGCGCGCGACAACATCACGGCCTTCCACCAAAAAGGCCGGCCCGAGGCCTGGACCGGCAAGAACAAGCACGGCGCCATGGTCGGCGAGAAATGGGATCCCATCCGGCGCGTCGGCCTCTACGTCCCGGGCGGCGAGGTGCCGCTCGCCTCGACCGTGCTCATGACCGCCACGCTCGCCAAGATCGCCGGCTGCCCCGAGATCGTGGTGTTCACGCCCTCCAATGCCGACGGCAAGGTCTCGCCCGCCGTGGTCGCCGCGTTGCACCTGCTCGGCATCACGGAAGTTTACCGGGTGGGCGGCGCGCAAGCCATCGGCGCGATGGCGTTTGGCACGACCACGATTGCGCCGGTCGACAAGGTTTTCGGTCCCGGCAACGCCTATGTCTGCGAGGCCAAGCGCCAGGTCTTCGGGACCGTGGGCGTGGATTCATTGCCCGGCCCGAGTGAGGTGATGGTCATCGCGGACGAGACGGCCAAGCCCTCCTTCGCCGCCGCCGACCTGCTCGCGCAGGCCGAGCACGGCACCGGCCGCGAGAAAATCTACCTCGTCGCCACCTCCGGGGAGATCATCTCCAAGATCATGTCGGAGATGCGCACGCAGCTCCAGGTCCTCGGCCGGGCCGAGAAGACACTGCGTGTGCTCGATCAGGGCTTCATCGCCATCGAGGCCAAGTCGCTCCAGCAGGCCGCCGACATCGCCAACTACATCGCACCCGAGCACCTCGAGCTGCTGGTCGGCGATGCCGACGCGAAGAAGCTCACCGACACCATCACGACCGCCGGCGCCATCATGATCGGCAACCACTCGCCGACGGCGCTGGGCGATTTCACCGCCGGCCCCAGCCACGTGCTGCCCACCGGGCGCGCCGGCCGGTTCTTCAGCGGCCTGCGCGTGGCGGACTTCATGCGGCGCACGAGCCTCATCCGCTACGACAAGGCCAGCGTGAAGAAGGCCGAGCCCACCGTCGCCGCCTTTGCCGCGATGGAGAAGCTCGACGCCCACGGCCGCTCCGTGCGCATCCGGACCCTGTAGGTCGGGCTTTACGCCCGACAGGATTGGTTAGGATCCATGAAGTCGGGCGTAAAGCCCGACCCACAGGCGCCACCGCGCGCCCGCCCATTTGCCATTTGCCAACCGGGAGGCCGGTCCTAACGTTCGCGCCTCTTCATGCTCTCGTTTCTGCTCAAGCGGTTTTCCGGCCGACACTACAAGAAATTCCTCGAAAAGGCGCGCCCGGTCGTCGTGCGCATCAACGAGCTGGAAAAGTCCTACCAGTCGCTGACCGATGAGCAGCTCCGCGCCAAGACCGACGAGTTCCGCGCCCGCCTCGCCGCCGCCACGGACAAGCGCGCCGAGCTCGACGCCATCCTTCCCGAGGCTTTCGCCACGGTCAAAAACGCCGCCCGCCGCCTCGTCGGCACCAAGGCCATCGTCAATGAGCACGAGCTTCCGTGGGACATGGTGCATTTCGACGTCCAGCTCATCGGCGGCATGGCCATCCATCAGGGCAAAATCTCCGAGATGGCCACCGGTGAGGGCAAGACCCTCGTCTCCACCCTTCCCCTCTACCTCAACGCCCTCACCGGCCGGAACACCCAGCTCGTCACCGTCAACGACTACCTCGCCCGCCGCGACTCCGAGTGGATGGGCCACCTCTACAAGTTCCTCGGCGTCTCCGTCGGCTGCATCCAGCAGCAGATGGCGCCCGAAGTCCGCCGCGAGATGTATGGCTGCGACATCACCTACGGCACCGCGAGCGAGTTCGGCTTCGACTACCTCCGCGACAACGGCATGGCCACGCGCAAGGAGGACCAGGTCCAGCGCGACTACTGGTTCTGCATCGTCGATGAAATCGACTCCATCCTCGTCGACGAGGCGCGCACCCCGCTGATCATCTCCGGCCCCGCGCCCATCGAGCGCGAGCAGCCCTTCACCCGCCTCAAGCCCGCCGTCGATCAGCTCGTCAACGACCAGACCCGCCTCTGCAACAAGATCGTCTCCGAGGCCAAGGAGCTGCTCGAGAAGCCCGCCCCCACCGACGACGACCGCCAGCTCGCCGCCCACAAGATGCTGCAGGCCAAGATGGGCCACCCCAAGAACAAGCAGCTCCTCCGTCTCATGGAGACCCCGGAGTGGCGCAAGCTCCTCGACAAGACCGAGACCGACCTCAACTCCGACCTCAACAAGGACGAGCTCTACAAGATCAAGGAAGAGCTCCTCTTCGTGATCGACGAGCGCCAGCACCAGGCCGACCTCACCCAGATCGGCCGCACCAAGCTGCGGCCCGACAATCCCGACGCGTTCATGCTGCCCGATCTCGCGACGGAGTTTTCCCTGCTGGAAAACGACCCGCGTTTCACCCCGGAGCAGCGCGAGGAAAAGAAGCTCGCCTCGCAGAATCGCTACGCGGAGGTCTCTGAGGAAATCCACGCCATCTCGCAGCTCCTCCGGGCCTACTCGCTCTACGAGCGCGACGTCGAGTATGTCGTCTCCCCTGATGGCAAAGTCCTGATCGTCGACGAAAACACCGGCCGCGTGATGCCCGGCCGCCGCTGGTCCGACGGCCTGCACCAGGCCGTCGAGGCCAAGGAAAACGTCGCCATCGAGCGCGAGACGCGCACCTACGCCACGATCACGATCCAGAATTATTTCCGCCTCTACGAGAAGCTCGCCGGCATGACCGGCACCGCCGAGACCGAGGCCACCGAGTTCAACGACATCTACCGCCTCGGCGTGCAGGTCGTGCCGACCAACAAGCCCTGCATCCGCGTCGACAAGAACGACTCCATCTTCAAGACCCGCCGCGACAAATACGCCGCCGTCGTGAAGGAGATCGAGGAGGCCAACAAACGCGGCCAGCCCGTGCTCGTCGGCACCACCAGCGTCGAGTCCTCCGAGCTGCTCTCCCGCATGCTCCGCCGCACCGGCGTCATCCACACGGTGCTCAACGCCAAGTTCCACGCGCAGGAGGCCGACATCGTGGCCCGCGCCGGCCAGCGCGGCGCCGTCACCATCGCCACCAACATGGCGGGCCGCGGCACCGACATCAAACTCGGCGAGGGCGTCCGCGAGCTCGGCGGCCTCTACGTCATCGGCACCGAGCGCCACGAGTCCCGTCGCATCGACCGCCAGCTTCGCGGCCGCTGTTCGCGCCAAGGCGACCCCGGCCTCACCAAGTTCTACCTCTCGCTCGAGGATCAGCTCATGCGGCTCTTCCTCCAGGGCAACCTCGCCTCCAAGCTCATGGAAGGCTCGATGAAGGAGGGCGAAGAGCTCGAGCACCCGTGGCTCAACCGCTCCATCGAGAGCGCGCAGAAGAAGGTCGAGCAGCAAAACTTCTCCGCCCGCAAGCGCCTGCTCCAATACGACGACGTGCTCAACCAGCAGCGCGAGGTCATCTACGGCATCCGCAACGGCGCCATCCACGCCGACCGCCCCAAGGACATCATCTTCGAGCAAATCGGCGAGGAGCTCCACAACCGCTTCGAGATCGCGGGTCTCGCGGAAAAGACCAGCACCACGCAGTCGGCCCTCGAAGGCCTCGTGGGCTGGGTCAACGCCCACTTCCCGATCACGGTGCGCGCCGACGAGCTCAAGGGCTCCGACCCCGAGCCTCTTGTGCAGCTCCTGCTTGAGCGCATCAAGCAGGCCTACGCGGTCAAGGAGTCCGCCGAGATCCCCGAGGCGCTCGGCTCGCTGGAGCGCTACGTCGTCATCAACGCCATCGACCACCATTGGCAGGAGCACCTCACCGAGATGGAGGACCTGCGCAAATCGATCGGCCTGCGTTCCTACGGCCAGAAGGACCCGCTCGTGGAATACAAGGGCGAGGCCTACAAGTATTTCGAGGAACTGATGGGCAACGTGCGCCTGCAAATCTGCACCGGCCTCTTCCGCAGCGCTTCGAACCTCGAGTCGTTCGAGAACATGCTGGCCCTCCTCAGCCGCACCGCGCACGCCGAGGGCCCCGCCGACGAGATTCCCGCGGCACCCACCGGGCAGGCGCCCGTCGCGACCAGCGGCACCGGCACCGGTTCAGCCGCTCCCGCCGATCAGGAAATCGTTTTGCCCAAGGTCACGATCCGCCGCGAAACGCCGAAGGTCGGCCGCAACGACCCGTGCCCCTGCGGCAGCGGCAAGAAATACAAGCAGTGCCACGGGGCGTAGGCACCGGGCCTCGCGCGGTCATGCCGCCGAAGGCTTGCTCCAGACCGTGGACGGCGCCGGCCCTTTTGCCGAAGCCTGCCGTTCATCGACAAGCTGGACGGTCGTGAACAGCGAGAGCTGGACGCTGGGCGTTTTCTCCAATTCCCGGATCATCCGCGTCGTCAACCGAGTTCGCGACCCCGCGATATCGCGGTAGTGCGCCACGTAAAACAGGCTAAAGACGACGCCCTGCTCGCCCACATGCAGGCGCACCTTCGGCTCATAGATGGCATCCTCGACCCCGTAGCGCTGGCGCATCGTCGAGGCCGCCACGCGGGCCTCTGCAAACTGGGTGCGGGTCTCCTCCTCGAGCACGCGCGTGAACAGCTCGAGCGCCTCCGCCACGAGCGTGGAACTCGTCACGGTGAACTCGGCCTTGCACCAGATGTAGGGATGCCCGTGCGAGTAGTTGAAGACCTTCTGGGTGAAGATGAAGTTGTTCGGCATCGAGATCACGCGGCCCGTGGGTTGGTCGGCGCCGAGCCAGCCGTCGACCTCGAGGAGAGTCGTGCGCAGCAAATCGATGTCGATGATGTCGCCCTTCACGCCGTCGACCTCCAGGCGATCGCCGATGCGCATCTTGCCGCCCACCATGCTCACGAACCACGCCGCGATAGAAGTGAAGACATCCTTCAGCGCGATCACGAGCGCGGCGCTCACGAGGCCGAACGCCGCCGCCACCATCGAGAGATCGTCGAAGAAGAAGCCCGCCACGATGCCGATCGCCGCGAGGAAGTGCAGGTAGCGCGAGAGGCGCCGCGCGAGGAAGAGCGACTCATTCTTGCGCCGGCGCGGCAGCCAGATCCAGCCCACCACGATGTAGAGCGCAATCAGGAGCGCGAGGAAGGTGCCCGGCCAGCGCAGGCGGAGCATGTAGGTTTCCTTCTGCGCCTCGAGCGTGTCGCGGCGCCCGGACGAATCGAGCGCCGTGAGATCGCGGCGCTGGGCCACGGCCTGCTGGGCGCGGCGGAGGGCGTCGACCTGCGCGGCGATGTGCGGCATGCGCTCCACGAGCGCCTTCTTCTGGGTGCGCTGCGAGGCGAGCAGCCGATCCACCTCCGGGTTGTTGCGGAACAGGCCGCCGGTCTGCCGCTCGAGGAGCGCGAGCTCCTCGTCGAACTTGGCGAGCTTGAGCTGCGAAAGCTCGAGCGAGCTCTGGCTGATCTTGAGGTTCTGCTCAAGGTTGTTGGCCAGGGCCACGGCCTGAAAGTCGGCCTTCTTGTCGTCGCTAATCTTGGCGAAGCCCTCGAAGAGCCCCCGCAGCGTCGGCTTGGTCAGCGGCTCCACGGTCTTCAGCGCCGTGCGCAGCCGGTCGGCCTCGCGCGCGAGCTCGATCTCCTGCTCGGTCGCCTCGCGCTGGAGCGCGAGCGCGCGCAATTCCTCGTTCTTCGTGAAAAGGTTCTCCTCGAGTTCGGCCACGCGCGCCGTGCCGCCCTGCTTGGTCATGTCGCGGGCCGCCGCCTTCAGCTGGCTGTCGAGCGCCTCGCGATCGGCCGCGACCTTCTTGCGCTGCGCGCTGATCTCCTTCAGCCGCGTCTCGCCCTCCTCCACGGAGCGATCCACCGCGCGCAGTTTCTCCCGCAGCGTGTCGATCGGATTGGCGGTCAGATCCTCCACCAGCCCGCGCTGCTGCTCCTCGATGCTCTGGCGGGCGGAGAGGATCGAGAGTTCCTTCTTGAGCTGCTCGAGGTTGGACTCGAGCCGCCGTTTCTCGGCCTCGTTCTTCGCGCCGTCGACGACGCTCTGCAGTGCCTTGATTTGCTCGGTGAGGCGCGTGATGCGCTCGTCGTCGCGCGCTGTCGGCACCGCCGCGGACGCGACCTGCGCCGCCCCGAGAACCGCCAGCACGATGATCAGGAGGGCGCGACCGTGGCGCCACTGGAGGGGAAGCTTGGAAACATCCACGGCCGCACACGCTCGGCGACCGGCGGCGAGGGGACAAGCGCAAAGCCGGGCGCGCGCGCTTGCGGGCTTGCCATGCCGCGTCGGCTGGGGCGCCCTGAATCACAACCCCCTCCGCCATGCCCCGCACCTTCCTCACCCTCGCCGTCTGCGCTCTCCTTCCTGTCGCGATATCTCCGGCCGCCCATCAGGCCACCGGCATCAAGATCGTCGAGCCCACGGACACGACCGCGGCCGTGTGGACCCGCATCACGCGCGACGCCCAGCGCGCGCCCGACGACGGCCCGCTGCCGATCCTGAAAATCGTGCACCGGCAGACCGGCGCCGAGCAGCCCATCCGCGAAAACACCGCCTACCCGCAGGGCCGCCCCGAGATCACGTTCCCGCCGGGCGCGAGCCTCGCCACGATCCGCGGCGCCGCGGTCGGCGCGCCGGGCCAGACCCGCGTGCGCCACCGCGCCGCCGGCGCGCGCGAGTGGATCGCCACGCCGTGGCGCATCGCCGATCCGGCGCGGGATTTCACGGCGGTGTTCGGCCTGCGCGGCCTCGCACCCGGCACGCGCCACGAAGTCGAGGTCGAGGCGCGGCCCGCGGAAGGCGCCGCAATCACGAGCACCGTCGCGGGCGGGTTCACCACCGCGCCGGCCCCCGGCGCCGCGGCGCGCGTGGTGTTCTCCGTGATGAGTTGCCAGAAATACGAGCTGCGCGACCGCCCCGACGGCTTTGCCATCTACCCCTCGATGCTCGCGCGGCGCCCGGACTTCATGGTGAACACCGGCGACGTGCTCTACTACGACCACGGCCCCGTGCTCGCGCTGAACCACGACCTCGCGCGCTATCACTGGGCGCGGATGTTCGGCTTGCCCACGTTGCGCGAGTTCCACCGGCAGGTCGGCAGCTATTTCATGAAGGACGACCACGATATCCTCACCAATGACAGCGAGCCCGGCGAACGCACAGGGGACTTCACCTTCGAGGATGGGCTGCGCGTCTTTGCGGAGCAGACGGCCCAACCTGCGACGCCGTATCGCACGCAGCGCTGGGGAAAACATCTTCAGGTCTGGCTCGTCGAGGGCCGCGATTTCCGCACCGCGCGCAGCAAGGATGGTCGCCAATCCGCCACCATCTGGGGCGCGCCGCAAATCGCGTGGCTACGCGACTCCCTCGCGGCATCCGACACGACGTTCCGCGTGCTCATCACGTCGACGCCCATCGTCGGCCCCGATCGCGCGCAGAAGGACGACAACTATTCCAACGCCGGCTACGCCGAGGAAGGCGCGCAGATCCGCGCGATGCTCGGCGCGCACCGCAACCTGACCGTGATCACCGGCGACCGCCACTGGCAGTATGTCTCCACGGACAAGGCCACCGGCCTCGAGGAGTGGAGCGTCGGCGCCGCGAGCGATGCGCACGCCGGCGGCTGGAACGAGGAGAAGCCGCGCCCCGAGCACCGCTTCCTGCGCATCAAGCACGGCGGCTTTCTCTCCGGCGAAGTCGCGCCCGCCGCCAACGGGACACCCGCCGCGCTCACTCTCCGCCTGCACGACACCGCGGGAAAAATCGTCTTCGAATCGGCGCGCCGTCCCTAGCGTTGGCGGCTGGTTCGGTTTTCTCCGTCGTCCGCAAAGTTCCCGATTGCCCCGTCCCGCCCCGCGGCGTGGACTCCGCGCCGACCTCCGTCGCCCCCCGACGGTCACGCCCAACCCAACCCCTCCCCGCCCATGAACGGTTACTCCCGTTTCCTGACTTGCGTTGCTTCATTGGTTTTCGCCGCGTCCGCGTCCGCGCAAAGCACCCCGCCCGCGCCGCCGACGGCGGCGGCGAAAAAATCGTCCGATCTCGTCACCCTCAATCCCTTCGAGGTGAAGGCCGAGTCCGACAATTCCTACGGCGCGCTGAATTCCAACTCACTCACCCAGTTCAACACCGCGCTCAACAAAACGCCCGTCTCCGCGGACATCTTCACGTC
>JANOCA010000186.1:0-18654 GCA_031411915.1 Opitutaceae bacterium
GACGACAGCCCGGCGGGAAACAAGCAAGGCCAGCATCGCCTCGAGCGCGGGCGCAACTGCTTCGAGTTTGCCCGCAAGCTCGCGGCCGAGCGCGGCTGGGTCTTCAACTGGCGCAAGGTCGAGACGCCCGGCATCGGCCACGAGGCAGCGTTCATGTTCGCGGCGAAGGAAGCGAGCGATGCGCTGTTTGGGAAAAAGTGAGAGTCTGATCGGATGTGTAGCCCGCCTCGGAAGAGGCGGGATGGTCCTGCGGCGCAGCTTCCGTCGGTCCCTGCTCTTCCGAGCAGGGCTACCAATCGTTGTGGCCCTCGCTGCGACTGTCCCGCTCCGCGCCGCCGAAGCCTGGATCAAGGCCGCGACCGAGCACGCCACGATCCTGACGCCGGCGAGCGAGGGAGTGGCACGCAAGTGGGCGATCGAGTTCGAGCAGTTTCGCCGCGGGCTGCAGGCCATCGTGCCGGTGCCGGTCGCGCGGCTGCGTCCGGTGACGGTCGTCCTGTTCCGCAACGATCGCACGATGGAGCCCTACCTCCCGCTCGAGAACGGCCGGCCGGCGAAGCTCGGCGGGTTCTTCGTGCGCACCAACGACGTCAATACGATCATGCTGAGCCTCGCGCGCGACGATGCCGCCACGCGGCGCGTCATTTTCCACGAGGCGGTGCACTGGCACCTGAGCGCGCGTGAGGGCCCGATGCCCCTGTGGCTCGACGAGGGCCTGGCTGAGGTCTACTCGACCTTCGAGGTGCGCGATGCGCGCGCCTACGCGTTTGGCGCCGCCATCCCCGAGCATGTGACGCTGCTGCGGCGGGAGACATTGCTGCCGCTGGCCACGCTGCTGGCCGTGGATCGTGACTCGCTCCTCTACAACGAAGGCCAGCGCGCCGGCATCTTCTACGCGCAGTCGTGGGCCTTCGTGCATTTTCTTTTCTACGGGAAGGACTCACCCGGGCCGGGCTCCGTGCAGCGCTACCTCGATCTGGTGCCGGCGTTGCACTCGGCGGACGATGCGTTTGCGGCGGCCTTCGGCGCGGATTACGCGACGATGGAGCGGCGGCTGCGCGACTACATCGGCGGCGGCACCTACCTGCGGCACACCTACACGCGCGCGACCCCCGATATCGCGCGCGCCCTCGGCCTCGGGCCGGCCAAGCCCGGCGATCTTGCGCTCGCGCGGGGTTCGCTGCTGCTGGGCACGCGCGGGCCGGATGAGGCCGAGGGCCTGCTGGGCGAGGCTGCGTCCCTTGCGCCGACGGATCCGCGCGCGTGGGAACTGCTCGGCCAGATCGCGATCACGCGGAAGGATTTTTCATCGGCGCTCGATGTGCTCGGCCGCGCCGCAGCGGTTGGCTCGCGGAGTCATCTCGTCTACCACAACCTCGCGGTCGCGCGCCTGCCCGCGCTGATCGGGCCGCGGCTCCCCGGCGCAGCCGCCGATCCCGAGGCGATGGACCTCGCCGCGGCGGATTTCCGTCGGGCGCTCGGACTCGCGCCCGGCCATGTGCCCTCCTACGAGGGCCTCGCCGGCCTGATGCACGGCATGGCCACGCCGCTCGCCGCGGACCTCGGGTTGCTGGCCCGCGGGGCGGCGCTTTCGCCGGGGAACACCCTGATCGAGGCCGGTCTCGCGGCGGGCGACGTCCGCCAAGGTCGCGGGGCTGAGGGTCGTGCGCGCCTCGAACGACTCGTGGCCGCCCGCCCGGAATCCTCGGATCGTGGGACGGCGTTTGCGCGCAATGTGCTGGCGAGCGAAACGCTCCGGGCCGACAGCGAGGAAATCAACCGGCTGATGGCCGCGAAGCGCTTCGACGACGTGATCGCGATCGTGGATCGCATCCTGCCACGCGAGCTCGAGCCCGTGCAGCGCCGCGCGATGGAGGCGCTGCGGCGCCAGATGGGGGACTTCAAGCTGCTCGATGAGGCCGCGCGCCTCGCGAACGAAGGCAGCTACGAGGCCGCGCGCGGCTTGCTCGCCGCGCTGCTCTCGCGCGGAGGCGATGCCGACCTCGCCGCCACCCAGCAGGCGAAACGCCTGCTACGCGAGATCGAGAAGCACCTCGCACGGCAGACCAAGTAGGGCGGTCCCGCACGGCGGGACCGCTCTACTGACTCAGGCCGCGACGATCGTGATGCTCTCAACCGCCACGCGCTCGACCGGCGTGCTCTTCTCGCCGCCGCCGCCGGAGCGGGTGGGGATGTTGGCGAGTTTCTCCAGGACATCCTCGCCCTTCACGAGCGCGCCGAACGCGGTGTATTGGTTGTCGAGGAACTTGGCGTCGCCATGCACGAGGAAGAACTGGCAGCCCGCGCTGTCGGGGTGCGAGGAGCGCGCCATCGAGATGACGCCCTTGACGTGGGGCCTGGCGTTGAACTCCGCCTTCACCTTGTAGCCCGGATCGCCGGTGCCGGGGATGCCCTTCGCGCCGGCCTTGGTGTTGGGGCAGCCGCCCTGGATCATGAAGCCCTTGATGATCCGGTGAAACGCCGTGCCGTCGTAGAAGCCCTCGCGCGCGAGTTTCTTGAAATTCTCGACGGTCTTCGGCGCGACGTCGGGCCAGAAGGCGAGGGTCATTTCCCCGTAGGAAGTCTTGATGACGGCGTGTTCGGTGTCGGATGCGGATTTGCTCATTGAAGGGAAGAGCCAACGCGCCCGCCCGGCCGCCGCAAGAACCGATTTGCGCCCGGCCCGGCACCTGCTGAGAAACGGTCATGCACTTCCGCGCCGCGCTGCTCTTGGTCTCCCTCTTGCTCATTGGTTTTTCCCGCGCCGCGGACGCCGCGGGCGCCGCCGTCCTGCGGCCCAAGGTCGTCGTCGTGGCGATGTTTGAGGCCGGCGAGGACACAGGCGACCGGCCGGGCGAGTTTCAACTCTGGGTCGAGCGGGAAAAGCTCACGCGCGTGCTGCCGTTTCCCCAGGGCTACCGGAGCCTCCGCACCAATGCCGATGGTTCTGTGCTCGGCGTCGTGACCGGCGTGGGCACCGCGCGCAGCGCCGCCACCATCATGGCGCTCGGCCTCGATCCGCGCTTCGATCTTTCCAAGAGCTACTGGCTCGTCGCCGGCATCGCTGGCATCGATCCGCACGACGGGCCGCTCGGCGCCGCCGTCTGGGCCGAGTGGGTCGTCGATGGCGACCTCGGCCACGAGATTGACTCGCGCGAGAAACCCGCGGACTGGACGACCGGCTACATTCCGTTGCGCAAAAAGAAACCCTACGAACTCCCCGTCGATCGCAGCGAGGGCGAGGCCTACCGGCTCAACGGCAAATTCGTCGAGTGGGCCTACCAGCTCACGAAGTACACGCCGCTCGCGGACAGCGAGCCGTTGCAAAAGCGCCGCGCACTCTACACGGGCTTCCCCGCCGCGCAGCGCCCGCCGCTCGTGATGAAGGGCGACACGCTCTCAGCGATGACCTACTGGCACGGCAAGTTCCTAAACCAGTGGGCCAACGACTGGGTGAAATATTTCAGCGACGGCACCGGCAACTACGTCACCACCGCGATGGAGGACACCGGCACGCTGCAATCGCTCACGTGGCTGGCGCGCGCTGGACGCGCCGATGTGGAGCGCGTGCTCGTGCTCCGCACCGCGAGCAACTTCGACATGCAATGGCCCGGCGGCGACGCGGCCGAGAGCCTTAGCGGCGAAAAACTCGGGCCGGGTTACTCTGCTTACCTGCCGTCGCTCGAAGCGGCGCACAAAGTCGGCAGCCGCGTCGTGCATGAGCTGGTCAGGAACTGGGCGCGCTACGAAATGACGCTGCCCGGAAAGTAGGTCGGGCTTTACGCCCGACATCTGGGAAATTCAGGAAGGGACGTCGGGGATAAACCCCGACCTACAAGCCGCGTCTCAGACGCGCCCGAGATACGAGCCATCGATCGTGCTGACCTTGATGACCTCGCCTTCCTTGATGAAGAGCGGAACCTGAATCGTGAGGCCGGTCTCGAGCTTGGCGGGCTTCTGGACGTTGGAGGCGGTGTCGCCCTTCACGCCATCGGCGGACTCGATGATCTTGAGCGCCACAGTGGACGGGAGATCAACCGAGAGCGGGCGCTCATCGACGAAGAGCACGTCCACCTTGCCGCCGGGGGCGAGGTAGTTCTTCACGTCGCCGAGCTGCGACTCCGTGAGCTCGATCTGCTCAAACGTGTCGTTGTCCATGAACGCGAACGTGCCGCGGTCCGCATAGCTGAACTCAAGGGTCTTCCGGTCCGTGGGCATCACCTCGATGGTGTCGGTCGACGCAAAGCGCTGGTCGAGCGCCTTCCCATAGCGGAGGTTGCGCATCTTGATCTGGACGAAGGCGCGCAGGTTGCCCGGCGTGCGGTGCTGCGTTTCCATGACGAGGTGCGGCTCGTTGTTGAACTTGATGACTTGGCCTCGGCGGATGTCGTTGGCGGCGGGCATGGCGGTGGGGATTTCGGGCTGGCGGTTGCGAGTAGTGAAAAGGTCGAGGTTGGCGCGGCTCGTTCGGGAGTGTCAAGGCCGCGGGCGGCGCCACATCCGCGCTTGCGCTCTCGCGCAGCGCTTTCCGACACTCGCGCCTCATCCATGAAACAACGCACCCTTGCGCGGGCCGTCTCGATCCAAGGCAGCGCGCTCCATACGGGCGACGCCGTCACGCTGACGCTCAAGCCCGCGCCGGTCGGCAGCGGCTACACGTTCCGGCGCATCGATCTCGCCGGCGCCCCGGAGATCAAGCCGCGCGTCGATCAGATCACGGACCTCGTGCGCGCCACGACCATCCAGGTCGGCCACGCCAAGATCCACACGGTCGAGCACGTGCTGAGCGCGCTCCACGGCTGCGGCCTCGACAACGTGATCGTGGAGATGAACGCCTCCGAGCCGCCGATCCTCGATGGCTCAGCCAAGCCCTACGTCGATCTGATCATGCAGGGCGAGCCGGTGGAGCAGGAGGCGGACCGCGAGTATTTCACCCTCGATGCGGCGGTCTCCGTGACGCGCGGCCAGTCGTCGATCATCGCGCTGCCGTGCGACGAGCTGATGATTTCCTGCACCTCCGCCGACGATCGCGGCATCCACACCCAGCACCTCTCGCTCACGATCGATCCCGATTCCTACATGACGCAGATCGCCGCGGCGCGGACCTTCACGATCTACGAGGACATCGAGGAGCTGCTGAAGCTCGGCAAGATCAAGGGCGGCTCGCTCGACTGCGCGGTCGTCATCCGCGGCGACAAGATCATCTCGAAGGAAGGCCTGCGCTTCAAGGATGAGTTCGTGCGCCACAAGATTCTCGATATCATCGGTGACATCACGCTGCTCGGCCTGCCGCTGAAGGCCCACATCGTCGCGACGCGTCCCGGCCACGCGATCAACGCCGAGCTGACCAAGGCGCTCGCGGCCAAGCTCGAGGAACGGAAGAAGGGCCCGAAGAAAAAGCCGCGCCCCACGATGGTGATGCCGGACGAGACGGCCCTCGATATCCGCCGCATCCTCGACACGCTGCCGCACCGCTACCCGTTCATCATGGTCGATCGCGTGGTCGAGTTCGTGGGCGACGACGCGCTCGTCGCGATCAAGAACGTCTCGATCAACGAGCCGTTTTTCCAGGGGCATTTCCCCGGCAATCCCGTGATGCCCGGCGTGCTCCAGCTCGAGGCGATGGCGCAGGCCGCGGGCGTGCTCATGCTGCGGCGCGGCTCGGCCGAGGGGAAGACGACGCTCTTCATGAGCGCGGACAAGGTGAAGTTCCGCAAGCCCGTGCGCCCCGGCGATCAGCTCATCATCAACGCCAAGCTCACGAAGACCCGCGGCGCCAAGCTCGCCGCGGCCGAGGTCACCTGCACGGTCGACGGCCAGGTCGTGTCGTCGGGCGAGCTGATGTTTGCCATCGTGGATTCGAGCGAGATCGACTGACGCGCATGGCGGCCCGCATCCATCCCACTGCCATCATCGAGCCGGGCGCGCAGCTCGGCGCCGAGGTCGAGATCGGCGCGTATGCGTTTGTCGGCGGCCAGGTCGTGCTCGGCGCGGGCGCGCGGCTGCATCACCACGCTTCGGTCGAGGGCAACACGCACATCGGCGAGGCCACGGAGATTTTTCCCTATGCGTGCATCGGGGGGAAGACGCAGGACCTGAAGTTCAAGGGCGGGAACCCCGGCCTGCGCATCGGCGCGCGCAACGTCTTCCGCGAATACGTCACGGTCCATGGCGCGACGAACGACGGCGATTTCACGCGCCTCGGGTCCGACAACGTGCTGCTCGCGAGCTGCCATGTCGCGCACGACTGCGTGCTTGGCAGCCACATCGTGATGAGCAACAGCGCGCTCGTCGCCGGCCACGTGGTGATCGAGGATCACGTTGTCGTGGGCGGCAACGCGGGCATCCACCAGTTCTGCCGCATCGGCGCCTACGCGATGCTCTCGGCCACGGCGAAGCTCGTGCATGATCTCCCGCCGTTCTTCATCGCCGACGGCACGCCGGCCAAGGTGCGCGCGATCAACCAAGTCGGCCTCGAGCGCAACGGCTTTACCCCTGAGCAGCTCGATCGCGTGAAGCAGGTTCACCGGATCCTTTACCGCGAAGGCCTCAATCGCTCGCAAGCGCTGGAGAAGCTCGCGGAACACGCGCAGGCGGCGACCGGGGAATTTTCGCGCATGCTGGCATTTGCGCGGGCGAGCGAGCGCGGGCTCGCGCCCAGCGGGCGGTGATTTGATGGATGGTGTAGCCCTGCTCGTGAGACCAGGGACCGGCTGGAGAGTGCGGATGATCCATCCCGTCTCTCACGAGGCGGGCTACTTCTTCTTATACACCGTCGCCGGATCAAAGAGCCGCTCGGCGGTCGTCGTGAGCTTGAAGCCGGAGGCCTCGGCGCCGTCGAGGTCGGCGAGCTTGCGGTAGAAGCAGGATTTGTAGCCGTTGTGGCAGCTCGCGTTGGCGGCGCCGGTTTGCTCAACTTTCAGCAGCAGCACGTCCTGATCGCAGTCGGTGCGGAGTTCGCGCACGTGCTGCACGTTGCCGGATTCCTCGCCTTTCACCCAGAGCTTGCTGCGCGAGCGGCTCCAATACGTGGCCTTCTTCGTGCGCAGCGTGTGCGCGAGCGACTCCGCGTTCATGAACGCGAACATCAGCACGTCGCCCGAGTGCGCGTCCTGCGTGATGCACGGGATGAGGCCGTCGGGGCCGAACTTCGGCTGGAGCGTGGCGCCGAGCTCGATCTCGGCGGTGGTGGTGCGCGCGGGGAAGACGTAGGACATGGTGGAAGCTCGGGAGACGACCGGCTTTTTCCATCGCCTGCAAGCTGGCTCCTACGTTCCCGTGTCAGCGAGCTTCCGCAAATAGTCGAAACTGTAGAGGCCCGTGCGATGGCCGTCGCTGAAATCGAAACGGAGCGCGTAGTTGCCGACACGCTCCCAGCCGAGCACCTGCACGCCGGGGAATTTTCTCGGGCCGTCGCCGCCGTATTGATTTCCCATGATGTCGCGCTCGCCGATGTTCGACGCGCTCGGCGACGCGGCGCGCAGCCGCTCAAAGGTGAAATACGACTCCGCGCCGTCGTCCCAGACGATGGCGACCTCGTGGCCGATGATTTGGATATCGCGCGGTGCGTGCATGGTTTTCGGAGGGAGGAAAAGCCATCGTTCGCGCAAGGGCAGCATATTTCGGCTGGCGGACGTTGCCATGCGCGGGCGGCGCGACAGCGTCAGCCCATGACCGCATCGCCTGCCGCCCCGCTCCCGCACATCGTCGTGATCGGCGCGGGCTTCGCGGGGCTGACGTTTGTGCGCGAGTTCCCGAGCGGGATCGCGCGCATCACCGTCATCGATCGGCAGAATCATCACCTGTTCCAGCCCTTGCTCTACCAAGTCGCCACCGCGGGCCTCTCGGCGATCGACATCGCGCAGCCGATCCGGGCGGTCTTTGGTCCGCGGCCCAACGTCGCGGTAATCATGAGCGAGGTCACCGCGATCGATCTGGCGGCGCGACGCGTGACGCATGAGCGGGGCGAGCTGGCCTTCGACTACCTCGTGCTCGCGGCGGGCGGGACGACGAGCTACTTCGGCCATCCCGAGTGGGCGCGGTTTGCGCCGGGCCTGAAGTCGCTCGACGACGCGCTGCGCATCCGCCGGCTGATCCTCTGCTCGCTCGAGCGCGCCGAGACGGAAACGGATCCGGCCAAACGCGAAGCCGCGATGAACATCATCGTGATCGGCGGCGGCCCCACGGGCGTGGAGCTGGCGGGGGCGTTCGCCGAGCTCACGCGCACCGTGCTGCACCGCGACTTCGATCACATCGATCCCACGAAGGTGCGCGTGCGCCTGATCGAGGGGAGCCCGCGCGTGCTGGCGGCGTTTCCGCCGGATCTCTCGGCGAGCGCGCAGCGGCAGCTGGAGAAGCTCGGCGTCGAGGTGCGCACCGGCGTGCGGGTGGAGGCGATCCGTGAGGGCGAGCTCGTTGTCGCCGGAGAAACGATACGTGCGGACAACATCATCTGGGCCGCCGGCGTGGCCGGCGCGCCGATCACGCAGCAGCTCGGCGTGGAGCTGGATCGCGGCGGCCGCATCAAGGTGCTGCCCGATCTCAGCGTGCCGGGCCACCCCGCGGTGTTTGCGCTCGGGGACATCGCCTCGCTCACGGATGCGAACGGTGTGCCCGTGCCCGGGGTCGCGCAGGGCGCGATGCAGATGGGCCGCCACGCTGCGCGCCTGATCGAGGGCGAGCTGCGCGGGGAAAAGTTTTCCCCTGCCGGGCGCGCGCTGTTTGCGTATCGCGACAAGGGCTCGATGGCGACCATCGGGCGGTCGTCGGCGGTCGCGCAGATCGGCGGGCGCCACCTGAGCGGCTATCCGGCGTGGCTGGCGTGGCTGGCGGTGCACCTGTTGTTCCTCGTCGGCTTTCGCAGCAAGTTCTCGGTGCTGCTGCAATGGGCCTACTCGTATTTCACCTATCGCCGCGGCGCGCGGATCATCACCGGTGTTTCGGGCGAGAATTCGGCCGGGTCGGCCTGACCGCGTCGGGCCCCGATTTCGGTCTTTTGGGTAATTTTCGGCCCCGGGCTGGCGGCGGGATCGAGCCCTGAAAAATTTGGCGTCCGAGCGACGTGGTTGCGAGAATGTGAACAACTTCCGTGTTTTTTTGTCGGTCTGCGCTTGACCTGTTGGGGGCAAAGTGGGTTGAAATGGGGGCTAGTGGGGCTCCGGCCCTTTCTTACCCATGCCACAGGCAGGCAAAGCCATTTATACGGGCAGTTTCCCCCGCACGCTCGACGACAAAGGTCGGATCACGATCCCGTCGGAATGGCGGAGCGTGCATGGGAAGGACGAGACGTTCATGGCCATGCGGCACCCCGGCGGCTACGTGATGGTGCTGCCTCCCGCCGAGGTGGAAAAGCTCCACGAGAAAATCTCGGCCTTGAAGCTCCTCGACCCCGTGGCGCAGGCCAAGGCCTCGCAACTTTTCTCCAAGGCGCAGCGCTTCACCTGGGATTCGTTCGGCCGGGTGGTGTTCAACTCCGATCTCCTCGGCCACGCCGGCGTGGCGAAGGAAGCCGTGCTGATCGGCACGATGACGACTTTCGCCATCTACAGCCCGGAGCGCTGGGCGGAGCAGGAGCGCCGTCTCGCCGCCGAGTCGCCGAACGGCGCGCCGCAACTTGACATCTGAGCACCTGCCGCCTCCGCCCCTCCCTTCATTTCCCGCACTTTAATTCTTTCGCCACCGCCCATGCGACGTCTTCCCAAGGTCAAGGCCCATTCCACCCGTGTCCCGCTTCGCAAAGCCGCGATGAGCGCGTCCGCGCTTTCCCGCCGGCCGTTCCCCGCGTGGATCGCGGCGGACGAGGGTGGGGTGGCGTTCTCCGCCCGGACTGCGGTTTCGCCCCGCGTGCGCGCCGGCCTCATCCTTCGCGCGGTCGCGAAGGAAAAGCACCTTTCCTCGCGTGCGCTTCCCGATGCTTACGGCAGCCGATGAGATCCTCGCAAGTGCCATGAGCCCCGGCCATCAACCCGTGCTGCTGCGCGAGGTGCTGGAGCACCTGGCGCCGCGTGCGGGCGGCCGCTACCTGGACTGCACTTTCGGCGGCGGCGGCCACACGCGCGCCCTGCTGGAGGCTGCGCCACAGACGAGCGTGAAGGCGCTCGATCGGGACCCGGCGGCCGGCGCGCGCGCGGCGGCGCTGGCGGCGGAGTTCGCCGGGCGATTCACGCTCATCGATCGCGACTTTGGGCGGCTGGCCGAGCTGCCGATCGAGGGCTTCGACGGCGTGCTGTTCGACTTGGGCGTGTCGTCCTTCCAGCTCGACGAGACGGAGCGCGGCTTCTCGTTCCGGCATGATGCGCCCGCCGACATGCGGATGGATCCGCGCGCGGGAGTGCCGGCGAGCCGCTGGCTTGAGACGGCCACCGAGGAGATGCTCGTGCGCGCGGTCCGGGATCTTGGCGAGGAGCAGAACTGGCGCCGCGTGGTGCGCGCCCTGCAATCCGCCCGGGGCAGCGGGCTGCTCGCGCGCACCGCTTCTCTCGCCGCCCTGATCGCGGAGGCGATCCCGGCGCGCGAGCGGCACACGATGAAAATCCACCCCGCGACGCGCGCCTTCCAGGGCATCCGCATCGCCGTCAACGACGAGATTGGCGCCATCGAGCGCGCGCTGCCCGCGGCTTTCGCCCAACTCGCCGCCGGCGGCGTGCTCTGCGTGATCAGTTTCCACTCCCTCGAGGATCGGCCCGTGAAGCAGTTCTTCCGCCGCATGTGCGGGCAGCCCGAGAGCGCCGACGATTCGATGCCGCAGGACTTCCGCGTGAAGCTCGCCGAGCCCCTCACGCGCCGGCCCATCACGCCCGGCGAGGCCGAGCTCGCGGCCAATCCCCGCAGCCGCTCCGCCAAGCTCCGCGCGCTGCGGAAACTCTGAGCGTCCGCGTTCCATCCGCTCCACTCATGAAAAAGAACTCCCAGGCCTTCGTGAACCAGATCGTCGTGGGTCTGCTCGTCGCGATCACCTTCGCCGGCTCGGTCGGGGTCGCGTTGGTCTGGATGCGCCACCAGAATTCCTCCCTCGCGAAATCCAACAGCGAGCTTGCCGCGCGCATCGCCGCCGTCGAGCGGCGCAACGACGAGATGTCGATGTTCATCCAGAGCGAGCAGCGGCCCGATCTTCTCCGCAAGCTGAACCTGGAGATGCAGCTCGGCCTCGTGCCCATGAACGAAGTCATGGTGGTGCATGTGCGGGAAAATGTCGCCGAGCGCATGGCCGAACGCGCCAACCGCGGTCTGCTGCGCGATGTCCCTGCCGGCACCGCACCCTTTGTGAAATTCGCCCGCCGCTGATCCGATGTCCAAGGGCTACGCCTCCAACTACCGTATCGTCCTGCTCGCGCTCGGCTGCTTCGCGTGCTTCGGCGTGGTGGCGACCAAGCTCGTCTGGCTCCACATCGTCGATCGCGAGGAACTGGTGAAGAACATCGCCAAGGCCCGGCAGACCTCCACGCCCATTGCTGAGATCGCCCGTCGCGGCGACATCCGCGACACCCGCGGCAGCGTGCTCGCGACCAGCAGCCCGCGCCTCGCGGTGGGGATCGATCCGTGGTCGTTGCTGAAGCGCGATGAGGTGAAGTGGCCGCAGCTGGCCGCGCTGCTCTCGATTCCGGAGGCTGACATTGCCGCCGCCGCGGCGCGCCAGTTCCGCGACGAGGAGCCGGCGACCCGCGCGCCTGTCGCCACCAGGGACCCGGAGACCGGTCAGCTCGTCTTCAATCTCACGCCGGGTCCGGCGGCGCGCGAGGCCAATGACACGCCGCCCTCCGATGCCGGCGCCGATGAAACCGGTCGCCGTCTCGTCCGCTGGGTCGTGCTCAAGACCGATGTCTCCGAGCAGACCTACGACGAAATCGCCAAGCTCAAGATCAAGGGCGTGCGCGGCGAGCGGGACTACCATCGCGTCTATCCCAACAACCAGCTCGCGGCCCACATCATCGGTTACGTCAACCGCCAGCAGGATGCCGCCGCGGGCATCGAGCACCGCTACGATTTCTACCTGCGCGGCCAGCGGGGCTGGCGCGTGAGCGAGCGCGATGGCCGCGGTGGCGAACTCCCGCAGTTTCTCACCCGGCAGGTCCCGGCTTCCAACGGCTACCATGTCCAGCTCTCGCTCGACCTCATCGTGCAGGACATCGTCGAGCAGGAACTCGCGCTCATCGGGGAAAAATACCAGCCGCTCAAGGCCTCGATCATCGTGAGCGACCCGCGGACTGGTTTCATCCTCGGCCTCGGCAACTACCCGACCTTTGATCTCAACCACTACAACAAGGTGCCGGCCGACGAGAGCGCGCGGATGCGCAACGCCGCCGTCGCCGACATCTACGACCCCGGCTCCGTCTTCAAGATCGTGCCGGTGGCCGGTGCGCTAGAGGAGCGACTTGTCCGGGTCGGCGACACGCTCGATTGCACCCTCGATAAGGTGATGCACAGGGGCCGTGCCCTCTCCCTGCCCGCCGAGGATCACCACATGGGCGATCTGACCCTCTCCGAAATTATCAGCCGCTCGAGCAACAAGGGCGCGGCCCAGCTCGGCATCATGCTCGGCGAGGAGCGTCTGCACCGCTACGCGCGCGCGTTTGGCTTCGGCGAGCGCCTGGGTTTCCCCGTCGGCGCCGAGGAAAACGGCATCCTCCATCCGTGGAAGAAATGGAACCCCGTCGACATCACGCGCATCCCGATGGGCCACTCGATCTCGGCGACCGTGCTCCAGATGCACCAGGCGATGGCCGTGATCGCGGCGGATGGCGTGCTGCTGCTCCCGCAAATCGTCAGCCAGATTCGCGACGCCTCCAACGACGTCGTCTTTCGCTATGACCGCGCGGAGATCGGCCGGGCCGTCTCTCCGCAGACCGCGCGCACCGTGGCCGCGATGCTCGCGGGCGTCACGCGCAAGGGCGAGGGCGGGCGCCCGGGCGGCACCGCACCCGAGGCCGCGATCGAGGGCTTCGATGTCGCGGGGAAGACGGGCACTTCGCAGAAATTCATCAACGGCCAGTGGTCGAAGAAGCACCACGTCGTTTCATTCGTCGGTTTCTTTCCCGCGGGCCGCCCTCAGGTGGTGATCTCGGTCGTCGTTGACGATGCCGATCACATGGCGCCCGGCGGCGTCGCCTACGGGTCCAAGGTCGCGGCGCCTTCGTTCAAACGGATCGGCGAGCGCTTGATCCACATCCTCGACATTCGTTCCTCGGGCGGCCCGCCGCTGCTCGTGTCGCAGACGGGAGGGCGCCGATGATCGACTATCTGGTCCAGGATCGCCCGCTGGTCGCCGCATTCGCGGGCCGGGCGATCGCGCGCGGCGTGCGTCGCGCCCCGCCCATCGCCGACCGGGTGTTCCGCGCCGCGCCGCGACTCTCTGATTTTCTCCGGCCCGCTGAGATCGTCGGCCTGAAGGGCGAGCTGGATCGTCCGATCTCCGGGCTCGCGATCGACAGCCGGCGCGTCTCGCCGGGCGCGGTGTTTTTCGCGCTGCCGGGCAAACGCATCGATGGCGCGGCGTTCATCGACGAGGCCGTGAGCCGCGGCGCGGTCGCCATCGTCGCGCGCACGCTGCCGCTCTTTCCGCCCGGCGGGGTCACGTTCGTGCGCGTCGCCGATCCGCGGGCGACGCTGGCCGCGGTGGCGCAGCGTTTCTACAAGTTTCCCGATCGGGATCTCTCCGTCGTCGGAATCACCGGCACGGCGGGCAAGACCGTGGTCGCGCATGTGCTGAAGCATCTGCTGGAGACGGAGCGTCGCGTGGGCCTGCTCGGCACGATCTGCTATGATCTCGGGGCGCGCACCGTGCCCGCGCTCCGGACGACGCCCGAGGCGCTCGACACGTTCGGCCTGCTCGCGCAGATGCGCGGCGCGGGCTGCCGCGAGGCCATCGTCGAGGTGAGTTCGCAGGGCATCGAGCAGCGGCGCGTGCGCGGGCTGCAGTTTGCGGCGGCGGTCTTCACCAACCTTGCGCCCGAGCATCTGGACGCCCACGGCACGCTGGAAAACTACGCCGCGATCAAGACGCGGCTCTTCACCAGTGAGGCGGCGTGCCCGCCCAAGCTGGCCGTGATCAATCTCGACGATGCGCACGGCCGCCGGCTCGCCACCACGCTCGCGGCCCGCGGCGCGACGCGCGTCGTGACCTACGGGGAGAATATCGCGGCCGACGTGCGCGCCGAGAAAGTCACGGTGGGCGCGCATCGCTCGGCGTTCCGGCTCGTGTGGCCCGCCGGGACGGCCGTGATCGATTCACCGCTGCCGGGGCGGGCCAATGTCTCCAATCTGCTTGCGGCTTTCTCGACGGCCTGGGCGATGGGACGCGATCTGTTCGCGTGTGTGGCGCGGTTGAAAACACTCGGGGTGGTGGCCGGGCGGATGGAACGCATCGTAGCCGGGCAACCGTTCGAGGTGGTCGTGGACTACGCGCACAGCGAGGGCGCGTTGCGCCGGACTTTGGGCGAGCTGCGCGCGACGACCCGCGGCCGTTTGTTCGTGGTGTTTGGATGCGGCGGCCATGGCCACCGGCCGCAGCGCCCGCAGATGATGCGCGCGGCCCAGGAGCTGGCGGACTTTACCGTCGCGACGGCCGACAACCCGCGCCGCGAGGGGGTGTCACGGATTTTCGAAGACATGCGCGCCGGCGTGATCGCCGCCGATCGCATCGCGTGGATCGAGGGCCGGCGCCGCGCGATCGAGGTCGCGTTCCACCTCGCGCGGCCGGGCGACTGCGTGCTGATCGCCGGCAAGGGCCACGAGGGCTGCCAGGAACTGGCCGACACCGTCGTGCCGTTCGACGATCGTCTGGTCGCCCGCGAGCTGCTGCGGGCCTGGACCACCCCAACCTTCACCCGCTGAACCCGTGCCGACGTTCTCCGCCGAACAACTCGCAGCCTGGACGGTTGGCCGCTGGACCGCCCGCCCGGTGGCGGCGCTGCGTGCGTTCAACTTCGATTCGCGGCGGATGCGGGCTGGCGATGTTTTCGTGGCCATCAAGACGGAGAAGCGCGACGGCCACGAATTCCTGGGCGACGCCGCGGGTGCGGGCGCCAGCGCCGCGATCGTCGCGAGGGCGGATGCGGCGGTCGCGCTGCCGCAGCTCGTCGTGGCGGATCCGCTCGCGGCGCTGCATGCGATCGCGGGCGAGTGGCGGCGCGCGTTCCGCGGGCCGGTGATTGGAATTTCCGGGAGTGCAGGCAAGACCTCGACCAAGGACTTGCTTGCTCTCCTCCTCGGTGGTTCTGCGTCCGGCGTCGCAGCCACCGAGGGTAATCTTAACAACCTCATCGGCGTCCCCTTGACGCTCACGCAGCTCGATCCGGCCGTGCATCGCTGCGCGGTGATCGAGGCGGGCATCAGTGGGCCGGGCGAGATGCGGCAGCTGGCCGCGATGATCGAGCCCGACGTGGCGATCATCACCCTCGTCGCCGCCGCGCACACCGAGGCGCTCGGCGGCCTGGAAGGCGTCGCGCGCGAGAAGGCGCTGCTCCCCGCCGCGCTGCGCCCGGGCGGCGTCGCGATCTTCCCGCAGACAGCGGCGGAGTTCGCGCCGTTCAAGGCGTTGAGTGAGAAAACGAAAATCCTCATGCGGGGCGGCACCGTCGCGGGGGAGGGCGTGGCGTTTTCGATCATGCACCGGGCCGACGAGACCGCGCTGGCGATCGCCGAGCCGGGGCTGGCGCCGGCGACGTTTCGTTTCCGTCGCGTCTCCGACGGCATGGCGCAAAACGCCGCCCTCGCGATCACCGCGGCGCGAGGCTTGGGCGTGGCGGATGGCGACATCCAGGCGCGGCTCGCGGGGTGGAAACCCGCCAAGCTCCGCGCCGAAGTTCGGCGCATGGACGGGCGGCTGGTCTATCTCGACTGCTACAACGCCAACCCCGCCTCGATGGCCGATGCGCTCGAGGTCTTCGAATCCATCGCGCCCGACGGCGAGCCCCGGCTCTACGTGATCGGCTGCATGGCGGAACTCGGCGCCGAGGCCCCGGCGCATCATCGCGCGCTGGGCCGCCGGCTGCGCCTCCGCGAGGGAGATCAGCTTTTCGTGATCGGCGAGCAGGCGGAGACCGTGTGCGCCGGCGTGCTGGATCAAGGGGACTTTTCGCGGCAGATGCAGATTGCATCGTCGCTCGCGACCGTGGCCGCGTGCTTCGCGGAATGGCGCGGGCCGGTTTTTGTGAAGGGCAGCCGCCGTTATCAGCTGGAGAAAGTCATCGAGGGGCAGACGTCGCTGCCGCTGCCATGCTGACCTATCTCACCGACTACGCGGAGTATTTCGGGCCGCTGCGCCTGCTGCGCTACATCACCGTGCGCACGGGGCTGGCGGTGCTCACGGCGCTCTTCATCGGCTTCGCCATCGGTCCGGCGATGATCCGCAAGTTCAAGGAGCTGAAGTTCGGCCAGGGCTACGTCGACGACCGCACGATGGGCATCGGCGGAAACTATTTCGACAAGAAGCACACGCCCGCGATGGGCGGGCTGATCATCTTTGCGGCGGTGTTCCTCTCGGCGGTGCTCTGGGCCACGCCCAACATCTGGGTCTTCACGAGCCTCTTCGTCTACGCCGCGCTCACGGTGCCGGGCTTTCGCGACGACTACCTGAAGGTCAAGCGCCGCAACCGCGACGGCATCTCCTCGTGGGAGAAGATCGCGTGGCAGTCGCTCGCGACGTTCGGTGCGCTCGGCGCGCTGCTCATGCATCCCGACAGCGCGGTGAAGATCCGCGAGCTGTGGGTGCCGTTCGTGAAATACGCGGTCATTGACAAGATGCCGGTGTGGCTGCTGCTAGCGTTGATCTATCTCTGGGTCGTCGGATTCAGCAACGCGATCAACCTCACCGATGGCCTCGATGGCCTCGCGGTCGGCTGCACGATCACGGTGGCGCTCGTGATGGGCGTGATGGCGTATGTGGCGGATCACGTTTTGCTTTCCGAGTATCTGCTCACGAGTCATGTGCCCAAGACCGGCGAACTCACCGTGATTTGCGGCGCGCTCATCGGCGGCTGCATGGCGTTCCTCTGGTATAACTCGCATCCCGCGGAAGTGTTCATGGGCGACACGGGCTCGCTCGCGCTCGGCGGCCTGCTGGGCGTGATGGCGTTCATGATCCACCAGCCCTTCGCGCTGGTGATCGCGGGCGGCGTCTTCGTGATGGAGCTGCTCTCGGTCGTCACGCAGGTCTCGTGGTTCAAGTTCACCAAGCGCCGCTACGGCGTGGGCCGGCGGGTGTTCCTGATGGCGCCGATCCATCACCATTTTCAGAAAAAAGGCTGGCCCGAAACGAAAGTCGTCCTGCGTTTCTGGGTCCTCTCGCTCGGGTGCGCGCTCGCCAGCCTCGCCACCCTCAAACTGCGCTGATCATGAACTACCCCGACTCGATCGAACGTGTGTTTCCCCTCTCGCAAGGCGCCCCGGACCGGGCGCTCCTGCGGGCGCCGCGGATTTTTTCGTCTCCCTCGTCCACCGTGCCCGCCGTGATGGGTCATGGTGCATTCATGCGTGCGTGGGCGGCCCGGCGCCACGCGATTGCGGTTGCCGCCGTTCAGCCGGCGGCGCCCGGGATCGGGGCGACGAGTTTGGGGTAGCATTTGCACTCTCCAGCCTTCACAAACGATCAACCTTCCTTCCTATGAAAATCCTGAAGATTTTCGGCGTCGTCGCCGGCATCCATCTCTTCGCCCTCCTGTTGATTTTTGCCAATCCAGGTTGCAGCTCCACCACCAAGCCCAGCCTCGCCGATACCGCGCCCAAGCCCGCCGGTCCGCCGCCCACGATCACGGTCCCGCCGCCGGCGTCGGCCGTCTACACCTCGCCGGTTGAAGGCGCCCCGGCCTCGGCGCCGACGATTGCGTTCAATCCCGACGCGCCCGCGGGTGCGTCGGCGATGAACGGCGTTTCGCGCACGATGCCGACGCGGCCTGACACCCCGGTCGCGGGTGTGCTCACCGGCGAGCCCGTGAAGGACGTCACGCCCGCCACGACGTATGTCGTGAAGTCCGGGGACAACTTCTCGACCATCGCGAAGAAGAACAACATCACGGTCGCGCAGCTCACCGCGGCGAACAGCCTCTCGGCCAATTCCATCCTGCGCCCGGGTCAGAAGCTGATCATTCCGAGCCGCGCCGTGGGGTCGGCCGATTCGGCTCCGCGGACCGCGAACACTCCTGCCACCGCGCCGCGCGCCACGGTCGAGGGCGCGAAGCACATCGTGAAGGCTGGCGACACGCTCGGCGCGATCGCGCGCAGTTACGGGGTGACCGCCGGTGACATCGCCGTCGCGAACAACATCTCCGATCCGGCGAGAATCCGCCCAGGCACCGAGCTGGTCATTCCGAATGCGAAGAACGCCTCGAAATCCGCGAAGAGCACCCCGAAGGCCGAGACGCCCGCGACCAAGGCGCCGTTCGTCATCCAGCCGCTGACGCCGACGGAGAGCACCCCGGCTCCCGTGGTGCCGGTGATTCCCATCGAGGAGAAGCCGGCTTCGCCTTCGCCTAAATCCTAAGTTCTACCCGCCGCCCGCCCCATGCGAAGCGACCGCGCCGCTGACCCGGCCCACACCCATTCCCTGTTCAACCCTGCGACGGTGATCGTCGTGTGTGCGCTCGGCCTCACGTTCCTAGGTCTTACGATTCTCTTCAGCGCGAGCGCGTGGTTCAAGCAGGGGCCTTATTATTACCTCAA
>JANOCA010000187.1:0-1636 GCA_031411915.1 Opitutaceae bacterium
GACACCCGCGCGAGCTACCAGATCATCCGGCTTGCGACGGCCGCGACGCCGGCGGCCGCCCCGGCGGCGAAGAAATAGCGGCAAGCCTGCATAGCGTCGCTCTGCACGTGCTTGGTAGCCCTGCTCGTGAGAGCAGGGACCGACGGGGGCTGGCGGGTAAGTCCGTCCCGCCTCTCACGAGGCGGGCTACGCCAAGGCAATCGATGTGTGCGGGCGAAACTGCGCCCGCCCACCCGTTGTTCACCGCCGCTTGTATTCCATCCCCTCGATCGCGCCAAGGATCTGCTGGTAGGCTTCCTCGCTGAAGCTGTCGGCGCCGATGAAAATTTCCATGAGCACATCCGGCGCGAGGCGGATTTTGCCGGAACTCACGACCTTGAACTCGCCCGGCGGCGCCTTCTTCCCGCGCAGCGCCGCGTCGGTGAAGTTGCAGTAATAGCCGTAGCCCGCGCCGATCGCGAACTCCTTGGCGCGCGCCTTGCCCTCGACGGATTGCGGCTCATAGGCCGCGCAGTCGGCCTCGACGCGCAGCTTGAGCCGGGCCTTGGTGTCGTAGCGATCGACATCGGGGTGCGTGACCTTGATCGAGCAGGTCGCGTTGATGGAATCCTTGGTGGGCGTGAACGTGATCTCGTATTGGCCGCCCATGCTGATGACGGTTGGCTTCCAGTCGCCGAGCAGGAAGAGCGTGATCTTCCCCTTCGATCCGAGATCGATCACCTGCTCCTGCGCAGTGGCGCGGGTCGCCAGCAATCCCAGCACGGTGAACAGCGAAAACAGCAGGACGCGGAGTTTCATGGCCCGAGAAATTGGCGCACACTCAGCCCCGCGCGAAGAAAAAATCCCCGGTGCTTCCGGAAAGACCAGGGAACCTTTTCGACCGTGCAACGCCGTTCTTATACCAACATCCCGTTACGATTAGACTATTCCGAGGTGGGGCTGGCTCTCCGAGCCGGCCTGGGTGGCAGGGCGATTCGCCGGCTGGAACCCAGGCCGCTTGCGGAGAAGCGGCCCCACCATTCTAAAGTCCAAACTTAAGGGACACTGGTATTATTCAGATCGGCCGGGACCGTGCTTCGCCAGAAACGCCCGGGCGTGCTCGACGCGCGGGATGCCGGCGTCGCTGGCGACCGCGACAGCCGCCACCTGCGCGAAATAGTCGCGCGCCTTCGCCGTGTGGCCGGCGCGCTCGGCGGCGTGGCCGGCGCCGTAGAGGGTGTTCAGGCGGTTGGGGCTCGCGACCAGAACGGCCTCGAACGCCGCGAGCGCCTCCTCGGGCCGTCCCGCCTCGATCAGCATGTCGCCGAGCAGATCGCCGGCGGGCAGGACTTCGCCCGGCGTGACGGCTTCCTTCTCCGTGGTGGCCTCGAGTTCGACCGCCCGGCGCATCGACGCGATCGCGGCATCGTGGTTTTTCCCGGCGAACTGCACCCAGGCGCGCGCGGCGAGGAGCTGCGTCTCGGCCTGCGCCGCCCAATACGAGGCGCGGTTGGCGCCGGCCAGCTCGCGCTGGATTTTCTCCAGCTCGGCAATCTCCGCATTCGCGGCTTCGATCCGGCCGCTGCGCGCCGCGCCGATCGCGCGCGCGAAGCGCACGATCGAGTCGCAATGGAGGAATCCTTTCCCCCATGAAAAC
>JANOCA010000188.1:0-2241 GCA_031411915.1 Opitutaceae bacterium
GTTGGGGCTGTTGAAGCGCTTGCCCTCAAAACGGTCGGCAATCGCGGTGAACGTTCCGTTCTCAAAACGCGCGATGCGCCGCTCGCCGTGCTGCGCGAGCAGCAACCGTCCCTGCGCGTCGCGCGAGAGGCCGTTGCTGCCCGTCTCACGAAAACCCGGCGTCGCTTTCATCAGCCCGCTCGGCCGCAGAAACACCTCGGCCTTCGTCATGCCCTCTTTCCACTGGTAGGCTGTGTTCGCCAGCACGTCGGAAAAAACCACGCCGCCGTCAAACCACGTCGGCCCCTCCGACCAACGGAAGCCCTCCGCGAGCTTCTCAATCTTCGCGCCCGGCGCGACAAGCTGGTCGAACGCCGGATCGAAGCGCTCGATCTTCGAGACAAATTCATGCGGGCCATCATCGGCGGCGAAAAGCGCGCACGGTGCGACAGCGAGGGCGAGGAGGAGGGATTTTTTCATGGGGTGCCTCAACGTCGCGCCGTGCGGGGTGAAATGACAAGGGCGGAAACTCGGCAGTTGAACCGGGACCCGCGCTGCGTAACGTCCACGGCGATGAGCACCGTGCAGGAAATCGAATCCGCCCTCCGCCAGCTGCGCCCCGAGGAGATGCGCGCCGTGCGCGACTGGCTCGACGAAATCCTCGAGGATCAACTGGAGTTCACGCCGGAGTTCGCCGCAAAGATCGCGCGCTCCGAGCAGGTGATGGCGCAGGGCAACCAGCCGCGCACCCGCCAGCCCGGATCGACTTGAGTCGCGCGCTTCAAGTTTACCACTCGGCCTTCGACTCCGATTTTCTCGCGCTGCCCGCGAACACCCGACGTCGAATTGAGGACGCCATCGACGAAGCGGGGCTCGATCTCGCGCGTTACCCGCACCACCGGCTGAAAAACTCCGCGCATTTTCGGCTCCGGGCCGGCGACTATCGGATTATCTACGCGTTCGACGTCCGGCGAAACGAAATTCACCTTCTCGCCATCGGTCACCGTCGGGAAATCTACCGCTGACCGCCCCGCATGAAATTCACCCCCGCCAAGCCCCCGCTCACCGGCGAGACGCTCGATTCGCTCACGGAGCGGCTGCGCGCACAGGGGGAGCCGGCGTTCCGGGCTAAGCAGATTCTCGACTGGCTCTACAAGAAGCGCGTCCGCTCGTGGGACGAGATGACCAACCTCTCCAAGCCGCTGCGCACGTGGCTCGCCGAGACGTTTGAGCTCATGCCCGCCTCACTCGTGCTCAACCAGCAATCCGAGGATGTGACCGACAAGCTCCTGCTCGAGCTCGGCGATCGTTCGCTGATCGAGACCGTGATCATCCGCGTGCCGCAGGAGGGGGTGGGCGTCGAGCACTCGCGCAAGACTATCTGCATCTCGACGCAGGTGGGCTGCGCGATGGGCTGCGTGTTTTGCGCGAGCGGGCTCGCCGGCCTCAAGCGCGACCTCAGCGCCGGCGAGATCGTGGCGCAGCTTTTGCAGGTGTGCTACCGCGAGGATGCGCGCACGCCGCGCGCGCGGATGGAGCTGGCGTCGTTCGACAACATCGTGGTCATGGGCATGGGCGAGCCGCTCGCCAACTACGACGCCACAATCCTCGCCCTCACCATCCTCAACGCCGAGTGGGGCCTCGGCTTCGGCGCGCGCCGCATCACGATCTCCACGAGCGGGCTCGTGCCGAAAATCCTGAAGCTCGCCGAGGAGAAACTCGGCTTCCGCCTCGCCATCTCGCTGCACGGCGCGACCGACGAGGTGCGCGAGAAAATCATGCCGGTGAACAAGGCCTATCCGCTCGCGAAGCTGATCCCGGCCGTGCAAGCGTTCAGCGAGAAGCACGGCCGCATGGTCACGCTGGAGTTCATCTTGATTGAGGACGTGAACGACATGCTCCCGCAGGCGGAAAAGCTCCGCGACCTCGCCCGCGACCTCCATGCGCACGTGAACCTGATCCCCTATAACACCGTCGAGGGCCTGCCGTGGAAGCGCCCAAGCCTCACGCGACAAGAGCGCTTCGCCGACGTGCTGCGCGCCGCGCGCATCTCGGTGACGCTCCGCCGCGAAAAGGGGCACGACATCGACGCCGCCTGCGGCCAGCTGCGGCTGAAGACGGAGAAGGATCGCGAGGGCGTGGCTGAGGCGAAGGTGCCGGCGGCGTGAGCGACGATGCAGCGCTGCTCTTCGAGCCAACTCAGTCCGAGGTGGAGCGCGTTGCCCCCAACGCGCTTTCAGGAATCACGTCATAGCCCAAGCG
>JANOCA010000189.1:0-18338 GCA_031411915.1 Opitutaceae bacterium
CCCATGCAAGCTTGTTGGCTACGAAGGTGCAGACCACGCCTTTTTCAACAGACCGGAGTATCTAAGTAAAACAATAGCCGAAGCCGACGCTTTCCTCGTCGATCTCGGCTGGCTGAAGAAGTGAAACCGTTTTACCAAAAGACCACCCTCACTACGCAGGGGCATACTAGGCGGCAGGTTTTCATTGGGGATTTCATGGTGGGTTTGAGCAGAGAATTTTTTGGGGTGAGCGAACGGATACACGGCGGCACGGTCACGGCGCGGTGCTTTCCGCAGCGCGGTCGGCCGCAGGGCGCAGGCGTAGTTCCGCTTTCACGTCGTCAACATAGGAGCCGGCAAACGTCACCGGGTCGCCGTCGGCTCGTGCTTGGTGCGGTTGACACGGATGTGCACGACGAGAAACCGCGTGGCCGTGGGCAGGGCCATGTCCACCGCCACACGTTCCCAGGTCGCGGGATCGACATCAGCGGGACGGACTACTTCAACCCGGACGTTCCGACCTACGAGGGATACACTTTCGTGACCACCGCGCAGAGCACCGGCAACGTGAAGTTGCGCGGGATGGAGGTGGAATATAGCCAGAGCCTGTCGTTTCTGCCGGGGCTGTTGAAGGGGCTCGGCGTCCGCGCCAGTTATTCCCGCAACTACGCTCAAGTGATCGTCGCCAACATGTCGCCGCACTTGGTTTCGGCGGGACTGAGCTACGCCCACGGGCGCCTGAGTCTTTATGGCAACACCAACTGGGCCGCGTCGCGTCCCATCAACGCCGGCGGCACCCAATACCAGCGGCACCGGATCAACCTCGATGTCGGCGGCTCCTATCGCATCGCCGCGCGCCTGACCGGATTTTTCTCCGTGCGCAATGTCCTCAACGAGCCCTTCATCCGCATGGAGCGCGTCGGCGCCAGCCCGGCCGCCGCGCAGTTCTTCCAAAAATTCGGCGTCACGCCCACCGTCGGCGTGAAGACCGCGTTCTGATCCCCCCATCCGCCCGTCTCCCCCTCCATGAAACGTCGCCATTTCCTCGCCAGTCTCGGTGCCCTCCCCGCCGGCAGCGTGCTCGTCGCCGCCACGCCGCCTCCCACCCTGCGCCGGCTCGAGACCGACGTGCTCGTGATCGGCGGCGGCTCCGCCGGAACGATCGCCGCGTTGCAGGCCGGCCGCCTCGGCGCGAAGACCATGCTCGTCGAATCCGGCAGCCAGCTCGGCGGCACCACCACCACCGGGGGCGTGGATTTCCCCGGCTTGTTTCACGCCTGGGGCAAACAGGTCATCGCCGGCATCGGCTGGGAGCTGGTGAAAGCCGCTGCCGAACTCGGCAGCGCCGATCTCCCCGACTTCACGAAGCCCACCGGCCGCCAACACTGGCGACATCAGGTCCGCCTCACCGGCAATCTCTACGCCGCGCTCGCCGAGGAGGCGTGCGTGAAGGCCGGCGTGCAGCTCCGCTATTACGAGTCGCCGTTTTCCGTCGAGTCCACGCCGGCCGGCTGGCGGGTGCGCCTCACCGGCAAGGGCACGAGCGTCGAGGTCGCCGCGAAACAGCTCATCGACTGCACCGGCAACGCCTCGGTCGTCGGCCTCGCCGGCATCGAGCGCCTGCGCGAAAAGACCCGCCAGCCCGGCACGCTCATCTACCGCGTCGGCGGCTACGATCTTGCGTCGGTCGACATGGATGCGATGCAGGCCAAGCTCGTGGCCGCCCGCAAATCCGGCGCGCTCAAGCCGACCGACATCAACGGCACGATGGCCGGCTGGCTCGGCAAGGGCGGCGAGAGCGGCAACCACATTCCGGGGGCGGACTCCTCGACCTCCGAGACGCACACCGCCACCAACATCCTCGGCCGCGAGGCGCTCCTGCGCGTGCTGCGTTTTCTAAAAAAAGAGCCGGCCTTCGCGCTGCTGACCATCGAGCGCCTGCAAACCGAGGCCGGCATCCGCGAGACCTTCCGCATCATCGGCGAGACCCAAATCACGCACGAGGACTACACCTCCGGCCGCGTGTTTGAGGATGCGGTGGCGCATTCGTTTTATCCGATCGACCTGCACTACGAGGGCGGCGTGACGCCGAAGCATCTCAACGAAGGCATCGTGCCGACGATCCCGCTGCGCGCGCTCATTCCGAAGGCCAGCAAGAACCTCCTCGTCGCGGGCCGCTGCCTCAGCAGCGACCAACTGGCCAACTCCGCGCTGCGCGTGCAGGCTTCGTGCATGGCGATGGGACAAGCCGCTGGCGCGACCGCGGCGCTGGCTGCCCGCGCGGGCACGACGCCGCTGCGGGTGCCCCTCGCTGACATCCGTCGCGAACTCGCCCGCCACGGCGCGATTGTCCCCCGGACGGCTTAGCGCCCTGCGCGGCTGCGTGCCCCTGGACGCTGGCTCCCCGTAGGAGTGCCGCTCGCACTCCACGCTTGATGTGGGGGCGGCTTTCGCTTCGCGTGCGCCCGTCGCGATGCCGCCCCACTCCGATCAGACCCGCTGGTTTGCCGAAGAAGTCCGGCCCCATGAGCCCGAACTCCGGGCGTTCCTGCGCCGGCATTTCCCCACGCTCACCGATGTGGACGACCTCGTGCAGGAAACCTACGTGCGCCTGATCCGCGCCCAAGCCGTCGGAGAAATCGCCGAGCCCCGGGCCTACATGTTCACGACCGCGCGCAACGCGGCCTTTGATGTTTTTCGCAGGCGCCGCGCGATTTCCATCGAGGACCTAGGGAAAAAGGAGCTGCTGAACGTCGTAGAAGAGAAGCCCGATGCCGCCGAAATCGCCAGCCACGCCCAGGAACTCGCGCTCCTCATCGAGGCCATCCGCGCGCTGCCGCCGCGCTGCCGCGAGGTCGTCACACTCCGCCGGCTGCACGGCTTGTCGTATCGCGGCATCGCCGCCCGCCTCGGCATCGCCGAGAAGACCGTCAACGCGCACCTCGCGCTGGGCCTCGTCCGCTGCCGGCAGTTTCTCGCGGCGCGCGGCGTGGCGGGCGTGAGATACTCGGACCAGCGCGAAGCCGATGAGTGAGGCGCTTTCAGAATTGGGCGATGGGATCGATCCCGTCGAACTGGCGGCGGCCGAGTGGTTCGTGCTCCGTGACCGCGGTTTCGCCGCGGGAGAGCAAGCCGCGTTCGAGGCCTGGCTGCGCGCCGATGACCGGCATCGCGCGGCCTACGCCAGCCTCGACACGACGTGGGCGCTGCTCGGCCGCGTGCCCGTCGAGGCTGTGCCGGAGCCCGCGCCCGCGGGCCCCTCGTCGCATCGCGCCGCATATTTCTGGCCGGCCGTCACGCTCGCCGCCGCCGCGGCGGTCGCGCTGGCCTTCGTCCAGTTTCGTCCGGCACCTTCGGCGAGCCTGCCCCTCTCCCGCTCGATCACCACGGCGGTCGGGGGCCTCGAGCGCGTCGGGCTGCCGGATGGCTCGCGCGTGATCGTCAACACCGGCAGCGCCGTGGCGATCCGCTACACGGCGGCGGAGCGGGCGGTGGAGCTGGTCGGCGGCGAAGCCGCCTTCGAGGTCGCGCACGATGCGGCGCGGCCGTTTGTGGTGCGCACCGACGGCGTGGGCGTGCGCGCGGTCGGCACCGCGTTCATCGTGCGGCGCCGGGCGGACGCGGTGGAGGTGCTCGTCACCGAGGGCCGCGTGAGCTTGGGCGAAGTTGAGTCGGGCCGCGACTTGCTCGCCTCCGCTGCCGGCACTCCCGCGAGCTCGCCGGCACCGGCGGTGCTCGCCGCCAACCAGCGCGCGGTCATCTCCCTCGCGAGCCGCGAGCTTTCCGCACCCGTGGTGGCGCAGGTGGACGCGGCGGCCGTGGCCCGCGCCCGCGCTTGGCAGGAACGGCGCCTGGAGTTCAGCGACGAGCGGCTGGATCGCATCGTGGCGGAGTTCAACCGCTACAACCGCCACCAGCTCATCATCGCCGATCCCGCGCTCGGTGCGCAGCTCTTCGGCGGCAAGTTTCCGACCGACGAGCCAGCGGCGCTCGTGCGCCTGCTCGAAATCAACTTCGGCGTGGTGGCCGAGCGCGGGGCCCAGGGCACCGTGCTGCGCCCCGCCGTGGTTTCCGCCCCCGGTCGCTGATTTTCGGGGCGGACGAGATTATTTTCCGCCCCCGACTAGAGAATCGAGCGATTCAGCCCGTCGTATTTATGTCGCTCTCATTTCCCCTCCACCCGCCTCGCCGCGCGTGGCCGCCGCCGGCCATCCGCCTCGCCACCCTGCTCATGCTGTTTCTTGCCGCCGCCATCGCTGTCCCTGCCGCCGAGACGCGGGTCGTGGACGCACGCCTGGCCTTCGACATCCCGGCGGGGCCGGCCGTCGACACGCTCAAGGCGTTTGCGGCGCAGAGCGGGCCCAAGGAGCGCCTGCTCTACTCTGCCGCCGAAATCGCCCACGTCACCACGCGCGCCGTGCGGGCCCGGCTCACCGCCCGCGAAGCCTTGGAGCAAATGGTGGCGCAGACGCCGCTCACCGTCGTGCATGACCGCGAGTCCGGTGGCCTGATGCTCGTGCGCCGCCGCGAACCGCCACCGCCGGCCCGGCCGCCCGCGCGCACCTCCGACACCAGCACCGACCCTTTGACACCCACCATGAAACCCCGCCTCCGCACACTCCTGACCAGCCTTGTCGCCCTCCTCGGCGCCCGCGCCGACGCGCAATCCGTCGCCGGCTCCGCCGCCTCCGAAACGAAACCTGAAGAGGCGATTGTCCTCAGCCCCTTCACCGTCAACAGCGACAAGGACACCGGCTATCAGTCCACCAACACCCTCGCCGGCACGCGCCTCAACACCCCGATCAAGGACCTCGGCGCCTCGATCTCCGTTTACAACAAAAACTTCCTCGACGACATCGGCGCCACGAGCGCCAACGACCTGCTCATCTACGCCACCGGCATGGAAGCAGCCGGACCGGGCGGCAATTTCTCCAACGCTGCCGGCGCGAGCATCACCGAGCCGAACGTCGTCGGTGATGGCATCCGCAACAATCCGCAGGGCGGCACCCGCGCCCGCGGCCTGACCTCGCCCACCTACACGCGGGGCTACTTCATCTCCGACGTCGCGATCGATGGCTACAACACGAGCGCCGTCACGGTGAACCGCGGCCCCAACGCCATCCTCTTCGGCGTCGCCAATGCCGCCGGCGTCGTGGACACCACGCTCCTCCGCGCCGATCTCCGCCGCAACCTGAACAAGGTCGAGTTCCGCTACGGCGACAACGACAGCATGCGCTCGTCCCTGGACATCAACCGCGTGCTCATCCCCCGGAAACTCGCCGCCCGAATCGCGCTGCTCGATGATCAGGAGCGCTACGATCAACGCCCTTCCTTCGACAACAAGCGGCGCATCTACGGCACGCTCACCTTCGAGCCCACGCGCACCACCGCCGTGCGCGTCAACGTCGAGTCCGGCAAGACCCGCGCGAACCGCCCGTTCTCCGTGCTGCCCTTCAATAGTTTTCAGACTTGGCTGAACCAAGGCCGCACCCCGTGGGACTGGACCTTCTACGACGATCCCGCGCGCAATCCCAACGCCGCGACGCAGAATGCCGGCGGCACCATGCCCGGCTCCGTCCCGCTGACGCCGTTCGCCACCTTCGCGTTGGCCAACGCCCAGACTTTCAACACCCTCGTCTGGCCGCTCGCCGACACCAGCAGCCGCGGCGGCACGCTCGGCCTCGGCTACCGCGCCACGCCGAGCGCGAGCAACAGCACCGGCGCAGGGGCGCTCGCGATCAACACCGTCCGGAGCCAGGTCTTCGATCCCGTCTTCAATCGCGACGGCGCGGGTGATTCGCTGAATTGGCTCGAGACGCGCAACATCGGCGAACTGCCCGCGCTCTACTACGCGACGACACAGTTTCCCGCCGGCCGCATCCCCGCGGGCCGGAAGAGCCAAGGCTTCACCAATTTCGACAACTTCAACTGGCGCGACCAGCAGATCGACGAGACCGGCCGGCAGAACGACACCTTCCACACGATCAACGTCACGCTGGAGCAGCGCTTCTGGCGCGACCGCATCGGCATCGAGGCGTCCTTCTTCAAGGAGCGCCTCGAACGCCAGAACCGGAACAACTTCGTCTCGACCCAAGCCAATGCGAATCACATTCGCATCGACGCCAACGTCACGCTCCCCGACGGCCGCCCCAATCCCAACCTTGGCCGCCCGTTCGTCGATTCCGCCCAGACCATCTTCAACCAAAATCTGATCGAGCGGGAGTCGATGCGCGCCACCGGCTACCTCCGCTACGATTTCCGGGACATTTCCCGCCGCTGGGGCAAGTGGCTCGGCAGCCACAGCCTCACGCTCCTCGGCGAGCGGGCGCAGCGCGACTCGCTCACCACGCAGAGCCAGTTCAAGTTCTTCGGCAAATACGACGACTTCGACAGCATCAACCTCTACGGTTTCAACCGCTACGCGAAGGTCATCGCCTACGTCGGCCCGTCCGTGATCGGCAAGACGGGGCCGGTGCAGCTCACGCCTATCCAAGCCCCCCAGTTGACCGAGGGCACCGTGGCCAACGCCACCTTCTTCGAGGCCGCCGCCGGCGACCCGAACCAAGCCCGCCTCGTCACGATTCCCTACACGCTCAAGCAGGCGCTGCGGGGCGGCAACTCCAACCGCGACGTGATCAAATCCCAGGCGTTCAACTTCATGAACTACTGGCTCGACGATCACTTCATCACCAATTTCGGCATGAGGAAGGATCAGGACTATTTCCAGCAGACCGCCTACGCGACCGGCACGACGCCGGAGGCGATCGACAACATCTTCAAAATCCGCCGCAGTCTCAGCGAGTTCGTCCTGCCCGACTACCCCGCGTTTGTCGCCGGCAAGACCGTGAAAACTTACTCCGGCGTGCTGCGCTGGCCGCAAAAACTGCTCCGCCTTCCCTTCGGGATGGATGCCAGCATCTTCACGAACACCTCCGAGAACTTCACGCCCAACGGCTCGCAGACCGATGCCTACGGCACGATCCTGCCGTCTCCGCAGGGGAAGACCCGCGAGTTCGGCGCCAACCTCTCGTTCCTGGAGAATCGATTCAGCCTCCGCCTCAATCACTATGAGACCAAGATCAAGGATTCCGGCATCGGCCGCATCGGCGCCCTGAGCGCCACGATCAACAACGCCGTGCTGCAGACCGCCGGCGCGTGGGCCTCGGAACTCAACCGCAATCCCAACGCCTCGCGCCTCGCCGACATCGACCTGCTCCTCAGTCCCTTTCCGAGCAATTTCAAGGAGCTGATCAAGTTTCAATACACCGGCAGCGTCGCCACGCAGAACTTCGCCTTGGCGACCGTGCAGTTGCCGAGCTACAGCGACACCGCCGATCTCGTGGCCAAAGGCACCGAGGTGGACATCACCTTCAACCCGACGCGGAACTGGCGGATTATCCTGAACCTCACGAAAAACCAGACGGTGCAGACCAACATCGCGCCCATCACCCGTGAGCTGCGCGCCCGCCTCGACCCTGTGTTCAAGACGCTCGCCAATCGCCCACGCCTGGGATCTTCCACCGGCTACACTTATCCGGTGGATGCCAATGGCAACGTCACCTCGCTCGACGCGGGCGCGGGCGAAGGCACGCTCGGCGCGTATGTGTTCAGCGACATCGACGTGCCGCTTGCCACGACCCTCGCCGCCGAGGGAGTGAGCAGCCCGGAGATCCGGAAATACCGCGCCAATCTCGTCACAAACTACAATTTCGATCGCGAGAGCCGCCTCAAGGGCTTCGGCGTCGGCACCGGCATCCGCTGGCAGGACAAGGTCGGCATCGGCTATCCCACCAGCTACACCTCGTCCGGCAGCGTCTTCATCGACCGCACCAAGCCCTACTATGGCCCGGCCGAGACCAACGTGGACGTCTTCGCCAGCTACTCGCGAAAAATTTTCAGCAACAAGATCGATTGGAAGATCCAGCTCAACGTCCGCAACGCGATCGGCGACGGCGAGCTGATCGCGATCACGACGCAGCCCGACGGCTCGCCCGCCTCCGTGCGCCTCGCACCCGAGCGCCGCTGGTATCTCACGAATACGTTCAGCTTCTGAGCTGAGCGAAGATCTTTCCAAACCAGGAGTCTGCTGGCAGGAGATGGCTTGGGAGTGGCACGGGCGGCCCGCCCGTGTTCAGATCCTCACGGGCAAGATGCCCCTGCCACGCCATCGAAATAACCTGCCCAACATGATTTCCCTGCCGCGCTTGCTTCCTCCCGGTTTTCCACGCCTGGCACTTTCGCTGGCGACGGTCTTTGCGCTTATCGCGATGTCGTTGCCAGCAGCGGCTGCGCCCGCCGCCGCCGCACCGCTTCCGCCCGGCATGCAGATGCTCGTGCCCGGCTTCACGATTCGCGAGCTGCCGGTGAAGCTCACCAGCTTGAACAACATCGAGTATGCGCCCGACGGCCGGCTCTTTGCCGGCGGCTACGACGGCCGCTTCCACGTCCTGCGCGACACCGATGGCGACGGTCTGGAGGACAAGGTCGATACGTTCTCCGACAAACCCGGCGCCAACTACCCGCTCGGCATCGCCGTGAAGGACGGCGAGCCGTATTTCGTCCTCACGAGCGAGGTCATCCGTTTCCGCGATCGTGATGGCGACGGCGTGCCGGAGACGCGGGAGATTTTTGCGAAGGATTTCGATCTGCCCGAACTCGCGAAGGCGACCTACCTGCTCCATCGCCGCGTCGACAATGCGATGGCGTTGGCCTTCGGTCCCGACGGCGCGCTCTACCTCACGATGGGCAACGCCGGGTTTCGGAACGCCTACTGGACCGACGAGAAAACCGGCGTGAACCACTATGCCACCGACAAGCGCCGCGGCTGCCTCCTGCGCATCACGCCCGACGGCAAGGTCGAGCAGCTCACGAGCGGCCTGCGCTACGTGATGTCGCTCCAATGGAATCGCCACGGCGATCTCTTCGCGACCGATCAGGAAGGCGCGACGTGGGTGCCCAACGGCAATCCGCTCGACGAGCTCCTCCACCTCCAGACCGGTCGCCACTACGGCTTTCCGCCGCGCCATCCCAAGCACCTGCCCAACGTCATCGACGAGCCGAGCGTGTGGGACTACGGGCCGCAGCACCAGAGCCCGTGCGGTTTTCGTTTCAACGGCCCGCTGGCCGGGCGCGGACGCTTTGGCCCCGAGTCCTGGGCCGACGATGCCCTCGTGACCGGCGAGTCGCGCGGCAAACTCTGGCGCACCAAACTCGCGAAAACCGCCGCCGGCTACATCGCGCGCACCGACCTCATCGCCAATCTCGGCCTCCTCGCCGTCGATTGCGCCGTCGCGCCCAACGGCGACCTCGTCATCTGCTGCCACACCGGCGCGCCGGACTGGGGCAACGGCCCGACCGGCGAGGGCCGCATTTTCAAAATCAGCTTCACCGACAAGACGACGCCGCAGCCCGTGCTCACCTGGCCTGCGAGCGAAACGGAAACCGTCATTGCCTTTGATCGCCCGCTCGACGCGGCCGCGTGGTCGGACGTCGCTGCGCGCACCAAAATCGACTCCGGCCGCTACGCCGCCGCCGCCGATCGTCTCGAGGCAATCCGCCCCGGCTACGCCGTGGTGCGCAGCCAGCAGCACGAGCCGCGCGGCGCAGTCGCCGTGAAATCCGCCCTCCTCTCCGCGGATCGCCGCAATGCCACCTTCACCACGGCGCCGCGTGCCTCCGCCGTCACCTACGCCGTCGCGATCACGGATAAACTCGATGTCGGTCACGATCTCTCCGGGCTCGCCGCCGAGTGGCGCGACGCGGCCGGCGCGTCGTGGCGCGGCTGGCTGCCGCACGCCGATTTCACCGCGGCGCGCGAGTTTACCCGCGCGAGCGCCACGCACGACGACCTCTGGAAAAAATCCGCCACACCCGGCACGCTTACGCTCCGCACGCAGCTCGACCTCTGGCAGATGCTCCAGCCCGCCACGCAGCCCGGCTCAAAACTCGACTACACTCCGGAGCCCGAGACCGTCACTGTCGTTTTCACGAGCAACGCTGCGCTCACCGCCACCGCGCCCGGCGCGCAGCTCACACGCGTGAGCGATCGCGAGGCACACGTCACGCTGGCCGGCGTGCGCGACGATCAATGGCTGCCGGTCACGCTCACCGTCGCCACGCCTGCCCGCACGCTCGACGTTTCATATCACACCACGCGCGACCCGCGTCCGCGCGCCCTCGGCACGCGGCGTTTCCTGATGCCCTTCGCAAAGCCCGGCGCGCACGATCTCGCTCCGCGCGCGATTGCCGAGATCGCCGGCGGCAACTGGTCTGCCGGTCGCGCCCTCTACAACGGCAAGGCCGCGTGCGCCACCTGCCACGAACTCCGCGGCGAGGGCAAGCGCGTCGGCCCCGAGCTCGCCAACCTGATCCACCGCGACTACGCCAGCGTGCTTGCCGACATCGCCGATCCCAACGCCGCAATCAATCCCGACGGCGTCGGATACGTCGTCACAATGAAGGATGGAACCGCGACGGTCGGCACGCGCGTCGGCGAGTCCGCCTACGAACTCCAAATCGCGCAGGTGGGCGGCGCGGTGGCGAAGCTCAAGAAAAGCGACATTGCCAAGACCGAGCCGATGACGTTCTCGCTGATGCCCGCCGGCCTGGAGAAAACGCTCACTCCGCCCGAGCTACGCGACCTCATGACCTTCCTGCTCACCAACCCCGTTGCGGCAGGTGCGCCGAGCGATCGTCGCTGAGCGACTAGCCACGCCCTCACGCCATCGGCTTAAACAATGTCCACCTTTCACCATGAGAAAAATCCTTTTCCTCTTCCTCCGATTCATCCTCCTGTGCGCTCCGCTCGCCGGGTTTGCCCAGATTTATGGCATCAAGGATTTCGGAGCCATCGCCGACAACAAGACCCTCAACACGGTCGCGATCCAACGCGCCATCGATGCGTGCACTGCTGCAGGCGGCGGCGAGGTGCTCGTGCCGGCGGGCGTATTTGTCACGGGCACGCTCCAGTTGAAGTCCAACGTCACGCTGCGCCTCCTGCCGGGTGCCGTGCTCCAAGGCAGCTACGACCCGAAGGATTACCCTGAGCACGACATCTCCTCCCACCGCAAGTTCGGCACCATCACCCACGACGGCGTATATGTGAAATCCATGAAGGCCGTCGTCCTTGCCGATCGCGCGGAGAACGTTTCCATCGTGGGCGAGGGCACGATCAAGGGTGCGGGCGAAGGCGAGGCCTTTCAGCTCGGCCTGAACAAGGACGGAAAGCCGAAGAACCTCTTTTTCATCGGTTGCACGAACCTCCGGCTCAGCGGCATCCGGGTTTTGAATTCAGCCCAGGTCACCATTTCGATTTCCGGCTGCGACCGGGTTTTTATCGACGGGCTCTATGTCCGCAGCCTGGTGAATTGGAATTGCGATGGCATCGACGTCGACGCCCGCGATGTGACGATCACCAACTGCATCATCGAGTCGGAGGATGACGCGCTCTGTTTCAAGAGCGAGTATCTCGGCCGTTTTTGCGAGAACATCACCGTGACCAACTGCGTCGTCGCCTCCAATTGCAACGGCATCAAGCTGGGCACCGGTTCCCGCACCGGTTTCAGAAATGTCACAGTCAACAATTGCGTCATCCGCAAGACCGACGTGAACGCCTATTTTCACCCGGGCTACGAAAAGATGACGCCCCACATCGTGCTCGACGAGCGGGTCACCAGCGTGAACACCGGCATCGTGATTCTCGGGGTGGACGGTGGCCTCGTGGAAAACATCAGTTTCTCCAACATCGTCATGACCGATGTGCTCAGCCCGTTCTTCATTCGGGTGGGGCGCCGGTTCCTCAGCCCGGAGCAGAAGCCCTCGGTGATGCGCAACATCAGCATCCAGAATGTCACCGCCCATTGTCGCAGCATCATCCCCTCGATCGTGGCCGGCCTGGACGACAGCCCGATCCGCGACATCCGTTTCTCGAACATGAGGATCTCCGTGCCGATTGGCGCCTCGGCGGAAATGTTCGCGCAGTTCCCGGCCAATCCGCCGGAAAACACCAAGGGCTACCCGGAGAATCGGCTGACCTTTGGATTTCGCCTGCCCGCGGCCGCCTTCTATGTGCGCCACGCCGAGGGGATCGCCATGGCCGACATTGCCTTCACGCGGGCGGCAAACGAGGCGAGGCCCGCGTTTCACTTCGACGATGTCCGCGGCATCCGTTTGCGCGACGCACGCGTGAATGGCCGCCTGCTCGGAGAGGGCCTCTCCGAGATCCGGCGGAAGAACAGCAGCGAAGTGGAATTCGCGAAGTAGAGATCTCCGAGGCACGTTGCAGCGCACCCGCGCAAACCGCACCAGACTCCTCCACCCGCCGTGGGCGCATCTCCGAATTGACGGTTCAAAACCGCCTCCAATGGCAGGGCGAGGCGTCCCCGCCGAGCCGCCGCCCCCGTATCGCGTCGAGCGGGCGTTCCCCGCGCTCACCTTCGACCGGCCGCACGAGTTCGCCGCGATCCCCGGCACGGACCGGCTCGTCGTCGAGCAGGCCGATTGACCGCAAAGGCGACCGTGTCTTACAGGTGTTAGTATGACAGACACGCTCACCCTTCGCCTGCCCCGGGAGCTGGCGCGAAAATTCCGAGCGAAGACCCGCGCCGCCAACACCAATCCCACGGCCGTGCTGCGCGATGCCGCGGCAGGCTACGTGCGTGACGACCCGACCCCACGCCATGCCGTCGTGGAGCACCTGCGCGCCCGCGCCGGCACGTGGGATGGCGAGATTTCGGGCAAGGAACTGCTGCGAAAAACACGCCGGTGATTCTGGTGGACACATCGTCATCGTAGCGGGGGTCGACCGGAGCCATCCGCAGCACCGGGCCTGCCTCGTGGCCTTGGAGGCGTGGGCGCGGCGCGAACCGCTGGCAGTGAGCTGCGTGACCTGTGGCGAACTCGCCGCCGGCGGACGCACGCGCGATGCCGTCGAGGAGGATTTGCGCGACTTCGAGAAGATTCCCTTGGACACCGAGGCGGCATGGCGCGCCGGCATGGCCTTCCGCCAGTATCGCCGCCGGGAGACGGCAATCTCGCCCTGCCCGATTTCTTCTCCGCGCCCACGCCGCCGTGCTCAACCTGCGCCACCTCACCAACGACCGCCGCCGCATCCGCGTTTCTCCCCACGTGGTCTTCGAATTCGTGGGCTAAGCCTACCCGCGCGATGCGCGCGTTTTCTGGCTTTCGCCGCGGCCGATCCTGCGCGAACCTCGGCTCGCGTGAAGTTACCCCGACATCCCCGCCTCCTCGCCCTGCTGCTGCTCCTCGTCGTTCCGCTGCAGGCGGCGGAAGTTCCCGCCAGCCCCCGGACACCCTGGACCACCTCCGCCGTCCGCGGCACGCCCGAGGCGCCGCCGCCCTATCGCGTCGAGCGTGCGTTTCCCAAGCTCGACTTCCTCAAGCCCCTCGAGGTCGCCGCCCTGCCCGGCACCGACCGGCTCGTCGTCGTCGAGCAGGACGGCAAGCTCCGTTCCTTCCGCGCCACCGACACCGCCGCCGAGACCGACCTCTTTGGCGACGTCTCCCGCTTCGACCGGGATCTCCGCGAAGCCTTCGCGCTCACGTTCCACCCGCGGTTCGCCGAGAACCGCTTCTGCTACGTGCTCGCGCGCACCCTCACCCCCGGCGCGACCAAGCGCGCGGACGGCACGCGCATCCTCCGCTTCAAGGTCACCGCCGATCCCGTCCCGCGGCTCGACCACGCGAGCGGCACCGTGCTGATCACCTGGCTCGAGGGCGGGCACAACGGCGGCAACCTCCGCTTCGGGCCCGATGGCATGCTCTACTTCGGCGCGGGTGACGCCGGACCCGCCGAGCCGCCCGATCCGTTCGTCACCGGGCAGGACATCTCCGACCTGCTCGGCAGCATCATGCGCATCGACGTCGACCGGCCCGAGCCGGGCCGCGCGTATGGGATTCCCCGCGACAACCCGTTCGTCGCCGTGCCCAAGGCCCGCGGCGAGGTCTGGGCCTTCGGCCTCCGCAACCCGTGGCGCCTCGCCTTCGATCCCACGAACGGCGAGCTCTACACCGGCGATGTCGGCTGGCAGCTCTGGGAAATGATCTACCGCGTGCAGCGCGGCGCCAACTTTGGCTGGAGCATCACCGAGGGCGGCAAGCAGGACGTGCGGCCCGACCGCGTCGTCGGCCCGTCGCCGATTCTCCCGCCGCTCGTCATCCACTCTCACGAGGAGGCCGCGAGCATCACCGGCGGCGAGTTCTACCACGGGAAAAAACTCCCCGCGCTCCGCGGCGCCTACCTCTACGGCGACTGGCAGACTGGCCTCTTCTGGTCGGTGCGCGCCGAGGGCGACAAGGTCACCGAGCTCCGCGAACTCTGCCGCACGCCGCTCTCGCCCGTCGGCTTCGGGATCGATCACGAGGGTGAGCTGCTCATCTGCGATCATGCGGGCGGCGGCCTCTGGCGCTTCGTGCCCAACCCAGACTCCGGCTCGCCATCGAAATTTCCGCGCCAGCTCAGCGAGACCGGCCTCTTTGCCGACACCCCCGCGCAACGCCCGGCGCCCGGCGTCGTCCCCTATGAGATCAACGCCCCGCGCTTCGCCGACCACGCGACCTCGGAGCGCTGGGTCGCGTTTCCGAACGGCGGAAAAATCACCCTCGCCGCGCGCCAGCTGGGTGTCATGCCCGCCGGCCGCTGGGTTTATCCCGACAACGCCGTCCTCGCCAAAACCTACGCGCTCGAACTCGAGCGCGGCAACCCCGCCACGCGCCGCCGCATCGAGACGCAGCTCCTGCACTACGACGCGCAGACGCAGCAATGGGGCGCCTACAGCTACCGCTGGAACGACGCGCAGACCGACGCCGAACTCGTGCCCTCGCGCGGCGACGAGTCGACCTTCGACATCAAGGACTCCGCCGCACCCGGCGGCACGCTCCGGCAGACCTGGCGTTTCAACAGCCGCGCCGAGTGCCTCCGCTGCCATAACCTCACCACCAACTACACGCCCGGCTTCAACGCGCTCCAGCTCGACCGCCCCACGGCCGCGAGCCCCGGCCGCCAGCTCGACACATTTCACGCGCTCGGCCTCGGTCGCCCCGATCCCCGCATGGCCGATCCGCACGGCGAACTCGGCTCGCTTGAGACGCGCGCCCGCTCCTACCTCCACGCCAACTGCTCCGCGTGCCACCGCCACAACGGCGGCGGTTCCGCCCCGCTCTGGCTCAACCTCGACGCCGTGCTCAAGGACTCCAGTCTCATCGGCGCCAATCCCGTGCAAGGCGAACTCGGCCTGCCCGACGCCCGCGTGATCGCGCCCGGCGATCCCGCGCGGAGCGTGCTGCTCTACCGGATCGCCACCGAAGGCCGCGGCCACATGCCCTATCTCGGCAGCCGCCTGCTTGACGAGCGCGGCCTGCTCCTCGTCCGCGATTGGATCGCCGGACTGAATCCGGCCAACGACGACGTCACCCCCGAGGCCAAGGCGCTGCGCGACACCGAACGCGCCGCGGTCGTCGCCCTGCGCGGCGGCGACACGACGAAAATCGCGCCGCTCCTCGCGACGGGCAGCGGCGCTCTCAGCCTCGTGCTCGCCACGCTCGACGGTGTTTTCCCCGCCCGTCCGCGCCCAGGTCATCGCGCAAGGCGCCGCCCTCACCGATCCCGTGAAGCGCGATCTCTTCGAGCGGTTCCTGCCCGATGCGCAGCGCCGCCAGGTGCTCGGCACGAATTTCAAGCCCGAGCAGATCCTCGTGCGGACCGGAGACGCCGCGCGCGGCCGCGCCGTCTTTGCGACTGCGTGTGTCGCCTGCCACCGCGCGGACGGCACGGGCCTCGACTTCGGCCCCGACCTCTCGCGCATCGGCGCAAAATTCGACCGCGCCGCGCTGCTCGAGCACGTCATCGCGCCCAACACCCTCGTCGATCCCGCCTGGCAGCTCGCGACCGTCGTGCTAAAGGACGGCGCGACGAAGTCCGGCTTCGTGGCCGCCCGCGACGGCACCGCACTCACCTTGAAAATGGCCGGCGGCCTCGTCGAAAAGATCCCCGCCGCCCAAGTCGCTAACCTCAGCGCCACGCGCACCTCGCTCATGCCCGAAGGCCTGCTCGCCAGCCTCACCGCCGCCGAGGCCGCCGACCTGGTCGCGTTTCTCGCGGGCCTGCGATAGCGTCACACCTTCCCCTCCCGTGCGAGCGCCCCTCCGCCTCTTCCGCCCACGGCTGCCGGTGGTTTTCGCGTTGATCGTCGCGGCTTCGCCTGCGCCCGCGTCGGCCGCCGCCGCGACGCGCCCCAACATTGTCCTCATCGTCACCGACGACCAAGGCTACGGCGACGCGTCGAGCTACGGCCCGACCGATCTCCAGACGCCGAGCATCGACCGCATCGGCCGCGAGGGGGTGCGCTTCACGCAGTTCCGCGTCAACCCGCTCTGCGCGCCCACCCGCGCGTCGATCATGACCGGGCTCGACTCCCTCGCCACCGGGATGTGGCGAGGCCCCTCCGAGCCCGCGCGCGCCGAGGCCAAGGCCGAGAAGAAGGCGAAGACGAAAAAGCAGAAACAGCCCGCGCCGAAGCAAACCGTCGTCCCCGAGGACGACGCCGACGCCGACCCCGGCAGCCCGCGCCGCCTCCACGACGACCTCGTGCTGCTGCCGCAGCTGCTCAAGCGGGCGGGCTACGCGACAGGCGCGTTCGGCAAGTGGCACCTCGGCTACGACGCGAAGAACACGCCCAACGCCCGCGGCTTCGACGAGTTCGTCGGATTCCTCGGCGGCGCGCACCCCTACGCGCTCCGCGCCAACTCGCGCATCGTCGAGGACGGCCGGCCGCTCCCGCCCGGCGGCTACACCACGGACCTCTTCGCCGATCGCGCGATCGCGTTCATCCGCGCGAACCGCGCGCGTCCGTTTTTCTGCTACTTGCCGTTCAACGCCGTGCACGGCCCGCTCCGCAGCGCGGATCGGCCCGCGGACTCGGCGAAGCCCGAGTGGCTCGACTTCTACGAGCAGCGCGGCGTCCCGCAGCCGCGCCGCGACTACTGCGCGGTGATGACGCACGCCGATCAGCGCATCGGCCATGTGCTCGACACGCTCGCGGAGCTGGGGCTCGCGGAAAGCACCCTCGTCATTGTCCACTCCGACAACGGCGGCATCCTCCACACCTATCCGTCGAACAACGGCCCGCTCCGCGGCGGCAAGGGCCAGGCCTACGAGGGCGGCATCCGCGTGCCGGCCGTGATGCGCTGGCCGGGGGCGATTCCCGCGGGCACGGTGTCGGCCGCCAACGCCGCGCACTACGATGTGTTCGCCACCGTGCTCGACGCCGCAGGCCTGCCCGTGCCGGCCCGCAACGGAAAGTTCGCCGTGCATGGCCTCTCGCTCCTCCCCCACGCGCGCAGCGCCGGTGCCACCCCGCTGCCGGACCGCTATCAATTCTGGGATCTCTACGGCCAGTGCGGCGCGCTGCACGGCCGCTGGAAACTCACCGGCCAGATCGACAACCACCGCGGGCGCTTCGACGAAGCCGCGCGCCAGGCCGACCTCACGGAGTTCGAACTCTACGACCTCGACGCGGATCCGGGCGAGACGCGCAACCTCGCCGCCGCGCATCCCGAGATCTACCGCGACCTCAAGCGGCGCCACACCGATTGGCTCCGGCAGTTCGCCCCGTAGTCGCGTCGGCGATTCCTACGCCGGGCGCATCCGCAAAAATTTCGGTTCTTCCCACAGATTCAGGAAGCCACAGCTGGTCGGTGATCGATCTGTGGCTCCCTGAATCTGCGGGAATCTTCGCTCCCGCCATCCTGATCATCCGCCCCCCTCCGTGCCGCCACGGGGCCGTTGACGCGGCGGCACCCGGCGGCACGCTCCAGGCTCGCGCACGCGCGGCTGCCGGACGCCGGCTCCTTCGCTTTCCACTCCGCCAACCCCGCCGCCCATGAAATCGAAGCTCCGCCTCGCCGTCTTCCTCGTCTGTCTCGCACTTGGCCTTGTCGCCGGCTCTACCGCCTCCGGCGCCGATGCCGCCACCGGCACACTCGAGGGCCGCGTCGTCAACGCCCGCACCGGCGACTACCTGGCCCGCGCGCGCGTCACCGTCGAGGGCACCGCGCTCGAGACGCTCACCGATTCCAGCGGCAGTTATCGTCTCGGCGGCGTGCCCGTCGGCCCCGCGCGCGTGGGCGCGTTTTTCACCGGACTTGGCCAGCAGGTCGAGAATGTCGCCGTCACCGCCGGCGCGACCGTGCGTCGCGACCTCAGCCTCGGCGGCGCGGGCGGCGACGTGGTCAAGCTCGGCGACTTCGTCGTGAGTTCGTCGAAGCAGATGGACGGCGCCGCCATCGCGATCAACGAGCAGCGCTTCGCCTCGAACATGGTCAACGTCGTCGCGGCCGACGAA
>JANOCA010000190.1:0-2104 GCA_031411915.1 Opitutaceae bacterium
CCCGAGCAGGTCCGCATCGTCCCCATCAGCGACAAGCTCAACGACTACGCCCACGCCTACCTCACGCGCCTCAAGGCCGAGGGCCTCCGCGCCACGCTCGACGAGCACTCCGATAAACTCGGCGCCAAGATCCGCCGCGCGGAGCTCGACAAGGTCCCCTACACGCTCGTCATCGGCCACAAGGAAGCCGAGGCCGGCAACGTGTCCGTCCGCAGCCGCGCCCGCGGCGACGAAGGCGTGATGACCGCCGACGCCTACCTCGCGAAGCTGAAGCACGAGGTCGCGACGCGCGCGCTGCCGAACAAGAAAGCGCCGACGCCGGCGGCGACGTAGTTGTTTGTGTAGGGCCTCAGCTCGCTGAGGCCTTTGTCCGCTCACCCTCAAACGGCCCGAGCAAGCTCGGGCCCTACGCTGCTTTTGTAGGGCTCGAGCTTGCTCGACGCCATTCGGCTCGTCCGCCCTCACTCGCCCAAAATCAATCTCTTTGCCCGCTCATCCACCTCGCCCACCCACTCGGGCTGCGGACACGGCCCCGGGCGAGCGAGCGCCAAAAACTCATGACTCGTCACCCCGTCAGTCCACCAGCCGGGCCACACTGAGTCGGTCCCGATCAAGCCTGCGCGATAGGGATTCATAAACACATACCACGCGTAGCCCTCGCTCAGCTCGTCAGCCCGCAAACGGTGCTCGAAGAAATTAGCCTGCCACGCGAGCCCCGGCACGGCGTGACGGACCAACGTCCGCCATTTCGCGACAACGCGATCAAGCGTGAGTGTGTCACCAAGCTGAAACAGCAGATGCACATGATCCGGCATCATCGTGGCCGTGAGTGCAGAGACATCGCCGGTTTGCACGAGTCGTTGGCAGACAGCGTGCGCGGCCGCGATGGCCGCAGGCGAAGCGAGCAACAGCGCGCGGCGAGCCGTGGCAAACGTGACGAAATACCGCGCGCCGACGACCGAGAGCCGGCCCTTACGCAAGTCGGCGGTTCGTCGGACGGGATTGGGGCTGGAGGAGGACACGGACAACATCGCGGGATGTCACGAGTCGTTGCTCAACGGCAAGCGCGTTTTCGAACCAGGCCTGAGCAAGCTCAGGCCCTACACTGCATTTCGTAGGGCCCGAGCTTGCTCGGGCCTTGGGCGCCTCCGTAGGGGGCAGACCAGAGTGACGTTCACCCACTCAGCCGCGTCGTCACTCGCACGAGCTCGGTCGCGACGGCCTGCGCAGCCTTCCGCGCACGCTCGTCCTTGAGCGCGCCTTGCTCGTCGAAGGCCTTGTCGGCGTGCGGCAGCAAGCACTGCGCGGGAATCACGTGGCAGCCGAGGTGGGTGAGAAGCTGGCGCGCAAGCGTCATCGACCGGATGCCGCCAAACGCGCCCGGCGACGCCGAGACGACCGCGGCGACCTTCCCCCGAAAGGGACTTTCGTCCGCGCGCGTGCACCAATCGATCGCGTTCTTCAGCAGCGGCGTCATCTGCGAGTTGTATTCCGGCGAGGCGATGAGCAGCCCACCGTGCGCGTTGATCAACTCCACCAGCTTCTGCGCGCCCGCCGGCAAACCCGCGCTGTCCTCAAGATCGCCGTCGTAGAGCGGCAGGGCCAGTTCACGCAGATCGACGACTGTCACCTCGCCGCCCGCGCCGCGCACGGCGGTCACGACGTTGGCGAGCAAGCGGGCGTTCAGCGATTCGAGACGAGCGCTGCCGGAGAAGGCGAGGATGCGGGGAGTAGAAGCCATGCGGAGACGACATCGTAGATGCACTTAATCAGCAAGCGCGACGGCTGATTGCGGTAGCCCGCCTCGGTAGAGGCGGGACTTTTTGGGGTAGCACAGTGCTTCAGCCTGCGCAGAAAGCCGGCATCACATTCGGCGCGGTCCCGCGACTGCGGGAACCGCGCTAACTCAAACCATCCCTGCTCTTCCGAGCAGGGCTACCGGAAATTCAAACCGTCGCCCCTACCCCAGCGCCTTAAGCAACCGCTCCAGCTCCGCGCGTTTCGCCTTTTGATCGGCGAGCTGTTTGCGGGCGCCTTCGAGGACGGCGGGCGGGGCTTTGCTGACGAAGGCTTCGTTCGACAGGCGCGCCTCGGTGCCGGCGAC
>JANOCA010000191.1:0-4910 GCA_031411915.1 Opitutaceae bacterium
CCCGCGAAACACCTCCACGTTCCCCGCTCCATGCGCCTCGGCCTCGCCCAGCTCAACCCGACCGTCGGTGATCTCGCCGGCAATCGCCGCAAGATTCTCGACGCCTACGCCGCGCTCGTCGCGCAGGGCGCGGAGCTCGTCATCTTCCCCGAGCTCGTCGTATGCGGCTACCCGCCGCGCGACTTGCTCTTCAAGCGGCGCTTCGTGCCCGATGTCGCCGCGAGTCTCGCGGAGATCGCCACGGGCATCGGCGAGGTGCCCGCGATCATCGGGACCGTCGAGGCGAACCCCACCGACCAGGGCCGGCCGTTCTTCAACTCCGCCGCGTTCTGCCACCGCGGCGCCGTCGTCACTCACGGCCGCAAGTGCCTGCTCCCGACCTACGACGTGTTTGACGAGGATCGCTATTTCGAGCCGTCGGTTTCCCCCGCAGTCATCGAACACGCGGGCATCCGCATCGGCATCACCATCTGCGAGGACATCTGGACCCATCCCATGCTCAGCACCCGCCGCCTCTACAGCGGCCGCATGCCGGTCGAGCAGCTCGCCGGTCAGAAGTGCGACCTGATGGTCAACCTCTCCGCGAGCCCGTGGCACAGCGCCAAGGAGAACGTCCGCCAAAACCTCGTCGTCGCCGACGCCGCGCGCGCGCTCGGCTGCCCCGTCGCCTACGTCAACGCCGTCGGCGGCAACGATGAGCTCATCTTCGACGGCCGCAGCCATGTCGTCGATGCGCAGGGCCGCGTCATTTCCAACCTGGCCGCCTTCGCCGAGGAGCTGCGCGTCGTCGATCTCGCCGCACCGCCGCTCGCGACCACTTCCCCCGCCCCCGATGCAGAGATCGCCGACATCTATGCGGCACTCGTGCTCGGTCTCCGCGACTATGCGCACAAGAGCGGTTTCAAGAGCGCCCTCGTCGCGGTCTCCGGCGGCATCGACTCCGCGGTGGTCGGCGTGATCGCCGCCGAGGCGTTCGGCCCGGAGAACGTGACCGGCGTTTCCCTGCCCTCCTCCATCTCGTCGCAGCACTCGCGCGAGGACGCCCGCGCGCTCGCAAAAAACCTCGGCATCCGCTTCGAGACCGTCCGCATTCGCGATGTCGTCAACGAGACGGAGAAAGTCCTCTGGCACCTCTTCAGCCAGACCAAGCGCGACGTGACCGAGGAAAACATCCAGGCCCGCGTGCGCGGCGTCATCATGATGGCGCTCTCCAACAAGTTTGGCTCCCTCCTGCTCACGACCGGCAACAAGAGCGAGATGGCCGTCGGCTACTGCACCCTCTACGGCGACATGTGCGGCGGTCTCGCCGTGATCAGCGATGTCTTCAAGATGCAGGTCTACGCTCTCGCTCGCTGGATCAACCGCGAGAAGGAAATCATCCCCGTCTCCTCCATCGAGAAGCCACCGAGCGCCGAGCTGCGCCCCGACCAAAAGGATCAGGACAGCCTCCCGCCTTACGAGATGCTCGACGCGATCCTGAAAGGCTACGTCGAGGAAGGCCTGAGCCGCCGCGACCTCATCGCCCAAGGATTCCCCGAACCCGTGATCAACGACATCGCGCGCAAGGTGGATTTGAATGAGTATAAACGAAAACAAGCCGCCCCCGGCCTGAAAATCACCCCGCTGGCCTTCGGCGTGGGCCGGCGCATCCCAATCGTGCAGAAATACGTGAGCTAATTCTTTGAACCACTAATCCGAGCCCAACAATTTAAGGGAATGATCTGGAATTCGAAAGCGCCTTCTGAATTCCCTCTATTCCTTTCCATTCCTGCCTTTATTAGTGGTTTCAAAAAGCATGACCAACTCCGCAGACGATGCGCTTTTTGAAGCTGAGGGCTACGCGCTAATGGGTGCAGCGTTTGAAGTCTACAATCACCTCGGCCCGGGATTTCTTGAAGAGGTCTACCACGAGGCGATGGAGCTCGAGCTGTCTGCCCGCGGCGTTCCGATCGTTTCAAAACCACGTCTTCAGATTGTCTTCAAAGATCAGCTCCTGAAGAAGCACTACGAAGCCGACCTGCTCGTTCATTCTGAAATCGTCGTCGAACTGAAAGCTGTTCGAGCCATCACTCCCGAACACGAGGCTCAACCCCTCAACGAGCTCAAGGCCACCCGCAAGCGCGTCGGATACCTCATCAACTTCGGCGCCGCGCCACGCCTGCAATGGTCGCGCCGCGTCCTCTGAATTCCCTCCATTCCGATTCATTAGTGTGCATGAGTGGTTAAATAAAAATGTCCGCCAACCAACCGACCTCCGACTCCCTCTTCGCCCGCGCCAAGCAGCTCATCCCTGGCGGCGTGAATTCCACCTGCGCGCCATCCATCCCACCGGCGGACCACAGATTTCAAGTTGCGGAGAGCAACGCTCCAACTAGCGTCCCGCCATGGTCTCCCTCCGCCTAAGACCCGCCACCGAACGCAAGCTCACCCGCGAGGCGAAGCGCGTCGGCCGCACCAAGACCGAGGTCGCCCGCGCCGCGCTCATCTCGTGGCTCGATGAGCAGGAGGACATCCGCATCGCCGAGGAACGCTTCAAGCGACTTGAGGCCGGCAAATCGCACGTCGTAACGTTGGAAGAAGTGGAGCGGCGCCTTGGCCTGGCGCGTTGAGTTCGAGGCGGACGCCGACCGCGAGATGCAGCGCTTGGGCGAGGTGGTCTCCGCGCGCATCGCTAGATATCTCCGCACCCGTCTCGCTACATCGGAGGATCCGAGACGTTTTGGTCAGCCGCTCCGGGCCGACCTTCATGGCTACTGGCGCTATCGCGTGGGCGACTACCGGCTGATTGCCCGCATCATCGAAGATCGAGTGCTCGTCATGATTGTCCGCATCGGTCATCGCAGGGACGTTTACGATATCTGACCACCCCATGTCCTCGCCTTCCTCCGAACAACTCTTCGCCCGCGCCAAGCAGCTCATCCCTGGCGGGGTCAATTCCCCCGTGCGCGCGTTCCGCTCCGTCGGCGGCACGCCGTTTTTCGTCAAGGCCGCGCGCGGCGCTACCCTCATCACGGCCGATGATCGCGAGCTGATCGACTTTGTCTGCACGTGGGGGCCGGCGATCCATGGGCACAACCACCCCGTGATCCGCGACGCCATCGCGGCGGCGCTCGACCGCGGCACGTCGTTCGGCACGCCCAACCCTCTCGAGGTCGAGATGGCCGAGCTCATCGTCCGCTTCGTGCCGTCGATCCAGAAGGTGCGCATGTGCAACAGCGGCACCGAGGCCACGATGTCCGCCATCCGTCTCGCGCGCGGGTTCACGCGGCGCGACAAGATCATCAAGTTCTCCGGCTGCTACCACGGCCACTCGGACTCACTGCTCATCAAGGCCGGCTCAGGTGCCCTCACGCACGGCCACCCCGACAGCGCGGGCGTGCCGGCCTCGTTTGCCGCCGAGACCGTCGTGCTGCCGTTCAACGACCGCGCCGCGCTCGACGCCGCGTTCGCCGCCAACCCCGGCCAGATCGCGGGCGTCATCCTCGAGCCGTATTGCGGCAACGTCGGCTTCATCATGCCCGACGCCGGCTACCTCGCCTACCTGCGCGAGATTACCGCAAAGCACGGCACGGTGCTCATCTTCGACGAGGTGATGACCGGCTTCCGCATCGCCAAGGGCGGCGTGCAGGAACGCGACGCCATCACCCCCGATCTCACGTGCCTCGGCAAAATCATCGGCGGCGGCCTGCCGGTCGGGGCGTTCGGCGGCCGGGCGGACATCATGGACCAGCTTGCGCCGCTCGGGCCGGTTTACCAAGCGGGCACGCTCTCGGGAAATCCGCTCGCGATGGCCGCCGGCATCGCCTCGCTCAAACTCCTCGAATCCGAAAATCCCTACGCCCGCCTCGACGCCCTCGGCCGCCGCCTCCGCGACGCCGTGCTCGCCGCGTGCAAAGCCAAGGGCCTCGCCGCACAAGTGCCGCAGTGCGGCTCCATGTTCAGCATTTTCTTCACCGCCACGCCGGTGCGTGACTACGACACGGCACTGACTGGCGATGCCAAGCTCTTCGCCCGTTTTTTCCACGCCTGCCTGGAGGGTGGCGTTTACCTCGCGCCGAGTGCTTACGAAGCGGGTTTCTTCAGCACAGCGCATGACGGAGTTGCCATCGATCGCGCCTGTGCCATCCTGACCGACGCCATCGCCGGGCTCTAACTTTTCCCAAGACGAGCCGTTAAGAAGGTGGCGGAACCCAACTCATGAAATCCCTCCGGTTCACCTTCTTTCTCTCCACGTTCTTCGCGTCGGCCGTTTTCGGTGCCGTCTCGTTCGCCGCCCAACCCGTTGACGCTCCGATCATCCCGCTCGACGAGCTGAAGCCCGGCCAGCGTGGCGAGGTGTGGACGGTCTTCCGCGGCTCCGAGCCTGAGCCATTCTCGGTCGAGATCACGGGCGTCCTCCGCAACGCCCTCGGCCCCGGCAAATCCCTCATCGTGTGCCAGCTCACCGACGACCGCGTGCAGAAGATGGGCGCCGTCGCCGGCATGAGTGGCAGCCCGCTCTACATCGAAGGCCGCTTTGCCGGCGCGCTAAGCTATCAAATCCAACGCTTCGAAACGGTCCGCCACGCCGGCTTCACGCCGGCCGCCGATCTCGATGAAGTAAGAAACCGGCCCGCGGTCGCGCGCGACGCAGGCGCAACGCCGCCACCGGCGCATTCGCTCTCCGCCGGCAGCGAGTTCCGCGCGCTGCAACCGAGCTTCGCGCTCGGTGGACTCAGCCCAGTCGTGGCGGATCTGTTCGCGTCTCATTTTTCCGCGGTCGGCCTCAACGCCAGCGCGCTGGGCGGCAGCGCTGCCGGCACGGCTGACGCCAACAAAATCGTCCCGCTTCGCGCTGGCGGCGCGGTGGCCGTGGCGCTCGCGACCGGTGACATCACCATCGCCGCCACCGGCACGGTCTCGCGCCTCGA
>JANOCA010000192.1:0-25446 GCA_031411915.1 Opitutaceae bacterium
GATCCCCGGCGAACTCGCCGGCACGCCTGCGGCCGCGAGCATCTTACGGCGTCGCAGGCGACGGCGCTTCAGCCGGTCGGTCCCGACGAGCAGGTAGGCGGCCGCACCGAAAAACGGGATGAACACAATCGCCCAGAGCCACGCAAGCGTCGCCGTCGGCCGCTTCTTGAGGAGAAGCAGATGCGGGATGAGCCCCCACGTGGCGAGGTAACCGAGAAGCAGGGCGAGTTTCATGAAGCAGACCGCATGGCCCGCGAGGTTCACGGCCGCACAACCGAAGACAAGCGCGCGGGCGCGCTTCCCCGTTGCCCGCCACGCGGCGAAGCGCAGGCTCGGGGGACATGCGCCGCTTCGCCATCGCCCTCACGTTCGCCTTGCTCCTGTCCGCTCCGGTGCTTTTCGCCCGGGTCGAATTGCTGCTCGTGCCGCCACCCGAGGCGGTCACGGGCGAGGCCGGGCTTCGGTTCACGCTCTATCTGAACAATCCCACCGCCTTTCCCGGCCAGATTGTCCTGCCCCGCGTGCTCGAGGCGGTCTGCTCGTCGGGCGGCGTGCGGCAAAGGGTGCAACTGGAGGCGGTCGGCGATGCCAAGGGCGTGATCAAGGTGCCCGCCGCCACACGCGTGACCGTCGATCTGCGCCTGAAGAACGCGATCGTCGGCGCCTCCTCCGGCTTTGTGTCGCTTCGGCTCGAGGAGCCGGAGAGCAACGCGATCATGTTCGAGCTGAAGCCCGCGACCCCGCCCGCGGCCGTGGCCTCCGCACCGTCCGCCCGCGCCATCGATCTCGCCAACGACATCGAGATCGTGAGCCGCCACATCTCCGCCTACGAACCCATCTACCTCGTGGCGGGCTGGCGCGGCGGCCTCAACGCGCGGTTTCAGTTCAGCTTCAAATACCGCCTCCTCGAGGAGCGCCCCGATCACGACCTTGACGACCCGCGTGATCGCACGCCCTGGCCGCTCCATCTCGCGCGCGACCTGCACGTCGCCTACACGCAGACCTCGCTGTGGGACCTCGACTCGCCGTCCAAGCCATTTTACGACACCAGCTACAAGCCCACGCTCTTCCTGCTCCACCGCCTGCGCGGCTGGCCCGGGGAAATCGGCGCCGCCACGCTGCAATACGGCGTGCAGCATGAGTCCAACGGCAAGGCCGGCACCACCGTGGGCAACCCCTCGCGCAGCCTCAACACCCTCTACGTCGCCCCCACGTTTCGCTGGTGGGACGCCGCGGAGAACTTCTTCCTCGAAGTGCGGCCCCGCGCGATCGCCTACTTCCACCTCGACGACAACCGCGACCTCGCGCGTTACCGGGGCCACCTCGAGCTGTCGCTCCGCGCCGGCCGGCCCCGCGGGGCCCAGCTCGCCGTGCTCGCGCGCGGCAGCCTGCGCGGCCGCGGGAGCCTTGAACTGAACGCCACGTTCCCTGTCGCGAACCTGCCGTGGCCGGGGCAGCTGAAGAACACGTTCGTCGATCCGCGCGCGGCGCTCGGCGGTTATCTGCAGGTCCAGTATTTCAACGGCTACGGCGAGAGCCTGCTCGACTACAACGTGCGCCGCCGTGACCAGCTGCGCTTCGGTTTCACGCTCGTGCGCGAGCCGTCTCCCGCGCCGGCAACGGGTTCGAGATCGCGGTAGCCCGCCTCGGAAGAGGCGGGACTCCGGGGTAGAGCGATGCTTCAGCTCGCGCCGAACGTGAGGCCGACTTCCTGCGCGGGCTGACCCACCGCGCTAGCTCAATCGCTCCCTGCTCTTCCGAGCAGGGCTACCCTGCCTTGCTGCGCGTCGCACCGCGACCCGCCTCACGCGAGAATATCATGCACGATTTCTCCATGCACGTCGGTCAGGCGGAAATCGCGGCCTTGGAAACGGAAGCTGAGCCGCGTGTGGTCGAAGCCCAGCAGGTGCAGGATCGTGGCCTGCAGGTCGTGGATGTGGACTTTCTTCTCGGTGATGCCGAAACCGAGCTCGTCCGTCGCGCCGTAGCTGAGGCCGTGCTTCACACCGCCGCCGGCGAGAAAAAGCGAGAAGGCGTCCGGGAAATGATCGCGGCCGAGGATCTCGCTCGCGGCCGTGCGGCCTTCGCGGAACGGCGTGCGGCCAAACTCCCCGCCCCACACGACGAGCGTGTCGTCGAGCAGCCCGCGCTGCTTGAGATCGCGGATGAGCGCGGCGACGGGTTTGTCCGTGCGGGCCATCTTGGCGGTGAGGCCGTCGCGGATGTCTTCCCTCGGGCTGGTCCCGTGGAAATCCCAGCCCCAGTCGAAGAGTTGCACGAAGCGCACGCCCTGCTCGAGCAGGCGGCGGCCGAGCAGGCAGTTGTTGGCAAACGAAGCCTCGCCCGGCTTCGCGCCGTAGGCCTCGAGCGTCGCGGGGCTCTCGCGCGAGATGTCCATCACCTCGGGCACGCTCGCCTGCATGCGATAGGCGAGTTCGTATTGGGCGATGCGCGTCGCGGTCTCCGGGTGGCCGAGCTCGGCGGCCTGCAGCTCGTTGAGTTCGCGCAGCGCATCGAGCGTCTGCCGGCGCATCGCGCGCGACATCCCGGGCGGATCGCTCACGTAGAGGACGGGGTCGCCCTTGCTGCGGCACTGCACGCCCTGGAACACCGATGGCAGGAAACCCGTGCCCCACGCGCTCTGCCCCGCGCTGGGCTGCACGCCGCTGCTGATGAGCACGACGAAGCCGGGGAGATTCTCGTTTTCCGAGCCGAGCCCGTAGGTCACCCACGAGCCCATCGACGGCCGCCCGCCCCGCGGCGAGCCGGTGAAGAGCAGCAGCTCGGCCGGCGTGTGGTTGAACTGATCCGTGAACATCGACTTGATGACGCACAGCTCGTTCGCGACCGACTGGAAATGCGGGATTGCGTCGGACATCCAGATGCCGCCCTTGCCGTGCTGCGAAAACGTGCGCGGCGTGCCCATGAGTTTCGGTGTGCCGCTCGTGAAGGCGAATTTCTTGCCCTTCACGAAGTCGTCGGGCGCGAGCTGCCCGTCGCGCTTCACCAGCTCCGGCTTGTAATCGAAAAGGTCAAGGTGCGGCGGCCCGCCCGACATGTGCAGGTAGATCACGCGCTTCACCTTCGGGGCGAAATGCGGCGGGCGCACCGCGAGCGGATTGAGCGCGGGCGTCGCGGCGCCGAACGCGCGCGCGCCCAGCGCCTCCATCGCGATCGCCCCGAGGCTGAACTGCCCCGCGCTGCGCAGGAATTGCCGGCGCGTCTGGTGCTGGAGTTTTTGGAGGGGGAGATTCATCTCAGAAATGTGGGTCGGGGTTTATCCCCGACATTTTTGGGAAGGAAAGATGTCGGGCGTAAAGCCCGACCCACATAGAGGCGCTTCTGGTTTCATCGTTTCATCAACGTCTCATCCAGGTTAAGCAGCACATTGGCCACGGTGATCCATGACGCCAGCTCCGCGGGCGCGAGCGACGGAGGCGGCGGATTCTCCGCGTTGGCAATCGCCGCCGCCGCCTGATCGGGCGTGGCGATGTAGGCGGCGAGCGTGTCGCGCTGAAGCGTGAGCAGCGGCTTCAACTCCGCCGCGCTCGGCGCGCGCAGCAGCACGCGGCCGAAGCCGAACCGCACGCGTTCGTCCGCGGTGCGGCCGTTTTCCATCATCGCGCGCGCGAGCGCCTGCGCCGCCTCGACGTAGACGGGGTCATTGAGCGTCACGAGGGCTTGCAGCGGCGTGTTGCTGCGATTGCGGCGGAGCGTGCAGACCTCGCGATTGGGCGCATCGAAGGTCACCATCGAGGGATACGGGCTGCTGCGGCGCCACTCGGTGTAGAGGCCGCGGCGGTGGCGCTCGTCGCCGGTGCTCGTCTTCCAATCGAGCGCGGAGCCGAACGCGGCGTTGAGCCCGAACGCCGGCTGATAGGGCCGCGCCGAGGGCCCGTGCGTCTTGGGATTGAGCAACCCGCTCACCGCCAGCGCCTGATCGCGCACCATCTCGGCGGCGAGACGGAAGCGCGGCCCGCGCGAGATCAGCCGGTTCTCCGGATCGATCTCGAGCGCGTCGGGTGTGACGCGCGCACTCTGCCGGTAGGCGGCGGAGGTCACGAGCATCCGCAGAAACTTCTTTTGATCCCACCCACCCTGCAACAGCTCCAGGGCGAGCCAGTCGAGCAGCTCGGGGTGCGACGGAGGCTCGCCCTGCGAGCCGAACTCCTCCGCCGTGCGCACGAGGCCGAGGCCGAAAATCGCTTCCCAGAGGCGGTTCGCCAGGACGCGCGCCGTGAGGGGATTCTCCGCGCTCACCAGCCAGCGCGCGAGCGCCAGCCGATCCGGCGCCGCGCCCGCGGGCAGCGGCGGAAACACGGCGGGCACACCGGGGCCGACTTCGTCGCCCAGCGCGAGGTGGCTGCCGCGGAGCTGCACATGCGTCTTGCGCTGCTTCGCCGCCGGCAATTCGCGCATGATGGGCGAGGTTTGCTGGACCATCTCGTCGATCGAACGCTGGAGCAATGCGAGTCGCGTGCGCTCGGTCCGCAACTCCGGCGCGACCTGCCGCACATAGTAATCGAGGAGCTGCTCGCTCTCCTCCGCCGTGCGCTCCGCGGGAGCCTTGCGCTGCGCCGCGATCTGCGCGCTGGGCACGCGCAGGTGCTCCTTGGCACGGGAGTCGGCGCTGACCTCGATCCGGAAATTCCGCAGCGTCGCGCCCCCGATCTCCGATTGCTGCTCAAGCGTGACGATCAAGGTCTCTCCCGGCTCCAACGCGATCGGCTGCTCGGGCTCGAGGGCCAGCTCATGCGCGACGTCGCTGGAGCCGGCGACGCCCCACCCGCGCTTGGCGGCCGCGGCGGGCCCGGTTGCCCGGCGGCGTCTCGCCGCCGGGCGAGTCTCGCTCTCGGTGATGACGAGCGACTCATCGTGGTCGGCCTGCGCGTAATCCGCGACCGCCCGCGCGAGCTTCACCTCGCGGGGTTCGCCGGGGTTGAGCGTGCGATTTGGTTTGGGCGCCGGCAGCGCAGCCTGGTCCCACACCACTTTCTTCTGCTCATCCAGCAGCACGACCCGCAATCCCGCCGGGGTGGGCTCCAACCCCGTGCGCCCCCAGACGATGATCTTTTCGATCGCCTGCGTGCCGCCGAGGTCCAGCTCCCACCAAGGTGCCTCGCTGCCCTCGGTGACACTCACGGAATTCTTCTCCGGCACGCCGTCGGTTCGCCCGTCGACGGCGCGCTGGGCCACGGCCGCCTCGGCGGTGCTGCTTTGCGTGGCTAGGCCCCGGGCCGCGATATTTTCGCCTCCGGCAAACACCTGCACCTCCGCGAGCGCCAGCGTGCGGTTCATCCCGGGATACTCGATGCGCACGTGGCGGCCACGCCGCACCGGTTGCGCCGGCTTCACGCTCGCACGCACCCGCGAGATCAGAAACGACGGGCCTTCCGCCGGCAGGGCCGTGAGGCGCAAGGCGGTGATCTTCGCCGCTCCGAGGTCACCGAGCTCCACGGTCGTCGTGTCCTTGCGCTTGCCCGCCTCGACCGCGACCCGGCCGTCGTCGGCGACGTCAATCTTTGCGCCAGCCGATGATTGCGCGCTAAGCACGCGGGGCGATTTCCAGTCCAGCTGCACGGGGAAACTCTTCGCCCACGCCGCGGCGGCCGCGACATGCGCGGGCCGCGCGGCCCGCAGCTTGGCGTCAAGCTGCGCGATCTCCGCCTCGTTTTCGGCGCGCTGTTTTTTCTGCGCGTCACTGAAGAACTCCAGCACCGGCGACTCGTCGCTGCGGTCGGCGTCCTCCGTCTGGTTGAGGATCGCGTAGAGCGAGAAATACTCCTTCTGCGTGAGCGGATCGTATTTGTGTGTGTGGCACTGCGCGCAGGCCATCGATGTGCCCATCCACACGGCCATGGTGGTGTTGACGCGGTCGACGACGGCGACGGTGCGGAACTCCTCGTCGTCCGTGCCGCCCTCGGTGTTGTTCATCGTGTTGCGATGAAAGCCGGTCGCGAAGAGCTGGTCCTCAGTCGGGCTGGGCAGCAAATCGCCCGCGATCTGCTCAACGGTGAACTGGTCGAAGGGCACGTTGCGGTTGAACGCATCGATCACGTAGTCGCGGTAGCGCCAGATGCTGCGCGGCTGGTCGTCGGCGTAGCCCTTGGAGTCCGCGTAGCGGGCGAGGTCGAGCCACTGGCGGGCCCAGTGTTCGCCGTAGGTGGGCTTGGCGAGCTGGCGATCGACGAAACGTTCGTAGGCGTCGGGCGCGCGGTCCGCGACGAGCTGATCGACTTCCGCGAGCGACGGCGGCAACCCCGTGAGATCGAGCGCTACGCGGCGCGCGATCGCGGCGCGATCGGCTTCGGGCTGGGGCGCGAGCTTCGCGGCCTCGAGGCGATGGAGGATAAACGAGTCGACGGGGCCGCGCGGCCAGCGCGTGTTTTTCACCAACGGCACAGCCGGGCGCTTGGGAAGTTCGTAGGACCAGTGGCGCGCATAGTCGGCGCCGCCGCCGACCCAGCGCTTGAGCAGATCGATCTCGGCGGCGGAAAGAGTTTTCCCGGTCTTCCGCGGCGGCATCAGCTCTTCGGCGTCGGTGCTCGTGATGCGGGCGATGAGTTCGCTCTTCGCGATGTCGCCCGGCACGATCGCAAAGGCCCCGCCGCCGAGGTCCTCGCGCGCGCCCGCCGCCGTGTCGAGGCGCAGGCCGTTCTGGCCGCCCTTGCGATTCTCGTCGTCGGGTCCGTGGCACTGGAAGCACTTGTCCGAGAGGATCGGGCGGATGTCGCGGTTGAAGTCGATCGCCGTCGCGGCGCGCCCGCCGGCGCCCGTAAGCAGGAGGGCGACGAGCAACGAGGTGAAGCGAGGGGGCCGCATGGCGAAAAATTGCGTGGCCAGACAGGAAGGGGCAACGCCGCAGTTTGCCCGCTGCGTCATGCCGGTTTTCCCCCTCGACACGGCTCCCCTGCCCTCGCCACTGCTAGCACGCATGCCAGCGGCTCCCACAGTCGAGTTTCAGGCGGTCACCAAGCGCTTCGGCGATGGGCCGCTCGTGCTCGACCGCGTGTCGCTGACGGCGGCGCCGGGCGACTTCATCTCGCTCATCGGACCGAGCGGCTGCGGCAAGTCCACCGCGCTGCGGCTCATCGCGGGACTGAGCCCGGTGACGGAGGGCCGGGTCGCGATCGGCGGGCTCGCGCCGGAGGAAGCCGCGGCAGAGTTGGCATTCGTTTTCCAGGAGCCGACACTACTGCCGTGGCTGAATGTCGCGCACAACGTCGAGCTGCCACTCAAGCTCCGCGGCGCGGATGCCGCCGCGCGCGCCGCGACGCGCGCCCGCGTGCTTGATCTGGTGCGCCTCGGTGATCGCGCGAAGGCTTATCCGCGCCAGCTTTCAGGCGGCCAGCGGATGCGCGTGTCGCTCGCCCGGGCGCTGTCGGTCTCGCCGAAAATCCTCCTCCTCGACGAGCCGTTTGGTGCCCTCGACGAGATGACGCGCGAGCATCTGAACGAGGAACTCCTCATGATTCATGCGCGCGAGCACTGGACGGCGTTCTTCGTCACGCACTCGGTGCCCGAGGCGGTTTTCCTCTCACGGCGCGTTGTCGTGCTCGCGGCCAACCCCGGCCGCGTCCACGCCGAGATTTCGATTCCGCTGCCGTGGCCGCGGAGCGTGGAGACCCGCCACTCGCCCGCCTACCACGAGCTGGTCGACCATGTTTCGCGCACGCTCCGCGCCGTGCAACCCGCCGCCCGATGAAGCTGCCCACAAAACAGATTCTTTTCCCGGCCGCGACCGGCGCCCTCATGATCGCCGCGTGGTATGCGTGGCACGCGCAGCTGCCGGAGGACTCGCGCTTCCTGCTGCCGACGCCCGACCTCGTGCTCGCGGCGCTGCGCGAACACCGCGAGGTCCTCGCGACCGCCACGCTCAACACGGTCAAGGGCGCCCTCATCGGCTTCAGCCTCGCTGTCGTCGTCAGCTCGATTACGGCGCTCGCCCTCTCGCTCGCCCAGTGGATCCGCGCGAGCCTTTATCCATACCTGATGATTTTGCAGATGACGCCCATCATCGTCATCGCGCCGATGCTCGTGCTGTGGGTCGGCCCGGGCCTGAAGAGCGTCGCGATCATCACGTTCCTAATCTCGTTTTTCCCGATGGTGGTGAACACCACGCAGGGCCTGCTCTCGACCGATCGCAACCTGCTCGAGCTTTTCCGCATGCAGCGCACGACGCCGTGGCAGGAAATCCTGCACCTGCGCGTGCCGGCCGCGATGCCGCACTTTTTCACGGGCCTCCGCATCGCGGCCGTGCTCGCGCCGATCGGCGCGATCGTGGGCGACTACACGGCGGGCAGCTCGGCGGGCGATGGCGGCGGCCTCGGCTTCCGCGTGATCATCTACGCCAGCCAGGCGAAATACCCCGCGCTCTTCGCCACCGCGGGCATCGGCTGCGCGCTGGGTTTTGTCTTCACCGCCGCGGTCGTCGGGCTCAGCTGGCTCGCCCTCCATCGCTGGCACGATTCGTATGAACGCAAAGATCACTGAGCAGGCCGATGAGCGCGAAACCAGGCAGCGGTGAATCGATGCCACGGATTTTGCGCTTGGCTTCTTGGCTTCCGGCTCAAGTCCGCTTCCTTTCCCCCATGACTCTGTTTCGTGCTCTCGCCCTTTTTGGGTTTTCCCTCGCGTCGCTGGCTCCTGTCGCATCCGCCGCCGACAAGGCGCTGTTCAAGCTGATCGTGCAGCTCGACTGGATGGCCGAGCCCGAGCATGGCGGCTTTTATCAGGCGCAGGCGCGCGGCTGGTTCCGCGATGCGGGTCTCGACGTCACGCTCATTCCCGGCGGCCCCGGCGCCTACGTGATGCCGAGCGTCGCCACGGGCAAGGCCCACATCGGCCAGGCCGGCGACATCGAGACGCTGCAAAAGCAGGCCGAGGGCCTCCCGGTCGTGCAGTTCGCCGCCGTGTTCCAGGACGACCCCGCGGGCATCCTGGTCCATGCCGACAGCTCCGTGAGAAAATTCGAGGACCTCGACGGCAAGACCGTGATCGCGCGGCCCGGCTGGGTGTTCCTTGATTTCCTGAAGAAGAAATACGGCGTGAAGATAAACACCGTCGCGCAGAATTTCTCCAGCGTCGCCTTCCTCGGCAACAAGGAGGCGCTCCAGCAGGGCTACTTCATCGCCGAGCCGCACCACATCGTGAAGGCCGGCGGCAAGATGCCGCGCTTCCTCTCGTCGTGGGACGCCGGCTTCCGCGGCTACGCCGTGCTCGTGGCCAACCGCCGCTTCGCGCGCGAGCACTCGGCCGAACTCACCGCCTTCACCCGCGCCTACATCCGCGGCTGGCGCGACTACCTCGCGGGCGATCCCGCCCCGGCCCACGCCGCGATGAAGAAAGCCAATCCCAACAACACCGACGAGTTCATGGCCTTCTCCCGCCAGGCGATCATCGACGAGAAACTCGTCACCGGCCGCGACGCCGACGGCGGTCCCGCCAAAATCGGCCGCCTCGATCCCGCGCGCTTCACAGCGCAGATCAAGCTGCTCGAGGAGATGGGCCTGCTCGCCAAGGGCAAGGTCACGACCGCCACGGCGATCACGACGGAGTTTTTACCGAAGTGACGCCCGCGAACGTTGTAGGCGGGGTGCCCCCACCCCGCGGCTTGCAAGGTGCGAACTCGTCATCCAGCGGGGTGAGGGCACCCCGCCCACAATGACCAAGCCCACGCCACCGCCTGCCCGCGATCGCTTTCTGGCGTTGCTGCGCGCCGCCGTTGAAAGCGGCACGCTCGTGAAGCTGACGCTCGGCAAACACCGTGGCGCGGACGCGACGTTGAAGAACCTGCACGTCCGCCCGGTCGCGTTGAAGACCGGCGCGCACCTCGCCATTGTGTGGCGCCACGCCACGCGCGACCTCACGAAGAACCACGCGCCCGCCGCCGCCCTCGCCGAGATTGAGCGGCTGCTCGGTGGCGATTTTCTCGATGCGCACCTGTTAACCGCCACCCAGCGCGCGCAGCTTGAGTTCAAACCCGACGGCAGCGGACGCCTCCGCATTCTCGCGCTTGCCCCCGGGGCGGACGCGAACCCGACGGCAATCGTTTCCCCGGCGACCCACGACCGCGCCAAGCAGCATTTGATCCCGGCATCCGCCCCTTGGCTACGCGCACTGGGCGTAACCAACGAGCGTGGTCTGCCGCGCGAGGGCATGGCGGACAAGTTTCGCCAGATTCAGAAATTCGCCGAGTTGCTCACGCATCTGCTCGAGGAAGCGTTTCCGAGGTGGAGCGCGTTGCCCCCAATGCGCTTGGATGCCGCTCCCCACAAGGAGCAGCGCGTTGAGGGCAACGCGCTCCACCCCCTCCGCATCACCGACATGGGCAGCGGCAAAGGCTACCTCACCTTCGCGCTCGCCCAACTGCTCGGCGATCGCGCGCGGGTCCACGGCATCGAGGCGCGGCCAGAGCTGGTCGCGTTGTGCACGCGCTTAGCCGAAGAGAACAGTCTCGCGAACCTGACCTTTTCCGCCGGCAACATCGCCTCCGCTCCAATCGACAATCCCCTCGACGTCCTGATCGCGCTCCATGCGTGCGACACCGCGACCGACGACGCCCTCGCCCGGGGGCTCGCCGCCGGCGCTCCGCTGCTAGTCGTCGCGCCCTGTTGCCAGAAGGAACTGCGGGCCCAGCTCACGGCCCCGCCCGTCCTGGCCGAGCCGTTGCGCCATGGGATTTTCCAGGAACGGCAGGCGGAGTTCGTCACCGATGCCCTCCGCGCCATGCTCCTCGAGTGGGCCGGTTATCGCACGAAGGTCTTCGAATTCATCTCCACCGAGCACACCGCGAAGAATCTCATGATCGCCGCGATCAAGGAACGCGCTTGCGGTGCAGCCGATGACGTCCGCGCGACACGAGTGCGAGAATTCGCCACCTTCTACGGCATCCGCTCGCAGCGGCTCGCGGAACGGCTCGGATTTTCACTGGCGACATGACCGCTCGGAAAGAAGCGCCTTTCACCACGCGATCCAGAGCCGAGGGTAGCGAAGAACCCAGCCGGACCTTCGCGCCCCATCATCACGTTGTCCCTCCTGCCGGATTCTCCGCTACGCTCACCATGACAATCATGGCCGCGTTTCCCGCCATCGCCTCACGTCTCGCATGACTTGGTCCGAACTCGACTGGCCCGCGCTCGATCGGCTGCGGCAAAAATTTCTCAGCGGCGCCGCGCACACCGGGCCCTACTGGGACTCGCCCGCCGCGGTCGCGAGCTACGACTTCACCTATGGTGAACGCATCGGCTGGAAATGGGATCAGGTGCTGCGCGAGCTGCGGCTGCGTGGCTGGACGCCCGTTCAACCGCACGGCGCGAGGCCGGCCTCGCGCGAAGTCTTCGATTGGGGCTGCGGCAGCGGCATCGCGGCCCGGCGCGTGATTTCGTTCTTCGGCGCGGAGCACTTCGACACCCTCACGGTGTGGGATCACTCGCCGCTCGCGTGCGACTTTGCCGAGGAATCCGCGCGGCGCGCCTTTCCCGCGCTGAGGGTCGCTTCGGCCACCCCGAGCCTGCTCGCGGCCGATTCTCCGATCGGACTGCTCGTCGTCAGCCACGTGCTCAACGAGCTGCCGCCCGCCGCCCTCGCTTCGCTCCGCTCTTTGATCGCGCGCGCCGAGGCCGTGCTGTGGGTCGAGCCCGGCACGCATGCCGTCAGCCGTCAGCTCACCGCCCTGCGCGAAGAACTGCGCGGCGCAGGCCTCCACGTCGTCGCGCCCTGCACCCACGCCGGAGCCTGCCCAATGGCGGCGCCGGAAAATTTCCGCCACTGGTGCCATTTCTTCGCGCCGCCCCCCGCCGAGATCTACGCGGACTCCGAATGGGTGAAATTCGGCCAGCGCGCCGGCATCGATCTGCGCAGCCTGCCCTACTGCTTTCTCGCTCTCGATCGCCGCGCACCCGCCGCGGCGCCTGCTGATCTCGGACGCGTGATCGGTCGCCCCGAGCACTTCAAGCCCTACGCCCGCCTGCTTAACTGCGACGCCACGGGTCTCGCCGAACTGGAGCTGCCCAAGCGCGCCGATCCCGCGCTCTTCAAGGAACTCGAGCGCACAAAGGCCCCGCTCGTTTACCGCTGGCAGCGCGAGGGTGGAAAAATTCTTGGCGGCGAAGCGCAGCGGTAGGGCGGGCTTCAGCCCGCCTTCCCACGGGTTGAGGGTTCGCACCGAAAGGCGGGCTGAAGACCGCCCTACTCGCTCCGACTACTTCAGCTCCCGAATCTTGATTGCCCGGAAGCTCACCACGTTGCCGTGGTCCTGGAGCACGACGTGGCCCTTGGTCAGCGACGCGAACTTCGGCCAGTCCTTGAACTTGCTCTTTGCGATCAGCGCCCGCCCCTCGGGGCTCGCGAGGTCGGCGGTGATCACGCGCTGGCCGTTGAGCCAGTGCTCGATTTTCCAGCCGCGCAGGACGATGCGCGAGGTGTTCCACTCGCCCGCCGGCTTCGCCAGTTCCGGCGGCGTGGGCGGCCCCAGATCGTAGAGCGATCCCGCGCGATGGTTGCCGAGCTTGTTGTCTTTGGCCCGCTCGTTGTCGAGGAGCTGGTATTCCGGGCCGCTGCGCGGCGGCGCTGCGTCGCCGAGGCCGACGCGGTAGAGCACGCCGCTGTTGCCGCCCTCGGCAATGCGCCACTCAAACGCCAGCTCGAAGTCGCCGAACTCCGCCGCTGTCACGAGATCGCCCGTGCGCCCCTGCGTCAAAACGATCGCGCCGTCCTGCACTTTCCACGCGGCGCCGATGGCCTCGGTCTTGTAGCCGCGCCAGCCGTCGAGGGTCTTCCCGTCGAAGAGCAGCTTCCAGCCGGCGGATTTTTCCTTGGCGGTGAGCGTGTTGGGGTCCGCCGCAAACGACGGCGAGACAAAGGCGGCGATGGCGATGGCAAGCGCGAGGAGCGGGGTGCGGAGTTTCATCGTCCGCATCGCTAGGGCCGCGGCGCGTGGCAGGCAATCCTGCCTTTCCCTGCTTGCGCCTTCCGGACGAGGCGAGGCCGCCCTACGCTTTTCGCACGCCCGTCACGCCGGGCAGCATCCGGCGCAGCAAATCCTGGATGAGGCGCACATTCTCCACGCTGCTGCGCGTGCGAAACGGCACCGTGCCCACCTCGGGCACATACACGCAGTAGCGTCCGTGGAAAACAAACACGACCGCGCCGCTCTCGCGCGGGGCGTCGCTTCCGCCATGCTCGAAACGCAGCACGTTCACCGGCCGGGCACCCGCCAGCCGCGCGCCCACGAGCTTGGCGTCGCGCAGCGAGCTGTTCGTCTCGGCGCCGGGCGCCGCCGAGGCGGTCGCGGACGGAGCCTGCGGAAAATCGTGACGGTAGATGGGAAAGCGCGCCGTCACGCGCGGATATTTCCTCAAGATCATCGCGGATGTGATCGTGGGATCGCCACGCTGCGCGCTGTCGGTCGGCAGCTTGGCCCAGCCGTGGTTGACGTCCCAGCACCAGAGCGTGCCGTCGGCCTCGCACACCGCCACGGCGTGACCCGCGACGATCTCGTCCTCCTCGCGCGCTCCCCATTGGAGGAGGCGAGCCCACGCCTCGGCCCCCTTGGCGCCGGCCCATCCGTCCAAAAACGCCACTGACTCGACAAAGCAGCCGTTGGCCACGCCCATCGGCGCGTGCAGGAGAGGCGCGCGGGGAACGGGCGCCGGCGCCGCGATCGTCGGTTGGTTCACGCTGACGACACACACGGACACCACGGCGCTACGCAGGAAATCTCGGCGGCTGTTCATGGATAGAAGGAATTTCGGCCAGCCTGCGGCGGCCTCCACGCGCCGCGAGCCCGCACCCCGCCCCGGCCTCCAATCTTACAATTCTGTAATGCTCCCGAAAGCTTTCCGACAGGCCGCTGTGGCATCTTCACGTCACTCAACACCGCACACACATGAACCCTTCGCTCTCTGCCCTCACTCCCTTTAACCGCCGGCCGACTCTCTGGGTCGCGTGCGCTCTCGCCCTCGCGGGCGCGTTTGCCGCCGGCGCGCAATCCTCCAACGCCAAGCCCGCGGTCGCCATCAAGCGCGACGCCGATCCCGTGAACCGCGGCACGCTGGAAACCGCGAGCTTCTCCGGCGTCGTGAAGCACGTCGCGCCGAGCGTCGTCAAAATCACCACGAGCACGAAGGCGAAGAAGGTCGCGATGAACGGCCAGCAATTCCCGGGTTCCGACAATCCGATGTTCCGCCAGTTCTTCGGCGGCCGCCTGCCTGAGATGCAGCAGCCTCCGCAAAGCGGCCTCGGCTCCGGCGTCATCATCAGTGCTGACGGCTTCATCGCCACCAACAACCACGTCGTGCAGGGCGCCGATGAGGTGATCGTCGCCTTCGACGACGGCCGCGAGCTCAAGGCCAAGGTCGTCGGCCGCGATCCTCAGACCGACATCGCCGTCATCAAGGTCGATGCCACGGACCTGCCCGCGATCACCTTTGCCGACTCCACGAAGATTGAGGTCGGCGACCGGGTCCTCGCGATCGGCAATCCGTTTGGCATCGGCGAGACCGTCACCACCGGCATCGTCAGCGCCAAAGGCCGCCGGCCCGGCCTCGGCCTCGACTACGAGGACTTCGTGCAGACCGACGCCGCGATCAATCCCGGCAACTCCGGGGGCGCGCTCGTCGATGTCGAGGGCCGTCTTATCGGCATCAACACCGCGATTCTCAGCCGAAGCGGTGGCTTCCAGGGCGTCGGCCTCGCCGTCCCCTCGAACCTCGTCGGTCAGGTCGTCGACGGCCTGGTGAAAAACGGCAAGGTCGTCCGCGGCTACCTCGGGGTCGGCGCGCAGGATCTCACGCCCACGCTCGCCGACTCACTCGGTCTCAATTCCAAACGCGGCGCTCTCGTCGCCGATGTGCAGCCCGACAGCCCCGCCGCCAAGGCCGGTCTGAAAAACGGCGACGTCATCACCGCGCTCAACGGCGAGAAGATCGACGACGCCAACCGCCTCACCTTCAGCGTCGGGGCCATCGCACCCGGCACAAAGCTCAACCTCGACGTGATCCGCGACGGCGAAACGAAAAATCTCACCGCAATCGCCACCGAACGCCCCGGCGCGAATAAGCAGCGTGGCCCGCGCGGCGAGGCCGAGACGGACGAACTCGCGAAGAACGACGAGGGCGTGCTCAACGGCGTCTCCGTCGACGACATCGCCCCGCAGATGCGCCAGCAGCTCAACCTGCCGGCCCGCCTGAAGGGTGCCGTCATCACGAATGTCGAGGCCGGCTCCGCCGCGGCCAAAGCCGGCCTCCGCCCCGGCGACGTGATCCTCGAGATCAACAAGCAGCCGGTCGCATCCGCGCAGGACGCCGTGAAGCTCAGCACCGCCGCCGACGGCAAGAAGACCCTCGTCCGCCTCTACTCGCGCGGCAACACGCTCTTCGTGGTCGTCGACGAGTCGCAGTCGGACAAGGCGGCGTCGTAAGCCTCTCCGTGTAGGGCCTGAGCTTGCTCAGGCCATTTTTCAAATCGCCCAAACGGCCTCAGCAAGCTGAGGCCCTGCGAAAACAAACTTTGGTCAGGACAGGTCAGGTCAGGTGGTGGTTAGTAGTTGTGCCTAACGGAAATCGCCCCGGGCTCTCGCGAGCCCGGGGCTGATTTTTTCGCCGCGGTGGCCCGGACAATGTGGGTCGGGGTTTATCCCCGACAGTCGGGCGTAAAGCCCGACCCACAGCTCCGACGCCCGCTGTCCGCTGATTTGTTTCCACCCTTTCCAAACTTCCCCCGCTCCCCACACTCCGCCCCACCATGCGCGTCCTCGTCGTCGAAGATGATGCCAAGATCGCCTCGTTCGTCGTGCGCGGCCTCAAGCAGGCCGGCTACGCGGTCGATCACGCACCCGACGGCGAGACGGGCCTCGCCCTCGCCGACTCCACCACCTACGACACCGCCATCGTCGATGTGATGCTGCCCAAGCTCGACGGCATCAGCCTCGTGAAACGCATCCGCGCCTCGCGCCGCCCGCTGCCCGTGCTGTTTCTCAGCGCGAAAAGCTCCGTCGACGATCGCGTGCGCGGCTTGCAGGCCGGCGGCGACGACTACCTCACGAAACCCTTCGCGTTTTCCGAACTCGTCGCGCGCGTGCAGGCACTCATCCGCCGCGCCACGTCGTCGCCCGAGACCACGCGCCTCGTCGGCGGCGACGTCACGCTCGACCTCGTCACGCGCGAGGTCTCGTGCGCGGGCCAGCCGGTGGACTTGCAGCCGCGCGAATTTGCGCTGTTGGGTTTTCTCCTGCGTCACCTCAACCGCCCCGTCACGAAGACCATGATCCTCGAGCACGTGTGGGACTACAGCTTCGATCCGCAGACCAATGTCGTCGATGTCGTGATGTCGCGCCTCCGCGCCAAGATCGATCCGGACCACAAGCGCATCGAGACGGTGCGCGGCGTGGGCTACGTCTTCCGCCCGCACGGCCATGCTTGAGCGTCAGAAAATCGCCGACAGCGCAGAGCGAACGTCCGCATCGGCCGAAACGCCTGTCCCGGCGGCTCGGCTCTTAGCTCTCAACTCTCAGCTCTCAACTTCATTCTTCTCCGTCGGTCGTCTGCGCCAGTCCCTCGCGCTGCGGCTCGCGGTCCAATATGCGCTCGTGTTCGCCTTTGGCGCGGCGCTGCTCTTCGGCGTGCTCTACTGGCTGCTCGCGGAAGCGTTCGACGCACGCGAGCGCGCGAGCCTTGTGCGGCAGGCGGAGGAGTTCGCCACGACCTACCAGCGCGGCGGCCCGCTCGCCCTGCGCAACCAGGTGGAGAACGACTCCGCTCTCGCCGGCCGCGCCTTCTTCGTGCGCCTCATCCGCCCCGACAACCAGCCCGCCTACGAGAAATGGCCCGCCGACTGGATCGAGACCCAGGTCCGCCAGACCCCCCTCGGCGCCTTCACCTACACCGAGCAGATCAACACGCTGCGGATCCCACAAAACGCCCTGCGCGACTACACCATCGCCACGCGCAAATGGCCCGACGGCACGCAGCTCCAGGTCGGCCGCCTGCTCGACAGCCGCGCCGTGCTGCTCGCGCCCCTGCGCACGGCCTTCGCGGTTGTCGGCGGCGCCGCGCTCATCCTTTCGGTCGGCGTCGGCACCTTGCTCGCGTGGCGAGCCACGCGCCCGCTCCGCGCCGTGTCCGACACCGCGCGCCGCATCCTCGTGACCGGCGACCACAGCGCGCGCGTGCCCGGGCCGGACGGAAGCGACGAACTCGCCGTGCTCGTGCGCCAGCTCAACACCCTCCTCGACCGCAACGCCGCGCACGTGCGCGTGCTGCGCGAGACCCTCGACAACCTCGCCCACGATCTCCGCACGCCTCTCACGCGCCTGCGCGGCACCGCCGAGCTCGCGCTCGGCGACCACGGCGATCCGGTCTCCACGCGCGAGGCCCTCGCCGACTGCGTCGATGAGTCCGATCGCGTGCTCCACCTGCTCGAGGCGCTGCTCGACATCTCCGCCGCCGAGGCCGGCGTGCTGAAGCTCAACCGTGACCGCCTCGACGTCCGCTCACTCACCGAGCGTGCTGTCGATCTCTACCGCGAGGTCGCGGAGGAGAAAAAAATCGCGGTCACGCTCGACCAACCCGCGCCCGCCGAGCTGTCGGCCGATGCCGTCCGTCTCGGCCAGGCAATCAACAACCTCCTCGACAACGCGCTGAAATACACGCCGGCCGGAGGCGCCGTCACGCTCACCACGCGCACCGAGCCGGGCGCGGTCGTGGTCACCGTCGCCGACAACGGCCCTGGCATCCCCGCCGCCGAGCGCGAAGCCGTCTTCCGTCGCCTCTACCGTGGCGACACCAGCCGCTCGCAACGCGGCCTCGGTCTCGGCCTCAGCCTGGTCAAGGCAATCGTCGAGGCGCATTCCGGTGCGATCACCTTGGACGACGCCCCCAGGGGCGGAGCTAGCTTCACGGTGCGCCTGCCCATCCATTGAGTTCAATCCTGCCTGCCTCACTTTCCCTCGCGCGCGGAAATCTCCACCGCATGACGCCCGCGGCGGTTTAACGGGGAAATGCGGTGGCCACTGCTCCCGAACGGGCCTTGTAACGCACCCGCAGTCGGTGAATCAGGTAGGCGCACACCGCCAACTTTGCGACCAGCACCAATCCCAAGATCAGCAGGCGGCGCGCACTCAAGTCACCGGTGAGATCCCCGAGGAAAATCACGGCGCTCGACCGCAACACATAAACAGGTGCGCAAATCCAAAAATAGGTCCGGAGCGGGATGTCCGAGACGGCCAGCAGGTAGTTGCGCACGAAATAAGGCAGCCCCGGCACAAGCGCGGTTGTGAGCGCCACGGCCCATTCCTCCCCGTCGGGCACCTCGGGCAACCGCCGCTTTCGCCGCTCCAGAAAACGCCGGACCGGACCGCGCAGCATGCGTCGTCCAATCCAATGGCTTCCGAGCAGATGAACCGAAGTGATTCCGGCGACCACCGCGAGGCCCAGCCAGCCTCCGAACACTGCGCCCACGACGAGATAGACGGCCGCGATGGAAAATCCGAAAATCGGCAGCACCGCCACGAGCGCCAGCAACGGCCCGCGGTCCATCGACTCCAGCGACTGCCGCAGGCCGTGCCAGTCCACCCAATCGGTGAAAAGCGCCAGGGCCGCGATGACGATGATGGCCGCGATCGCCACGAGGCTTTTGTTGCGAGGAATCATGGGGGCGCGGTGCGAGCACTCCGACCGCCCAACGCGCGCGGGGTTCGCCCCCGAGAGTAATGAACCCCAACGGGAACCTACCCTGACAATAGTCGGTCCATGCAAGGTGGCGCCCTTCTCTCGCTTCGGTCGGTTCCGTTCGATCACGCCGGCAGGGCCCGCGTTCATGTTTCCCTTCAACTTGTTTTCCCGCGCGCGCCAGCGCTCCCGCGACCGCCAAGCTTCCGCCGCATCCCCGCGCAAGCCGAGATCCCGTGCGGTCGTCCTCGGTGTGAAGTCGATATTGGCCCTTACCTTGGCGGCGGGCCTGGTGCTGCTGCTCTACATGAGTTCCCCCAGCCGGGTGAGCATTCCGCTCGTGTCACCCGTAAGCGTGGGAGACCCGTTGTTCCGCGACTTCTCCGGCCCATTGCTCGGCGCGGAGTTTCGAGAGGGCAACACGATCAAGCCTCTCCTCAACGGGGACGAAATCTTCCCGGCCATGCTCGCGGCGATCCGGGAGGCCAGGAAATCCATCACCCTGGAGACCTACATCTGGGCGTCCGGGGAAGTGAGCGACCAATTTTTTGAGGCCCTCATCGAACGCGCCCGCCAAGGGGTCAAAGTCCACGCGCTCGTCGATGGCGCGGGCAACCTCAAGCTCAAGCTGTCCGACATTGATCGCCTGAAGGCGGTCGGCGGTGAGTTCGTCGTCTACGACCGCGAGCGGTGGTATCATCTGAAGCCCAACCTCAACCATCGCAGCCACCGGAAGATTCTCGTGGTGGACGGGAACGTGGGGTTCACCGGCGGCGTGTGCATCGACGACACGTGGCTCGGCGACGGCAACACTCCGGGGCGCTGGCGCGAGACGCAGGCCCGAATCACCGGCCCGATTGTCCGGCAAATGCAGGCGGTGTTTGCGATCAACTGGCTGCAGACCACGTCGCGATTGCTCATCGGCCCGGATTATTTTCCCGAGAATCCCGCCACTGGGCGCGCCTCCGCGCACTGCTACATGAGCGGACCGGACGAACACCCGGAGAACGCGCGCCTTTCCTACCTGCTGGCGATTGCCGCCGCGCGAAAATCCATCCAGCTTTCCCACGCCTACTTCGTGCCCGACGACCTCGCCATCGAGATGCTGCTCGCGGCCCGCCGGCGCGGCGTGAAAATAGAGGTCATCATCCCGGCGAAGAATGACTCGCGCTTCGGCCGCGCCGCCTCGCGCTCGCGGTGGGACAAGCTCCTCGCGGCGGGCGTAGAGTTCCACGCGTTCCAGCCCACGCTCTATCACTGCAAGATGATGATCGTGGACGATGTTTTCCTCACCCTCGGCTCCGTTAATTTCGACAACCGTTCCTTCGTCATAAACGACGAGATAAACATCAACGTGGTGGACGCCGCGACCACCCGCGATTTCCAGCAATCATTCAGGGCCGACCTCGCCAAATCCACGCCCCTTACCCTTGAGGAATTCCGCGGCCGGCCATTCTACATCAAGGTCGCCGACCACTTCTGCGGCCTGTTTCGCGCGCTCCTGTAGGGCGTGTTGGCAAAATGCCAATTTCATCGAAGCGCATTCGCGTCGGTCAGCGCGGCTGAGAGCACGGAGCGGGCGCGCGCAAGCGCGCCGGCCTGCCCAAACCCCATTTCGCAAACACGCCTTGATCTCGTGCGCCCGCCCCGTCTCCCCACCTTTCTTCGTTCGCCTCGCTTCTGGGTGATCGCCGTCCTCGTGATCGTGGGTTTGCTCGTGCTTACATTCAACGTGGAGCTTGAGACGGTCCGAACCATGGCCGCGCGGTTGCCCGGCTGGCTCGCGTTTGTCCTGCTCACGGTCCTGCCCCTCGTGGGTTTTCCCGTCTCGGTGCTGCACGTGGTGGCGGGCCTTCGATTTGGCATTCCGCTGGGGCTCGCACTGGTGTGGTCTTCCATCCTGCTGCAATTGCTCGCCAGTCATGGGCTCGTCCATTGGCGCCGGGACTTTTTCGAGCGGCACTTCAAGCGCGTTCGCGACCAAGTGCCGGCTGGCGCGCACCTGCCGGTCACGGTGTTCACCATGCTCGTGCCCGGGGTGCCTTACGTCGCAAAGAACTACACCGTGCCCCTGCTCGGCGTGCCGCTGCGACTTTTCCTAAGCGTCGGCCTGCCCATGCATGCGGCCCGCTCCGCCCTCGCCGTGCTCCTGGGAGCGCAGAGCCACGAACTCACGCCTGGACGGGTTCTGATGATTGTGGCCTATGGCGTTTCGATTCTGGGCGTCTCGTGGTGGGTGCTGCGGCGGCTGCAGGCAAAACTTGGAGTTCGGCCACCAAAGGGAAATGGTCCGAGGCGACGCGCGTGAGGTCGTTGCGGGGCACGCGCACGCCGCGCACCTCGAAGTGCGGCGACAACATGATGTGGTCGATCCGCAACATCGGCCGGAGCGAGCTGAAAGTGCGCAGAGGCTTGTGACCCGAAAGCGCCGTCTGCGCATCGCGCAGACCGCGGGTCAGCTCCCGGTAGGCGGCGCCACCGGGCGACAGGTTCAGGTCGCCGCACAAAATCACCGGTTCACCCGCCGGGATGCGGCCCAGCCAGTCTTCCCCAAGCAAGGCGCGCACCTGCGCCAAGCCCTCGCCCCACCCCAGCCCCAGGTGAGTTGTCACGACATTGAGGAGACGGCCCGCCACGTTGATGCGCACCCAGAGCGCGGCCCGCGGTTCGCTGTGCATGCGGCCGGGGGAATGTGGCAGACGGCCGCGTTTGATGACTTCCATCGGCCATGGGCTGAAGAGAGCGTGGCCGTAGTGCTCGTCGTTGATCGTCACCGTGGGACAAAACTCGTGGTTCATCCCGGTCAACCGGGCGATGAGCGCCGACTGGTCCTCTGCCCTTGAGCGGCGTCGCCCCAAATCGATTTCCTGCAAGGCCACGATGTCGGGCTTCTCCGTTTCGATCACCCGCGCGACGCGGCGGGGAGAAATGCGGCCGTCCATGCCGCTGCACCCATGGACATTATAGGTCATCACGCGGGCCGTCGGCTCCGGATTCGCGACCGTGGCCCGCGGCGGCCGCGTCAACGGCTCCCGGCCCAGATGGTAGAGCGCGGCCTGCCTCAGCGCCGCTGGGCGGACGAAATGATTCGTGCCCGACGGGAGCGGCGTGCGCACCGGCAGCAGCGCAAACCCCTGCGTCTCCTCAGGCCCCAGCCCGCCGTGCGCCCCGCGCTCGGGCGCAAACGTCCACGCCCCCGCACCCGGCGACCACCCGAGCAGGATGAGATCGCCCGCGTTGGGATTGGCGCAGAACTCGGCCAGGTCGCGCGCAATCTCCGCTCGCATCGGCTCGGGGTGCGGCAACATCGAGGCCACCTCGTCCGGCACGGCGCTGACACCTTTCGCGTGAAACCAAGAAATCGTTCCATCCGAACCGCGCATCAGGACGCCCGGCACTTTGCCGTGCTCGATCAGCCGTTTCGCGAGTGACGCGCGTTGTTCATCGTTCAAGGGTTTGGCAAAATAGACCAATCCCACCGGGCCGACCGCGACCACCGTGAAAGTCGCCTGCTCTTCCGGTGTCAGGGCATCAGCCGCACGAATTCGCTCCAGGCGCCGCCTCGACCAAAGCCCCCCTCCGAGCAATATGGATTGCTCCCGGCGTTGCGACCGCGCCCGCCAGGCGGGATCCCGTTGGCGCGCGGTGTCGTAGCAATTGCGAACGATCTCCTCGATGCCGCCGGGATACTCCGTGGCGAACGAGCGCGTCCGCTCCTGACCGTGATCAGAGATTATCCAGACCGCGTAGTCGCGCCGTGGCGACCGATGCGCCGCGCGGTAGAGTCTCTTGATTGATCGATCTATGCCCTTGAGCGACCAGTGGGCGAAAACCGAGCCCGGTCCTCGCCCATGCGCCTGTTCATCGTAGCCGAGGAAGTTCGCATGGATGACTGGCAAGCCGCGCGCCAAGTCCACCGCCACACCCACCGTAACGAGTTCCCGCAAGCCGATGCTAACGAAGACGCGCGAGCCTGCGACAAACAGCTCGTGCCCCACCGGCTGTCCGCGCCGAATCCCAACGAGCGCGTCCCAAAGGGAGATGGCCGTTTCCAGCAAGAGGAGCCCCGCGATGCGCAAGACCGCCGAGAAATGCAGCAGGAAGAAAACGAAAATGTTCCGGATCTTGCCGGTCTGCCACATGTCGCCCAGCCCGTTGCTCGCCGCGCAAAAGTGCGCCTCGTTCTGGCCGGCACCGCCCGTGTAGATATTTGACCACGAACTGCCATCTCGCAGCAGTCCCTCGGCCTTCGCCGCATAGCTGGCCTCGAATTCCTTGGCCCAAGTCGGATAGAGCATCCGCCCGAGCTCTTGCTTGTCGCGGCGGAAGAAACTGAAGGCCGGCACGGCGCTCCGGAGTCCGTAAAACAATTCCGCCTGCACCGCGGCCGTGGTCGTGGGGATCCCCGGATAAAACGTGTGCGTTTCGTAGGTCCGGCTTTTCAGCAAGCGCCGGAGAAATGGCATCCGTCCTTTCGCGATGGCGTGCTCGAGCTGGCTGCGCGCCAACCCGTCGATCTGGATGATCAACAGTCCCGGCTCCTCGCTGGTGCCTTCCGATGGCGTGAGGCCGAGGTGGCGGATGGCCCACTCGCTCCGGCTCAGCCGCCGGCGCAAGCGGTGCACATACGCTTCCAGATGGGCAAACATGGGGCGGTCAGGATGCCTTCTTCTCGGGCTCGCTCGTCAGGGCCGTGACGATGCTCTGGGCTTTTTGGGCGATCAAATCCCACTCCATCGCGAGCCGTTGACCCAATGTTCCCCATGGGCTGATATCGGTCAGCAGCCGCTCGCGGCGCGTGACCTTGCGGATTTCACCGTAGAAATCCAACGCGCGCTGGGCGCAACGTTCCTGGGAAAATTCCTGGGCCGTGGCGGAGGCCGCCCGGCTGAACTGCCGCCGGAGCGATTTCGCCGCGTGGATTTTCCCGAGCTGAAGGGCAAACTTCTCCGCCGGCGCGCGAGCGGGCAGCAGAAAGCCGTTCTCCCCATCGCGCATCACCTCCACCACGCCATTGGCCTTCAGGGCGACGACCGGCACACCGGCGGCCATCGCCTCGGCCAAAACCATTCCCTGCGTCTCGCTGAAAGACGCGAAGGCAAAGACATCCATCGCCCGGAACGCGTCGTGCAAGGCGCGGCCCGTCTGCTTGCCCGCCATGATCAGCCGGTCCGCGACGCCGTGCTCCGTGCAGATCCGTTTGATTTCCTCTTCCGACGGCCCGCCGCCGACGACAAGGAAACGCGCGTCCTTCGCGTCCTTCAGAAACAGCGCGACAGCCTTGGCCAGGTAGCCCAGGTTTTTCTCCGGCGCGAGGCGCCCGGTGTGTCCGACCACAAACGCCCCCGGCGGGACCTTCAAGCGGCCCCGCGCCCGCGCGCCGTCGCCCGCGGCAAATCCCATCACGTCGATTCCCGTGGGCACGACGGCGATGGGCGTCTCGACGCCGCGTTTGCGGATCAATTTGGCGATGCTCTCGCTCGGCGCGATCACGCCTTCGCAGAGATTGGCAAACTGCGTGGAGAGGTTGATCGCGATCTCCTTCAGCGTCGTCGAGTCGCCCGGCACGTAGTGCGTGTAATCTTCATAGCGGGTGTGGTGCGTGAAGATGACCGGCACGTTCTTGCTCGCGCCGATGCGCAGCGCGGTGTCCCCCAGCAGGAACGGATGATGCGCATGCATGATGTCCGCCTTGAAGTTCTCGAGCCGGTCCGAGAGCCCGGCGGCGAGGGGCAGCCGCACGGAGAAATCGCTGCCGTTGAAATTTTGGATGGCCGCGACGCGCTCGACGATCTGGGCCTGCCGCCGCGGCAGCTTCGGCCCGTCGAAGTCGGGCGCCACCACGAGGACTTTGTGGCCGAGCTTGCGATACTCCTCCGCAAAGGTGCTCACCGAGCGGGCCACCCCGCCCACATGGGGCAGATAGGTGTTGGTCATCATGCATATTTTCATAACGCGGGGATCAGGTTGAACTGGGTTTCGTTTTCCGCCGGAACGCGGTCTTCAGTGGAGAATCCCGGCACACGGATCCGGAGTCGCGGCGGCGGCGTGCGCCATTGGGCGGAGACTTGCACTTCGACGCCGGCGGCCGTGCCCGTGACGTGCACGGTCACCGGCCCGAACGGCGTCAGCACCGGGCCGAGACTCGCCGGCCCGCCCCGCCACCATTCCGGACGAACGCCCGAGGCAATGACGAGCTCGTCCCCTTCTTCCCGCACGAAGCAGTTACGGATCATCATCGCCCACTCGGCTGCCGCCCATGCATGTTGCCCGTCGCCCATGCACCCGCCTCCCGTCCGCGGATGAATCGCCTCGGGCCATTGCCCTGTCGGCGATGCGAGACGGGCGACGCAATCCATCAGCTCCCATGCCACCGCGGGCTCGCCGGCGCGGAGTCGCACCTGGGCGAGATGAAGCGTCAGGTAGGCGTTGATGCCCGAGTGGATCATGTGCTGAAAAAATCCGCCGGCAAAACTGCTGTGATCCCGCAGATAGTCGGCCGTTCGAATCATGCGCCCATCTCCCGGCGGGTAGAGCTGCAGCGGATAGTCGGCGACCAACGAACCCACCGCGCCCGAGTCCATCCGCCGCGTCGGTGCCGCCGGCATCGCTCCCGGAAAACGTCGCTGCGGACCCCCGGGCACCGAGCGCTCGATCGCGGCCATGAAATCTGCCGCCTCCTGCCGACACTCCGCCGCCAGTGCGGCGTCAGTTGCCTGCAACAGATCCGCCGCACACCGCAAACCTGCCACGCCCCAGAAATCGTCCCAGTAATAAA
>JANOCA010000193.1:0-4066 GCA_031411915.1 Opitutaceae bacterium
CTCACCACCGCTCCGTGCGAAACGGTGTCGCGGGCAGGCCAGCGCCGTTGAAGAGACTCGCGGCCGGATTATTCTCCCACGCGTAGCGCGCGGCGACCGGCTTCGGCACGTCACCGCTCGACACGATCACGGTGTCGCCCGCAATCGTGGCCTTCGCCGGATGCCACTTGCGATCCGCTCCGGCGATCTCGAAGCCGCCCAACGCGCCGTCTTTCGCGACGAGGCCGCCGTTCGCGTGCGTGAAACGCAGCACGATCTCGGCGCCGCGGGCTTCGTGGCCGGCGGGCAGCGGGCCCGAGGTCGCGGGGACTTTTTCAGCGTAGACCTCGCCCAGCGCCCAGAGGGCGAGGCGACGGCCGGCCTCCTGCTTGTTGCGCGGGTGGATGTCGGCGGCCTCGCCGATGTCGAGGTTGATGCCCATGCCGGTGCGCGGCAGCGCGAGCGCGTCGATCTGCGCCTCGCGGAGGCGCGGCCAGTCGCGGCCCGCGCCGGTGAAGTTCGGGAGCTGCGCCCAGGCAAACGGCAGCTGAGCGCCCCAGCGCGCGCGCCAGTCGGTCACGAGGAGCTTCATCTGCGCCGCATAGAACGGCGCCTTCGCCGGCGTGGAGTTGGCCTCGCCCTGATACCAGAGGAGACCGCGCACCGCGTAGGGAATCAGCGGCGCGATCTTGCCGTTGAACAGACCGCCGACATCGCCCCGGCGCGCGGCGACCGCGACGGGATCCTGCGGTTTCTTGCCGGCCTTTTTCTTCGCGGCCTTGGTGTCCTTCTGCGCCGCCTCCCACGCGGCGAGATCGGCCTCGTATTTTTCCCGCGCGGCCGGCGTCGCGGTCGCGGCGGCCTCGGCCTTGGCGGTGTCGAAGAACGGCTTCAACTCCGGCTGCGCGCGCTGCGCCTCCGGCGCGATCCAAGCCTCGATGGGCGTGCCGCCGACGGAGGAGTTGATGAGGCCCACGGGCACGCCGAGCCTTTGATGCAGCTCGCGCCCGAAGAAATAGAGCACGGCCGAGGAGGCCGGCACGGTCTGCGGCGAACAGAGGACCCACTCACCCTTGCCAATCGTCTGCGGCGTGGAGGCGGAAGCGGAGGCCTCCTTGAAAAAACGGATGCGCGGGAAATTCGCCGCCGCCGCCTCGGCCTCCGGGTTGAGCGAGCGTGCGACCGTCATCGCCATGTTGCTCTGCCCCGAGCCGAGCCACACCTCACCCACGATCACATCCTCGATCACGATCTTGTTCTTTCCGGTGATGGTGAGCGTCGCGCTCGTATCGGTCGCGCGCAGCGGATCGAGTTTTACCCGCCACGCGCCGTCGGCCGCCGCCACGGCGGTGCGCGTCTGGCCGGCGAAGGCGACGGTGACATTCTCGCCCGGATCCGCCCAACCCCAGATGGGGACGACGGCATCGCGCTGGAGAACCATGTGATTCGAGATTACTGCCGGCAGCCGCACCTCGGCGCGGAGCGAGACGGCTGCGAGGGACAAAACAAGGGCGGACAGGACGAGATGTTTCATGGGTTCGCGGGGATTTGCGCACGTTGGACAACTATTCCACGCGGCGCAGTTGAAAAAACATCCGCGTGCAGTCCCTTCCGCGCTCCGCTTCCACCATGCATCATCCCGCCCTCTTCACTCCCGTCCAACTCGGCGCGCTCGCCCTGCCCAATCGCATCATCATGGCGCCGCTCACGCGCTGCCGCGCCGACGCCGATCACGTGCCGACCGCCATCATGGCCGACTACTACTCGCAACGCGCGACCGCCGGCCTGATCGTGGCGGAGGCGACGATGGCGATTGAGGGAAACTCCGCCTTCGGCGCGCGCGAGCCCGGCATCTATTCGGCGGCGCAGGTGGCGGCGTGGAAAAAAATCACGGATGCCGTCCACGCCCGGGGCGGCCGCATCGCCCTGCAGCTCTGGCACGGCGGCCGCGCCTGCCACTCGCTGCTGAACAACGGCGCCCAGCCCGTCTCGGCGAGTCCGCTCCGCATCACCAACGACGAGACCCACACGCCGCAAGGCAAGAAACCCTACGAGATCCCGCGCGAGCTGCGCGACGACGAGTTGCCCGGAATCGTCGCGGGTTTCCGCAACGCGGCGCACAACGCCCTCGCCGCCGGCTTCGACAGCGTGGAGGTGCATGGCGCCAACGGCTACCTGCTCGATCAATTCCTGCGCGACGGCAGCAACCACCGCACCGGTCCCTACGGCGGAACGATCGCGAATCGCGCGCGGCTGATGCTCGAGGTCGTGGACGCCGTCGTGGGCGTCTGGGGCGCGGCCCGCGTGGGCTTGCGTCTTTCGCCGCTCAACAGCTACAATGACATGAAGGACAGCGACCCCGTGGCGCTCACCAGCCATGTCGCCACGCAGCTCGACCAACGCGGCCTCGCCTATCTCCATATGATGCGCGGCGATTTCTTCAGCGTGCAGAAGGGCGATGTCATCACGCCCGCGCGCGCGGCGTTCAAGGGCGCGCTCGTCGGCAACATGGGCTACTCGCCCGCGGAGGCGACCGAGGCGATCACGGCCGGCACGCTCGCCGCCGTGGCGTTTGGGAGCAGCTACATCGCCAACCCCGATCTTGTCGCGCGCGTGCACGCGGGTGCCCCGCTGGCGAAGCCTGATCCGCGCACGTTCTACACGAACGACGCCCGCGGCTACTCCGACTACCCCGCCCTCGCGGGCTAGCCGTAACCGGAGGCCGGGCCTTGAGCCGCCGGGGACCGCGAGGCGGGACGCAATCTCAAGCCGAGATCGACCCGCCGTCCTTTGGAGCGACGGCACGCAAAAAGTTTTCCTTCGAGGACCTTTCCCTTCTGACGACTCGCCTTCCGTCCGTCTCATGTTTTCGTCGACATGCGTTGCCACGCGTCACCTGCGGCGCGCATCCAAACCGTATTCGTCTCGACCCCCAAAACCCCGTGAACCGCACCCCCGCCTACCCCGTCTTCGTCGCCGCTTGGTTGCTGGCCGCCAGCACCGCTCTCGGTCAGACGACTCCCCCGCCAACGAAATCTCCGGCCGATTCGACCGAGGCCCGCGACGAGGCGATCAAACTCGATCCCTTCGTGATCAGTGAGAGCGACAACGTCGGCTACTCCGCCGCCAGCACGCTCGCCGGCACGCGCATCAACACCGCGCTCCGCGACGTCGGCGCCGCCATCAGCATCATCACGCCTGAGTTCCTGATCGACACCGCCGCGACCAATCTCGGCGAGCTCCTCTCGCTCACCACTGCGACGGAGGTCGGCGGCGTGTCCGGCAACTTCGCCGGCGGCGGGACCGAATCGGGCCGCCCGGACCAATCCGAGAGCCGCGAGAATCCGCAGGCCAACAACCGCGTGCGCGGCATCGGCGCCGCGACGACCACCCGCGACTATTTCCTCACGGACATTCCGTTCGACGCCTATAACTCCTCCGGCGTCACCATGAGCCGCGGGCCCAATTCCCTGCTCTTCGGCATCGGCAATCCCGCGGGCATCATCGAGGGCTCGATCGTCCGGCCCCAGCTCTCGCGCAACCGCACCGTGATCAGCGGGCGCTTCGGCTCCGAGAATTCCTACCGGGCCACGCTCGATGTCAGCCGCGTGCTGGTGAAAAACCGCCTGGCCTTCCGCGTCGCGACCGTGAGCGAGCTGAACACCTACCAGCAGGAGCCGGCCTTCGATCGCAAGCGCCGCGGCTACATCGCGCTCGAGGGCGTGCTGCGTGACGGCAAGGCAGCGAGCTGGGTGGGGAAGACCAGCGTGCGCGTCTCGGGCGAGATGGGCGACAGCCAGTCGAACCCGGTGAACGTGATCCCGCCGGTGAACACGATGCTGAATTTTTTCCAGGCGCCGAATCCCATCATCGCAACCATCCCGGGCACCGGTATCGATCCGCGCCTCATCGCCGGCTCGCCGACTTTTTCATATCGACCCAAGGTCACCGTGGACAACCGGCAGAGCTCCTCCGCCATCGTCGCCGCCAATCCGGGCATCGGCGTGCCCTACTTCATCCAGATTCCCGTCGTGTTCGACACGCCCGGCCAGCAGCGCCCCGGCTACGCCAGCTCCAACAACCCCGC
>JANOCA010000194.1:0-3111 GCA_031411915.1 Opitutaceae bacterium
GCGGCGTTCACCTCGGTGCGGAGCGCGGCGGCGATGGCGGTGCGGTTGTTGCCGGAGGTGTTGTCGTAGACGACGACGGAGGCGTTGACGCGCTGCTTGAGCAGGCTGAAGCGCAGCCCAAGATCGACGCCGGAGCCCTGCGTGGGGGCGCGGGCATTGCCGAGGAGATCGGTGCCGACGTTGTCGGTGAAGAGCGCGGACTCTTGGAATGAAGCGGTGACGGCGACCCAGTCGGTGAGGTTGAAGATACCGCCGTAGCTCGTGTTGGTCTTCCAAGTGTCCGCGAGCGACCTCGTGGGGACGCGGGCCTCGTTGTCGAGCGGGTTGCCGGCCGCATCGACAAAGCGGAATTCCTGATGAGGCCCGAACGCGAGCACCGGGAGGTTGCCCGCTTGCTGCCAGTGATCGCGGCTGATCCCGACGCTGGTGCGCAGGCGACCCTTGAAGAGAGTGCCCAGGTGCTGGAACACCCCGCTGCTCAGCGACTGGTCGAAATACTGGAGGCCGCTGGCGCCGTTGACGAAATAGTCGAGCACGCCGGGCGCGCGCGGGATCTTCAGTTTGTCGCCGTTGCCGTCCTTGAAGTAATACCACGGCGTGACGACGTTGTTGGCGACGCGGGCACCGATGCCGGTGAAACCACGGCGCGCGATCTCCGCCGGGGTGAGGCCCCAGTTGAAGTTTTGGATGCGGTAGATCTCGTCGCGGTGGTTGACGCTGAGGATGAAGCGGTGGCTGGTTTTCCAAAACTCCGCGCTGTAAACGCCGATGAGGCGCACGGACTCGATGGTGTGCTGCTCCAGCCGGCGCGTGATGGTGCCGCCGATGAACTGCTGCTCGAAGTTGGGATTGGCGATCGTGCGCGTGGGGTCGTTGGGGAAGGCGGGGTCGGGCAAGCGCGGGTTCACGTCGAGGAAGACGGCGCGGACGTTGCCGCCGGCGATGTTGCCGTTGCGCGTGAGGTTCTGCGCGGTGGTTTCGTCCTGCCGGTTGTAGGCGAGCCACACGTCGAGGTTGCGCGCGGCCTGGTGCTGCACGGAGAAATTCGCGGCGCTGAAATCGTAGTCCACCTTGGCGTCGGGCCCGGCCCAGTCCTGCTTGAGCGGAAACCACGAGACGGGGATCGGGAGGATCGGGATGCGGTTGGGATTCTGCGGGTCGGTGGCGCTCGTGGCGGCGGCCCCTTGGATGATGGTGGTGATGCGATAGACGGGGAACGCGTCGGTCGTTCCCATCGTCTGGAGGTTGTAGAACTGGCCGCCGATCATCGTCCACGCGTGCGCATCGGCGGTGGCGGTGGGCGGCGCGGCGAGGCGGGCCATGCCGACGCCGTTGTTCTGCACGCCGGCGAGATTCGGATTGGCGTCGCGCGCGTTCGTGCCGGTGCCGCGCACGTAGGCGGCCATCTGGTTGTTGAGCGCGGTGTGGCTGATGTGCGTGACCATGTCGCCGCGCTCGAACGTGGCGTCGACGACGGTGCGGCCGTGCTTGAACGGCTGCCAGCGCAGCGCGCCGGCGCCGGCGCGGAAGTCGCGGCCAGTGTTCTCGTGCCAGCCCTCGAGGCGGGAATCGATCAGGTTGACGCGCGCGGCGAGGGTCTTGCCGACGAGCACGCGGTTGAAATCGAGCGTGAAGCGGCGCGAGCCGCGGTCGTCGAGGCGCGTGGCGAAGTCGGCGAGGTTGCGGAACTGGCCGCGCTTGCTCGTGAGGTTGATGACGCCGGTGGCGTCGGTGTCGCCGTAGGCGATGCCGCCGGGACCGCGGGAGATCTCGATGCGCTCGGTGTTGTAGGTGTCCTGCGGCGTGTAGGTGGGGAAGCCGTCCTTGAGCTGGCGCACGGAGGGCAGGCCGCGGAAATTGATCTGGTTGCCGGAGCGGGCGCCGACGGGCGCGCCGACCTGCATGTTGTCGTTGTAGATGTTGTCGGCGCCGACGGCGAAGTCGGCGGCCTGGAAGAAATCGGTGATGCCGAGGTCGGAGAGAAACTCGGTGTTGAAGACGGAGATCGAGTTGGGGAGGTTGGCGAGCGACTCGTTGGTGCGCGTGCCGCTCATCGCGGTGGAGGACTCATAGCCGACGTCGGTGGTGGCGGTGACTTCGAAGGGGCTGAGCGCGAGGGGGGCGTCGCGGGGCGGCGGTGGGGTCGTGGGCGGAGTGGCCGCCCGTAGCGTGAGGGCCGTCGCGGAGGCAATGAAGAATGAGAGACGGAGAGAATGAGAGATGGAGAGAAGGAGAGACGGAGAGACGCGAAGATGAGGAAACATGGGGCGGGGGCCGAGGGGTGCGGCTATTTTTTATTTTTCTTGGCGGTGGAGGCGGGACGGGGGAGGAGCGGGGCTTTGCGGTTCCAGCTGACGGTGCGGTCGAAGAGCGTGGCGTAGGGTTCGTAGCCGTGGCCGGAGAAGGCGAGGCGGCCGATGCGCGCGACCTCGGCGTCGTAAGCGCGCCGCAGCTCCGCGAGGCGCGCGGCGTGGCGCGGGTCGGCGGCGAGGTTTTTCATCTCGTAGGGATCGGCGCCGAGGTCGAAGAGCTCGTCGGTGGGCGCGAGGCCGTCGCCGCCGAAATACCAGTGGATGTATTTCCAGCCGGGCGCGACGATCGCGAGCGATTGCGCGGAGGGCGCGCCCCAGAAATTAAAGAGCGGGAGGTGACTGCGCACACGGCCGGCGGGCTGCGTGAGCAGCGGCGCGAGATTGCGGCCATCAAGGTCGGCCGGCGCGGGCACGCCGGCGAGCGCGAAGAGGGTGGCGGCCATGTCGACGCCCGCGGTGATCGCGTCGCTGACGGCGCCGGCGTGGGCGCGCGGCAGGCGCGGATCGTGGATGATGAGCGGCGACTTCGAGGCCTCCTCGTAGGGGAGGACCTTGTCGCCGAAGCCGTGCGCGCCGGCGCTGTAGCCGTTGTCGGAAGTGAAGATGATGACGGTGTTGTCGGCGAAGCCCTCGCGCGCGAGAGACTCGCGGATCATCCCGACGGCCGCGTCGACGCCGGTGATGAGAGCGTAGTAGAGCGCGGTCGAGCGGTCGTAGTCGGTGATCCATTCGCGGTAGCCGGTGGCGGCGCGGCTCGTGCGCGCCTGCGCGGAAAGGTGGCGGCCGTGGGCGACGCCGT
>JANOCA010000195.1:0-3615 GCA_031411915.1 Opitutaceae bacterium
GGTCGCCGCCGTCTTCACCGATCCGCACGGCGCCGCGCAGGGCGGCAATGGCGTGCCGCCCTTCATGATCGGCCGCGGCGGCGTGCCGTTCACGCAGTGGTTCGCCGTCGGCGCCTACACCGCGCAGGGCAACAACCCGAATTTTTTCCTCAACCGCCAATTCGCGCCCGCGGGCCAGGCCTACGCCGGTCTCTGGAAATACCAGGAGCTCCGCGATCCCTCGGTCTTCAATTTCTACGACCAGTTGCTCGACGGGCCCAACAAGCGCGAGCAGGCCGATTTTCGCGCGCTCAACGCGAGCGTCCGCCAGACGTTCTTCCGCGACCTCGTGGGCTTCGAGCTCACCTACGACAGGCAGACGTTCAACCGCGATAACTTCGGGATGTTCGGCTTCGATGCCTACACGCTCTTCGTCGACATCCAGAGCAAGCTCGTCGACGGCGCGGCCAACCCCAACTTTGGCCGCCCCTACGTCGCCTCCGATTCCATCGGCAACAATTTCTCGGAGGTCACGCGCGAGGCCTTCCGCGCCACGGCCTACGCGACGCTCGATCTGCGGCGGAAGCGCAGCGCGCTGCGGCACCTCGGCCGCCACATCGTCACCGGCACCTACACCGATCAACGCAGCGCCACCTTCAACCGCAGCATCAACGGCTACTCCTACGGCCTCGAGCTGAACGCCTACGCCAACAATCCCACCGCCACGACTTACCCGGGCTACGCCGGCCTGCATTACCTCGGCGGCTCCATCGCCAGCCTGTCGTCTCCCGCGGGCGCCGGCATCTCCGGCATCACCGCCGATCACACGCCGCAGGCGAGCGGCACCGCGCTGATCTTCGACGCGCGCATCAACCAGATGGTGCGCGCCCCCGTCACCGTGATCGCCGCCAGCGATCGCGACATCGCCAAGCTCTACTCCGGCGCGAGCAAAAACAGGAACGTCACCAAGAGCGCATCCGTCGTCTGGCAGAGTTACCTGTTCAGCGACAAGCTCGTCGGCCTCGTCGGCTGGCGCCAGGACGAGTTCGATTTGCGCGACGCCGGCCCCGCGCGCCTGGCCTCCGGCACCGGCGAGACCGATCCCTACAATCCCGCGTGGACCCTGCCCGCGCGGCCCACGATCTACGCCAAGGATGACACGCTCAGCTGGAGCGGTGTCCTCCACGCGCCGCAGATCGTGAAGCGCTGGCTCCCGCGCGGCACGGATCTCAGCCTCGCCTACAACGAGTCGAAAAACTTCCGCCCCAGCTCGACCATCGCCGATGTCTACGGCCGGCCGTTCAGCCCGCCCTCCGGCAAAACCAAGGACTACGGCATCACGCTCTCCGCGTTCGAGCAGAAGCTCGTGCTCCGCATCAACCGCTACCGCACCACGCAGGCCAACGACGGGGCCACGTTCTACAACACCTTCTGGCCCGGCAATGACGTCACCCGCGCCATGAACGGCATGCGCCAGGCGAACGTGAGCGAGGTGGTGATCAACAAGTGGTTTGGCTTTTCGCCCAACGATCCGCGTTACCTGCCGCTGCGCGCGAGCCTCACCAATCCCGCGCAGGCAGGTAATCTCAACCCCGCGCTCACTCCCGCCGAGACCACCGCGCGCAACCTCTGGTTCACGCAGCGCACGCGCGAGGAGTGGCTCCGACCGGTCGATCCTCTGCTCGGGAGCAGTTGGAATTTCTCGCAGCTCCCCGGCGGCGGCAACTGGAGCGCCACGCGCCCGCCCAACGTCGGCAACATCGCCGACACCATCTCCGAGGGCTGGGAGTTCGAGGGCACGCTCAACCCCACGCGCAACTGGCGCATCACGTTCAATGCCGCGATGCAGGAGGCGCAGCGCTCCAACGTCGGCGCGGACTTCGCCGAGTTCGTGAAAAAAAATCTCCCGCTGTGGACCGACGGCAACGGCAGCCTCGCCACCAACATCCGCGACATGGAGGGCTTCGAGGACATCACCTACTTCGGCGCATTCGGCGCCTCGCAGCTCGGCAATCTCGCGATCACCAACATGTATGTGCCCTACCTGAACGCCCTCGCCGCCAACGGCTCGCCTGTGCAGGAGCTGCGGCGCTGGCGCTTCAACGTCGTCACCAACTACGATTTTCGCGCCGGCAAGCTGAAGGGCTTCAGCCTCGGCGGCGCCGCGCGCTGGCAGGACCGCGTCGCGATCGGGTTTCCGGTGAAGCGCAACGAAATCGGCGCGTGGGTCTCCGATGTCTCGCGCCCCTACTACGGGAGCGACGATCTGAAGTTCGACGCCTGGCTCCGCTACGGCCGCCGCATCCTGCGCGACAAACTGCGCTGGAGCCTCCAGCTCAACGTGCGCGATCTGCTCGCGGGCGACGAACTCATCGCCGTGACCGCGCAGCCCAACGGCCAGGTCGCGAGCGCCCGCATTCCGCAGCCCAACAAGTGGACGCTGACCAACACGTTTGAGTTCTGAGCCGGGCGGCGCTCACCTGACCGCAAACGCCACTTCCACCGTCGGCGTCGCGCTGCGGCGTTCCACGCGCTCGGCGACATCCACGTCGAAGGCCTTGCCCACGTTGTTGCCCGCGAGATCCTCGATCGTCGTGCCGATCACCAGCCGGTGAGTTTCCGCGCGCCACGGTTGATCCGGCGTGAAGTTCCACTCGCGCTCTTCCGCGCTCAACGTCGCCTCTCCCTCCACCTCCGCACCGCCCGTCGCCACGGCGATTTTGCGGATGGCGAGGGCGGCATCGAGCGACTCGCCGAATTCCACCCGCAGCGCGTCGCGTGTGCCTGCCTTCGGCGCCGTGATTTTCCAGCTCGCCGGTGCGATGGGCGTGCGATCCGCGGCGGCGATGAGAAACGTCTTCGCGGACGCCGCGCGCAGGGGCCGGTTCGCGGCATCGCGGCACTCGGCCGTGATGGCGAGCGTGTAGCGCTTGCCGACCTCGAACACCGGTCCGACGTCCATCAGCGGCTTCACGCCACGCTTAATCCGACCCGGATCGATGAGCAGCGTGAGACGCGTCATCGTCGGATCCCAGAGTTCCTCGACCAGTTCGAGGAACGGCAGCTCGATCACACTGCCCGCCTCGTCCTTGAGCTGCACGTGCTCGAAGACGCCGCCGCGACTCATCGGCGCGGAGAAATGCACGTAGAACTTGAGCTGGTTCTCGGGCAGCGCGGCGGCCGTCGGAAAAATCCGGACCACCTCGGTGGTCCCGGCGGCGGTGTCCGCCGGCAGCTCGAAAAACGAGATGACCGCCGCCGCGCCGGCGCCGCGGTATTCAGCGCGGTAGCGCACGCCGCGCGCGAGCGGGAACCGCGGCTCGAAGCGCAGCCGCCCGTCCATGGTGCTCCACGTGCCGAGCATCGGCGGCACGCCGGTGGCGTGCGCCTGCTCCGCGAAAACGGGAAACACCGCTGCGTTTCCTTTCGCACCGACACGCAGCGCGTCGGCCGAGAGCCCCTCGACCTCCACGGCCGCCGGCTCGCGATCGGCGAGCCAGCGGATGCTCACCGGCGCGGCCGCGGCGGCGCTGGCCCCCACGATCCACGCGAGTGCGGCGAACCACTGAAAACGTGACATCCGACGCTTCGTTGTAGCCCCCCTCGTGAGAGGCGGGACGATATGCCATTCCAGCT
>JANOCA010000196.1:0-3402 GCA_031411915.1 Opitutaceae bacterium
GAGTTTTCCGGACGCGGTCTTCATCAGCACCATCACGGAATCCGTGTCGCCGACCTTGGCGACGGCGGGATCGACGAGGCAGCTGCCGTAGGCGAAGACCTCGACCGGCTCCTCGCCGAGGAGCCAGCGCGCCATGTCGAAGTCGTGGATCGTCATGTCGCGGAACTGGCCACCGGACGTTTTCAGGTAGGCGATGGGCGGCAGGCCGGGATCGCGGCTGGAAATGATGACCTGCTCGACCGCGCCGATCTGGCCCGCGGCGATGCGCGCATGCAGCGCGGCGAAGCTGGGATCGAAGCGGCGGTTGAAGCCGACGAACATCGGGACCTTCGCCTTCCTCACGGCGGCGAGGCACTGGTCCACGCGCTTGAGCGAGAGGTCGATGGGCTTTTCGCAGAAGATGGCTTTGCCCGCGCGCGCCGCGGCGATGACGAGGTCGGCATGCGTGTCGGTGGACGAGGCGATGATGACCGCGTCGACCACGGGATCGGCGAGCGCGGTCTTCACGTCGGTGACCTGGGCGCCGTGTTTCGCGGCGAGCTTGGCCGCGGCCTCGGCGTTGACGTCGATCACGTAACGCAGGCGGGTCGCGCCAGTGGAGGCGAGGTTGGCGGCGTGGATCTGGCCGATGCGGCCGGCTCCGAATTGGGCGAAGGTGAGCATGCGTTGAGTGAAAGGGAAAGTGAGGGTGAAAGTGAACGACAAGCAGGCGCTATTTTTTCTCGGTGAGAATTTCGTCGATCGCTTTGCCGTCGGCGGTGGGGAGCGGGACGCCGAGGAGGCGGGCGATGGTAGGGGCGACGTCGAGGTTGCGCACGCGGTCGAGCTTCACGCCTTTTTTGATGCCGGCGCCGCTCGCGAGGAAGATGCCGTCGAGCTCGGGGTCGGCGGAGTTGTAGCCGTGCGTGCCGCCGTAGTTGACCGCGGGGCCGACGATCGCGTCGCCGGCCGCGGCGCCGCTGAAGGCGTAACCGGCCTTCGGGTAGAGGATGAGGTCGCCCATGCCGTCGTTTTCAGCGGGCGTCGGCATGCCGTGCGCGTGCGCGCCGGCCGCGGCATCGATCACTTCGGCGATGCCCTCGGTCGCGGCGAAAAGCGCCTTCAGCTTGGGCACGAGTTCGGCGCGCTTCGCCGGATCGGTCACGTAAATGAAGGCGATGCCGCCCTGCGTGCCGGCAAACGCGTCGCACTGCGCGATGGTGGCGCCAGCGGCGCGGAGGAGGCCGGCTTTCTTGAGGGCGACATTCGCGTAGAGATATTTGTCCACTTTCTTGAAGCCGTGGTCGGTCGTCACGATCACGGTCGTCTGCGCGCGGCGGCCGCTGGCGTCGATGGCGCGAACCACATCGCCGACCAGGCGATCGGCGAGCGCGAGGGCGGTGGTGCCGGCCAGAGAGCCGGGGCCGAAGCGATGGTGCGTCGAATCTGTGGTGAGCGGGTGGAAGAGCAGCAGGTTGGGCCGGTGATTCGTGATCACGAAGCTCGCCGCCCGCGTCCACAGCTCGTCGCGCCAGACGATGTTGGGCCGGCCGCTTTGCGCGAGCTTCACCTCGGCGGGCGAAATCGCGCCGGCCGCGATCATCGCGCGCGGGAGTGTCGCCTCGGGATCGAACAGCTCGGGGAAACTCCACGTGATCGTGCCGGGCTTGGTGATGGCGACCCAGTCGATCTCGGCGGTGGTGAGGCCCGCCTTGAAGGCGGCGTCGTAGACCGTCGGCACGCGCACGAGCTTCGCCTTGTCGGTCCACGGCTCGATTTTGTTCGGCTGGCCGGGACCGCCGCGGACGACGAAGCCGTTGTAGAGCACGCCGTGTTTCCGCGGCTCGACGCCGGTGACGAGCGTGGTGTGGTTGGGCCACGTGATCGCCGGGTTGGAGATCGTCATCGCATCGGCGACGGCGCCCTCGGCGGCGAGCCGGCGGAGATTGGGCAACGGGATCGTGTCGTCGCGCCATGCGTAGGCGGGAAAACCATCGAGGCTGATGAGGACGACGTGGCGGTCCCGGTGGGCGGCGGTGCAGACGCTGGCGGCAAACACGAGCAGCGCGGTGGGTCGGAGAATTTGTTTCATGAGGAAAGGTGTTCAGCGCTTCGCACCCACCAGCTCGGCGACTGGCGCCGCGGCCTCGGGAAACGCTTTTTGAAAATCCTCGCCCAGCCACGCCGCCACGGTCGCCGCGACCTGCGCCTGATGCACGGGCCTAGCGTCGCTTCGCTCGCCGAGCGCGGGCACGCCGGGGCCCATCGCCGCCAGCCACGTCTCCTCGGCATGCGGGATTTTTTTTCCGTGGCTCGTCCAATCCGCGCCGAGCACCCCGCGGCCATGATCGGGCGAAATGATCAACGCAGTCGTGCCGCGATACTCGGGCATCGCCTGCATCATCTCCCAGAGTTGCCGGATGAAGCGATCGCAGCGCCGGATCGAGTCGAGGTAGCGGTCGTAACGGCGCGCGTGCGCCCATTCGTCGGGCTCGCCGAGCGCCAGCAGGAACAGCCGCGGCCGCTTCGTCCCGATCATGTCCACGGCGGCGTGATACGTGAAGGCGTCGAAGTTCTCCGACGGCGAGATGGGCGGGATGTCCTGCATCCAGCGCTCGATCTCGGCGATGCGCGGGGAGACGCTGCCCGGCGCGGATTGCTGCTGCGTCACGAACACCGGCAGCCGGCTGCGGCCGACATTGATGATGGGCACGAACACATTCCACGCGGCCGCGGCGGCGACGCGACCGGTGAAGCCTGGCCGGCCGTTGAACCACTCGAGCACCGTCACGTTGGGATTGGGGAGCGGGGTGTTGGAGGTGATGAGCGGATCGGCGCGCCCGGTGAGCAGCTCGTTGTAGCCGGGATAGGAGATGCGCTCGGCGTTGAGGACGCTCGAGGCGCTGTTGAGCGCACGGTTCCCGAACGCCTGCCCCCCGGGCACAATCGTGCCCCAGAAAAATGGCATTAGCTTCCGCCGCCTCTCCTCCGCCGTGGCGCCGCCGAACTCCGCGCGCAACCCCGCCTGCGCATTCTCGGCCACACCGCCATGCTCCTTGTTGATCAGCGCATCCTCGGCGCCGGTGAAGACTTCTTGCCAACGCAGGCCGTCGATCGTGACGAGCAGGACGTTTTTCGCCGCCGGCTCCGCGCAGGCGGTGGAAGCCGCGAAAAGGAGGGCGAGCGGGACGAGGGGTTTCATGGGGTGCGGCGAGTGAGAACCGTTTTCCCGCGCAATCCAAGCCCGTCGCATCGCAAGCCTCGCCAACCGCCCCCGCAGCCCCCATCCTGCCCGCATGATTACCGTCACCACCTGCTCGAACCTCGCCGAGGCTGAACTGCTCCACTCGCTGCTCGTCGAGAACGGCCTCACGGCCTTCGTGCTCGACGATGCCTTCGGCGGCGCCATCCGCGTGCAAGTGG
>JANOCA010000197.1:0-4035 GCA_031411915.1 Opitutaceae bacterium
GGAATCGCCACGACGAGGCCGGCGATGGTCGCGAGCATGGCGCCCGAGACGCCGGGCGCCAGCGCCTGGATGCCCGCCGTCTGCTGCGTGGCGACGGAGCTGAACGCCTCCATCACGCCCCACACCGTGCCGAGCAGCCCGATGAACGGCGCGCCCGACACAATCGAGGCGAGGAAGATCATGCCCGACTCGTAGCGCAGCGTCTGCCGCGCGATGGCGCGCTGGAGGGCGTTCTCCGCGTGCTCGAGCTTCGCGCGCGAAGTCTCGGTGCCCCGCTCCCGCCCGATCGCCGCCGCGCGCCAGTAGCCCTCGACCGCATCCGCGAAAAGATCCGCGTAGGGAATGATGCGCTTCTCGCGAAACGACTCCGGCAAATCCAGCAGCGTGCGCTGGTCGCGGAGGTGCGCCTCGAACGAGCCGTTGAGCCGGCGCAGGCGCTTCAGTTCCGCGTGCTTCCCGAACATCACCGTCCAAGCCACCAGGCTCGCGACCGCCAGGCCCAACACGATGATTTTGTCGATTGTCCCGCAGCGCTCGAAGATCTCGATGATGTTGGTCGCGAGGACGGGCGGGAGGGAGAACGGTTCGGCCATGTGAAGTTGGCGCAACAGTTGCCGGGTTTGATCCGCGCGTTCAACGGAAATTCCGGCGAAGTTGTTCACCGGCGCGCGCGAATCTGTTTGCGACGAAGCTCGCGCAATTTTTCCTCAACGCTCACCGTTTCAAATCCACACCATGTTTCGCTCCCGCGCCCTCGCCCAGCTCAAGTCCCGCCGCGCCGCCATTGGCTCCGTGCGCGCCATCGTCGGTTTCGACGGCTTCGTCGACACCATCGTCACGCCCGTCGGCCTCCGCCACGGCCAGGGGGAAAACTTTACACCCCTGAAGACCCTCACGGACTTCGGCCAGCGCATCGTGGCCGCCGCCGGCAAGAGCACCAACATCGAGCTCTATCCCCGCATGGATAAGCTCGGCGGCAACGGCCCGATCATGGCCAACGCCCTCCTCGCCACCGGCGCGCAGGTCACCTACATCGGCGCCCTCGGCAGCCCGGCGATCCACCCGGTGTTCGCCGACCTGGCCAAGCGCGCGCGGACCTTCTCGATTTGCGACGCCGCCCACACCACCGCGGTCGAATGCTCCGACGGCAAGATCATGCTCGGCCAGATGAAGTGCCTCGACGAGATCACCTACCAGCGCATCTGCGCGGTCGTCGGCGAGGCCGCCTTCCACGCCGAGCTCGCGAGCGCCAGCCTCGTCTCGCTCATCAACTGGACGATGGTGCCCAACATGACCGCGATCCTCGTGGAGCTCGTCGAGCGTGTGCTGCCCAAGCTGCCCAAGCGCGACTGCATTTACTTCTTCGACCTCTGCGATCCGGAGAAACGCTCCGTCGAGGATCTCCGCGCCGCGCTCACGGCGATGGCCAGGTTCGCCGCCTTCGGTCGCGTGACGCTCGGCCTCAATCTCAAGGAGGCCCAGCAGGTCCACGCCGCGCTCGGCTTCGCACCGCTCGCCGAGGACGAGCCCGCGCTGCGCCGTATGGCCGCGGAGATTCGCGCCAAACTCGCCCTCACCACCGTCGTCGTCCATCCGCGCGAATCCGCCGCCTGCGCCACGAGCGACGGCACGTGGTGGGTCCCGGGGCCGTTCACCGCCGCGCCGCTCATCACCACCGGCGCCGGCGATCACTTCAACGCGGGCTTCACCACCGGCCAGCTCCTCGGCCTCGATCCCGAGGCGTGCCTCGCGGTCGGCGTCAGCACCAGCGGCCACTACGTCCGCACCGGTGAGAGCCCGAGCCTCGCCACGCTCGAAACCTTCCTCGCCAACTGGCGCTGAACCTCCCATCACTTTCCGCCATGTCGTCGAAATCCCAACCAGCCGGCCGCCTCATCTCATTCGAGGGCTCCGAGGGTTCCGGCAAGTCCACCCAGATCACCCGCCTCGCGGCGCATTTCCAGAAGACGCACCGCGATGTCGTCACGACCCGCGAGCCCGGCGGCACCGAAATCGGCGAGCAGATCCGCAACATCATCGTCCATAATTCCAAGGGCGACGAGATGTGCGCCGAGACCGAGCTGCTGCTCTTCACCGCCGCCCGCGCGCAGCTCGTGCGCGAGGTCATCGCCCCCGCCCTGCTCCGCGGCGCCGTCGTCCTCAGCGATCGTTTCCTCGACTCCTCGACCGTTTACCAAGGCATCGGCCGCAACCTCGCCGCCGATCCCGTCGCGCAGATCAACCGCTTCGCCGTCGGCGAGGTCATGCCCGATCTCACCATCGTGATCGACGTGCCCGAGGAAGTGAGCCTCCAGCGCCTCAAGACCCGAGCCTCCGATCTGCCCGATCGGATGGAGCGCGAGAATGTCGGCTTCTACAAAAAAGTCCGCGAGGGCTACCTCGTTCTCGCGAAGGGCATGCCCGAGCGCTTCATCGTCGTCGACGGCACCAAGACCGAGGACGCCATCGAGAAGAAGATCTGGGCCGAGGTGCAGGCGCGGTTGAAGTAAGCAAGAGGTCAGAAGCTAGATGTCAGAAGTCAGACAAAGACTCTCCGACGCTTCATTTCTGACCTCTGACTTCTGAACTCTGACTTCTTGTATGTCTGCTCTGACTCCCTGGCCCCCCGCCCTCGCCGGCACCCCGGCCATCGCGGTCATCGAGCAGGCCATCGCGCGCCGCCGGCTCTCCCACAGCCTGCTCCTCCACGGCGATGATCCCGAGACGCTCGCCGCCATCGCCCATGCGATCGCGGATCGGCTGCTCAACGGCGAGGCGGGCAAGCGCGCCGCGACCACGTTCCCGCCCGAACAGCATCCCGACTGTTTCTCGCTTCGTCCCGCCGGCAAGATGCGCCAGATCTCCGCCGATGCGACGCGCGAGCTGATCGGCAAAATCCAGGTCTCCCCCGCCGTCGCCCCGCGCAAGGTCGCGATCCTCCACGAGGTCGATCGCATGCACGTGACCGCGGCCAATGTCTTCCTCAAGACCCTCGAGGAGCCGCCCGCCAACTCCACGCTCCTCCTCCTCACGACGCGCCCCTACGCCCTGCTGCCCACCATCCGCAGCCGCGTGCTGCTCTTCCGTTTCCCCGCCTCCGCCACACCCGTCGCCGCCGATGGCTGGGCCGCATGGCTCGACGACTACCGCGCGTGGCTCGGCCGCCTCGCCGAGGGCGTGGCGAACGACAAGGTCGCGATCGCGGATCATGTTTTTTCCGTCTACGGCCTCGTGGCGCGCTTCGGCGCGGTGCTGGACTTCGCCACTGCCGAGGCGTGGAAGCAGCAGAAGGAAAAACTCCCGCCCGACCTAGACGACGACGAGCAGGTCGCGATCGAGACCGGCCTCGCCAACGGCCTGCGCGCCCGCCTCTTCATCGAAATCGAGCAGGCCACGCGGACGTTCGCACTCCCTCGCCTCACGGCCGGGGACGAGCCGACGCGCCGTGCCCTCTGCGCCGCCATCACGCAGCTCGAGCATGACGTCGGCCTGCTCCGCCTGAATCTCAACGAGTCCGCGGCGCTCGAGAATTTCCTGCTGTCGTCGCTGCGGCTGTGGTCAAAGCGATGAGCCACATCTCGGCAGGCGAGATTCAATGGATGGTGAAGCGCCACGGCACCCAAGATGTTTGGCTAGGGTTCGTTCGATGTCACAATGGAGCGGCCTATGTGATTGGCGGCCCAACCGGATCACACATGACTGGCCATGGCGAAACCTGGAGCAGTAAACATCGAGCATTAAAAGCGTCCGGCTACTTAGAAGGAGGCCGCCCTCGCTTCCCGCCAATGATGGACGAAACCGATCGTGCGATTCTAGAAGGAATTCAAGAAGGTCGGATTTGATACCAGCGTCCGTTGAAGTTTAGACCGTAGAAGGTGGGGCCGCTTCTCCGCAAGCGGCCTGGGTTCCAGTCCGCGAATCGCCCTGCAACCCAGGCCGGCTCGGAGCAACGGTGTCTAGTGGGCAAGGACAAAGTTGGGGTCGGCGAGGAGGCGGTTGAGCAGTTCGATGAGTTTGCGCATGACGGCGGTGAGG
>JANOCA010000198.1:0-2546 GCA_031411915.1 Opitutaceae bacterium
CGCCGGAGAAATTCGTCCCGCTCCGAGCGAGAGCCCGTGGCCCAAAAAATGTAGTCCGCCAGGATCTGCCGTTCCGGGGCACTGTCAGATGTCAGGGCGATCAGCCGGCGTTGGCCCGCGATGGCCTCATCCCAACGGCGAAAGGCCCGGAGCGATTGGACGAAGGTTTCCAAGAAGGAAGCGCCGGCGGGGTCGAGTTCCGCCGCCTTGCGGAGATTGGCGAGCGACTCGGCCTGACGCCCCTGCCGGCGTTGAATCACGCCGAGTGCATTGAAGACGGTGGGATCGTTCGGCTGGAGTCGGGCGATTTTTTCGAACTGGGCGATCGCCTTCGCGTAGTCGCGGTGGGCGTAGTAGGCAAAAATACCGACGGAGCGCATCACGTCCGGGTCATCGGGCACGAGCCGGACGGCGTTGGCCAGGGCCGCCTCGCCGCGCGCCAAGCGCTCGGGCGTGGAGTCCAAACTGTAGAACACGAATCTCCCATGAGTCACGGCCAGCTGGCCCCAAGCCGCTGCGAACTTCGGATCCAGATCGACGGCCGTTTGAAGAAACTCCTCCGCCTTCGTCAGCGTGCCGCGGAGCCCCCCAGCCCTTATCCCGCGAGACTTGAGAAACGCATCGTAGGCTGCGGTGTTTTCCGTCGGCCGGCGCCCGATCTGCTTCTTGGCCTCCGGCGTGATGACGGCCTGCAGGGCCGTGGCGATTTCGTCGGCCAGGCTGGCCTGGATCGCGAAGACGTCGGTGAGGTCGCGGTCGTAGTTTTTCGCCCAGACGTGTTCGTCGGTCCGCGCGTTGATGAGCTGGCCGGTGACGCGGACCTTGTTGGCGGAACGGCGCACACTGCCTTCGAGGATGTAGGCCACGCCCAATTCCTCGCCGACTTGGCGGAGCGTCTTCTTGGTGTCGCGATACTGAGAGACTGTCGTGCGCGACACGACCTTGAGTTCAGGGATGAGCGCGAGGTTGGTGAGGATGTCTTCGTGCACGCCGTCGGCAAAGAACGCACTGTCCTTTTCCTCGCTCATATTGGTGAGCGGCAGCACGGCGATTGATTTGGCGCTCAGCGCGGCGGGGGCGGGCGCGGATTGCTTTTCGGCGACAGGCTTCGTCGGTGTGGCCAGCGGCTCCGGTTTGCGGTTGAGCAGAAACGCGCCGCCGATGGCGGCGACGCACACCGCGGCCGCCGCCCACACCCATGACGGCACGGCGCGTTTCCGTAGGGGCGTGGCTCGTCCACGCCCGTCCGTCGTCCGCGAAACGCGGGCGTCGTCAAGCGACGCCCCTACATCCGGCGCCAGCAACCGCTTCACCTGCTCGCAGAAAGCCCCAACGAGCGCATCGTCGAGCGCTTGCCCGCCGTAGACTCGGCGAAGGCGGGTCCATTGCACGCGCATGAACTCCGCCGGCACCATCGCGTTCGTCTCGGCCGTTGCGTCGATCACCACCGGCGCGATGAACGGCACGCCCTCGGCCATCAGGTGCGTGCGCTCCGCGGCGAGTTTCCACTCCAGCCGGAAATATCCCTCGCGCCGCACCTGCGTGTTCGCCGACACCACCGGCACGAACAACGCGCACTCCTTGATCTGCCGGCGGAGTTTTTGATCCCACGCCTCGCCCCCGCGCAGCTCATCCTGATCGAACCACACCTCGAGGCCGTGCCCGCGCAACGCGTCGGCAATGCGCCGCGCCGCGTCGGAATCCTCACGGGCGTAGCTGACAAACACTGCGGCTGAGGCGCGTTCGGTCATGGGGCGGCCAAACCGGGAGAGTTGCGGACCCGACCACCCACTGGCGAGTGGATTGTCGCCTCCTTCCTCGCGCGCGGGACACCCTGCACGAAAAATATCGGCAACCCCGCAAAATTGAACCACAGAGGCACAAAGGCGCAGAGTCCGATCTGAATATCTTCTCCGTGTCTCTGTGCCTCTGTGGTTCAAATCCGTTTCCCCCACCCTGACATGAAATCCTTCGTCCCCTTCATCGCGTTTCTCATCACTCTCACCGCCCACGCCGCCCCGGCCAAGCAGCCCAACATCATCTTCCTCATCACGGACGATCAGGGCTACGGCGACATCTCGGCCCACGGCAACCCGATCCTCAAGACGCCCAATCTCGACCGGCTCCACGCCGCGAGCGTGCGCTTCACCGACTTCCAAGTCGCGCCCACGTGCGCGCCGACGCGCAGCCAGCTGCTCAGCGGCCGCCACGAGTTCCGCAACGGCATCTCGCACACGATTCTCGAGCGCGAGCGCCTCGCCCTCGGCACCGTCACGCTCGCCGACGCTTTGCGCGGGGCCGGCTACACCACGGGCATCTTCGGCAAGTGGCACCTCGGCGACGAAACCGAATATCGCCCCGACCGACGCGGCTTCGACGAGACCTTCATCCACGGCGCCGGCGGCATCGGCCAGACTTATCCGGGTTCCTGTGGCGACGCGCCCGGCAACACTTACTTCGATCCCGCCATCTACCACAACGGGAAGTTCGTCAAAACCCGGGGCTACTGCACCGACGTGTTTTTCGCGCAAGCCACGCAGTGGATC
>JANOCA010000199.1:0-3531 GCA_031411915.1 Opitutaceae bacterium
GGAACCGCGCGGGGTGATCGCGCGGCACCCATTCTTCCAGCGCCGGCGGCAGGAGAAACTCCTGTCCGTAATCGGGCGTGATCGGTTCAATCATCGGCGGGTTTGATCGCCCCGCCACGAGAACGTTCAACTTTTGAGACGCTCTCACAGACCCCGCCCTACTCGGCTGTCGGGCAAGACTTGCCCCGCTGCGGCCGGCGCCTACGGTCGGCACCTTCATGTTCGCCGTCATCACCGATCGCACGTGGCTCTGGGCCGCCGCCGGTTTCTATTTCGCGGGCTTCGCCCTGGGCGCGATCGCGCTCCTGCGTCGCGGCGGGCCGGCCGGCACACCCACCTACGCGCTCATCGCGGTGGGCTACGTCCTCCATCTCGCCGGACTCGTGGTGCGTGGGCAGGCGGTCGGCGGCTGTCCCTTGGGCAACCAATTTGAACTCTACCAATTCACCGCCTGGTCGGCGACGACGCTCTACCTGATCGTCGGGGTCGCGTTCCGCCACAGCCTGCTGGGCTACTTCACGTCGGCACTCGCGACCGGCCTCACCGTCGTCTCGCTCGCGATCCCGAGCTGGGACGGGGCCGCGCGCATGCACATCTTCGGGAGCAACCCCTGGATCGAGCTGCATGCGGCGCTCGCCGTCTTCAGCTACGGCGTCTTCGGGTTGGTCGCCCTCACCTCGGTGATGTTCCTGCTGCGCCATCACTCGCTCAAGTCCAAGGACCTCGGCGGCTGGTTCGCCCTCCTCCCCTCCATCCGCGACCTCGATCAAATCGGCGTGCGACTGCTGGGCACCGCCACGGTGATCCTCACGGCGGCGCTGGCGGTGATCGCCCTGATTTTTCTCCGCGATCCGGCGGCGGTGAGTGCGCCGAAGTTTCTCGCAACCTCCGCGGTGTGGCTGGCCTATGTGGTCCTGCTGGTCCTCCGCCTGCGCGGCCGGTTGATCGCGCAACGTTTCGCGTGGACCGGAGCGACGCTTTATGTCGCGGCGCTGCTTTCGCTGTCGCTGGTCAATTCCACCCGTCCCGCGACGACTCCCCCGCCGGAGGTGCGGGCGCCATGACGACACCGCAGCTTTTCGTGCTGGGTGCGACGCACCATCGCGCGCCGCTGGCGGTCCGCGAGAAGCTGTCGCTCGACGCGGCCGGGGCTGCGCGCCTCCACCGCGAGCTGGCCGGCATCGCCGGCCTGCGGGAGTTCGCGATGCTGAGCACCTGCAACCGGGTGGAGTTCTACGGCGTGAGCGCCGGCGGCGATGCGCCCGAGCGGGTCGCGGCGGCATTTTGCGCGCACCAGCGTTTTGATCCGGCGGAGTTCCGCGGCATCCGCCTCGAGATGGCCGACGAAGCGGCGGTGCGGCATCTGCTGGAAGTCGCCGCGGGACTCGACTCCCAGATGCTCGGGGAGACGGAAATCTTCGGGCAGGTGAAATCCGCCTATGCCACCGCGCAGGCGGCGGGCAGCACCGGCCCCGTGCTCAACCGCGTTTTCCAAAAGTGCTTCCAGGCGGCGAAGCACGTGCGGACGCACAGCGCGATCACCGAAGGCCAGGTGAGCGTCGCAAACGTCGCGGTGGAGCTGGCTCTCTCGATTTTCGGCGGCCTGGAGGATGCGCGCATCCTTCTGCTCGGCGCCGGCGAGATCGGCGAGAAGACCGCGCGCGCGTTCCAAAGCCGCGGCGCCGCGGAGCTGACGGTCGCGAGCCGCAACATCGAGCGCGCCATGGAGCTCGCGACCGCACTCGGGGCGAGCGCCCTGCCCTTCGAGACCCGCGAGACCCGGCTCCCCGAGTTCGACATCGTGGTCTGCGCCACCGCCGCCCCGGAGGCCGTGATCACCCTCCCGGCCGTCGCGACGGCGATGCAGCGCCGGCCCACCCGGCCGCTCTTCCTGATCGATCAGGCGCTGCCCCGCGACGTGGAGCCGGGCGTGGCCGAGCTCGAGAACGTCTTCCTCTACAATCTCGACGACCTCGCGCAGATCGCGGAGCGCAATCGCGCCGCGCGGGAAGTTGAGCTGATCCGCTGCCGCGGGATGGCCAGCGAGAAGGCCGCCGCGCTCTGGCGGGTCGTGGCGCCGCAAGTCATGGCGGCGGGCGACGCGCGGGAGCCGGGTTCCCCGGCGGAGCCGCGGCCCGCCTCGGCGTAGCGCCCGGACTAGCCCCGGTGCGCAAAGGCCACGCGCGCACGCTCAATGGCGGCCGCGAGTTCCGAGGCCTTGAGCGGCTTGGTGATGTAGTCGTCCATGCCGGCCGCAAGGCAGGTTTCCCGATCGCCGAGCATGGCGTTGGCCGTTACCGCGATGATCCACGGGCGTTTCTGCCGCTGCGGCCAGCGCTCCACGATGCGTTGCGTCGCCTCGAGCCCATCCATCTCCGGCATCTGCACATCCATGAACACAAGGTCGTAGCGCTGACGCTGCAGGGCGTCGACCGCCTCCTTGCCATTCGCGGCGAGATCGGCACGCAGGCCCATGCGGGTCAGCATCGCCAACGCGACCTTCTGGTTGACGACGTTGTCCTCGGCGAGAAGCACGCGCTCAGTCGCGGTCGAGCCGTCCGGCGCAAGGTTGGCGAAAGGATGCGCGGACACGGCCCGATGCACCAGCGGTTCACCCTTGAAAAGCGTCGCGAGCGTCTCGACGAGTTGGACGGGTTTGGCGGGCTTGGTGAGAAAGGCGGCGAACAGCGAAGGCTCCTTCACCTGCTCGCGGGTGCCCAGCGAAGAGAGGAGCACGAGGGGCATCCTCAGCGCGGGGAAGCGACGGCGAATCTCCTGCGCCAGCATGCAGCCATCCATCTCCGGCATGTGCATGTCGACGATCGCAGCGTCAAACATCCCGCCCTTGTTCAGCTGCGCCAGCGCCTCCGCGCCCGAGGCCACGATGCGCGTCTTCACGCCCCAGCCGGCCGCCTGCGCATGCATGATGCGGCGGTTGGTCTCGTTGTCGTCAACGATCAACAGGGACTTGCCGATGAGTGAGGTGGGGCTCGGCGCGAACCACGGTTGCTCCGGGGTGCCGAGCGGCATCACCACAATGTCGAAACGGAAAATAGAGCCGCGGCCGACCTCGCTCTCGACGCCCATGTTGCCGCCCATCAGCTCGACGAGTCGCTTGCTGATGGCGAGCCCTAGACCGGTGCCGCCGAACCGTCGTGTCGTCGCCGCATCGATTTGCGAGAAGGACTGGAAGAGCCGCGCGATGCCATCGCGCGCGATGCCGATGCCGGTGTCGCGGACGGAAAATGCGATCTCGGTGCGGCCGTCCCCATGCGGCGAGGAGCGCACCGAAAGGACCACCTCTCCACGCTCGGTGAACTTCACGGCGTTGCCCAGAAGATTGACGAGCACCTGCCGGAGGCGCGTGGGATCGCCGCGCACCGCTGACGGCACATCGGCGGCGATTTCGTAGAGCAGGTCGATGTCCTTCTCGGCGCACTTCGGCGCGAGCAGGTCGAGCGCGCCCTCGATGCACTCCCGCAGGGCGAACTCCGTGTCCTCAAGCTCGAGCTTGCCGGACTCGATCTTTGA
>JANOCA010000200.1:0-7795 GCA_031411915.1 Opitutaceae bacterium
GAAACGCGATCCCGCGAAACCGTTTTTCCTCACCGTCTGGTCCCACGAGCCGCACTACCCGATCAAGTCCGACCCGAAGCTCAAGGCCCTCTACCCCGATGTGACCGACGAGGTGCAGCGCGAGTATTTCGCCAACGTCACCCAGCTCGACCAGGCGTTCGGCCGCCTCATGAAACATCTCGACGACGCCGGCCTCGCCGCGAGCACCCTCGTCTTCTTCACCTCCGACAACGGCCCCGAGGGCAACGGCACCACCACGCCCGGCCGCGGCACGACCGGCGGCCTCCGCGGCCGCAAGCGCGACCTCCACGAAGGCGGCATCCGCGTGCCTGGGCTCGCCCGCTGGCCCGGCCGCATCGCGCCCGGCACCGTCTCCGACACCCCCGTGATCGGCAGCGACTTGTTTCCCACCTTCCTCGCCGCCGCCGGCGTCGCCGCGCCGTCTGACCGCGTGATCGACGGCGTCAACGTGCTGCCGGTGCTCACCGGCGCCGCGAAAATTGTCGCGCGCCCGCAGCCGCTCTTCTGGCGCCTGCACATGGCGCCCAACGCGAAGATCGCGATGCGCGTCGGCGACTGGAAAATCCTCTGCGACGAAAAGCTCGCCGACTTCGAGCTCTACAATCTCGCGGCAGATCCGCACGAGACGACGGACCGCAAGGCGGCGGAGCCGCAACGTTTCGCCGCGCTCCGCGATCAGCTCGTGCAGCACAACGCCGCCATCGAGGCCGAGGGCCCCGACTGGTGGCGCCGCCTCAACCCCAACGGCGGCACCGCGATCAATCCCGACGCGGACGCCGCGAAGAAAAAGAAGACCAAGAAAGCCGGCGAGTGATCCTCGTCGGAGCGTGCTCCTCGCGAGATCGAAATCAGATGGTTTGGTGCAGGCGGGGTGCCCTCACCCCGCGGGACATGTCGTTCGCACCCGTGCACTCGCGGGTCCGCGCTGACCGGCCGCACCCACGCCCGCGGCGTCACACAGACCACAGCGTCGCGCTGCGCCGGCACGCCCTCGATCCCAAGGCCGGGGAGAACGAAAAGAAGAAGCAGGCCGCCATCGGACTGCGGGACTGCTGCGCTCCGTTCTCCTCGCCGCCGGCCTCGCACCGCCGTCCTGAAGCGCAGGGGAATCAGGCTTGCTCCGCCCGGGTCCCGGCCAACATTCCGCGCGTGCCCCCCGCCGACCCCGAGACCACGCGTTGGTTTGCCGAAGAGGTGCAGCCTCACGAGTCGGAGCTGCGCGCCTACCTCCGCGCCAAATTCTCCGCGCACCTCGATATCGACGACCTTGTCCAGGAGACCTACGCGCGCCTCCTCCAAGCCCGCGAACAGGCCCCGCTCCGCTCGGCCAAGGCCTATTTGTTCACCACGGCGCGCAATGCGGCCTTCGATGTTTTCCGCCGCCGAAAAATTGTCGCCATCGACGGTCTAGCAGAAATCGAGCTCCTGCCCGTCTTTGAAGAGAGGCCCGGTGTCGCCGAGTCCGTCTGCCATGATCAAGAACTTCAACTCCTCGCCGAGGCCATCCAGGCCCTCCCCGAACGCTGCCGCCGCGTGCTGACCCTCCGCAAACTCCACGGCCTCTCCCACCGCGAGATCGCCACGCAGCTCGGCATCGCCGAGAACACCGTCAACGCCCAGATCGCCATCGGCGTGCTGCGCCTCCGCGACTGGCTCCGGGCCCGGGGCGTGACGAAGGGCGGCCCGCCATGAATTCCTCATCACCTGTTCCCGATCCTTCGTCCCCGCCCGCGGCCATCGAGGCCGCCGCCGCCGCCTGGCTCAGCCTGCGCGACCGCGGCATGAGCGCCGACGAGACGACGGATTTCGTGCGCTGGTTGCAACAGGACCCGCAGCACGCCGCCGTCTTCGCGGAGCTGGACGGCGTGTGGAAAGACTTCGACCGGCTCGGCGCCGTGCCGGCCTCCATGCCCGCCGGCCTCGCGCCCGATGCCGACTTGCTGGCGCCGCGAGAGCGCCCCCGCCGCCACCGCGTGATCGCGTGGGGTGTGCTCGGAGCCGCCGCCGCGGCCGTCGTCGTGCTGGCTGCGTTCCAAACCCGCGGCGCGCGCCACACCGCGGAGACCGCCGTCGGGGCGTTTCAAAAACTCGATCTGCCCGACGGCTCCATCGCGCAGCTCAACACCGACTCCGCGCTCGATGTCGCGTTCACCGCGGCGGAGCGCCGCGTGCGCGTCGTGCGGGGCGAGGTGTTTTTCTCCGTCGCCAAGGATCCGGCGCGGCCGTTTTTCGTCGCCGCCGGGCCCGTCATCGTGCGCGCGGTGGGCACCGCGTTCAACGTCCGCCACCGCCCCGAGGCGGTGGAGGTGCTCGTCACCGAGGGGCGCGTCGCCGTCGTTCCCTCAGCGCCACCGGTTGCCGCGTCGTCCTCCTCTCCGATTCCACCTGCCGTCCCCGAACTCTCGGCCGGCGAGCGCACGATCGTGCCACTCGCAGCCAGCCGCGCCGCCACCGCGCCGACCGCACCAAGCATCGAGCGAATCGCGGCGCCCGCGGTGCAGCGCGCGCTCGCGTGGCAGGAGCGCCGGCTCGAATTCGACGCCGTGCCGCTCGCCGAGGTCGCGCGCGAGTTCAACCGCTACAATCGCCGCCAGCTCGTGATCGCCGACGCCGCGCTCGCGGGGCGTCGCTTCAGCGGCGCGTTTCGCGCCGATGGCTACGAATCGTTCGTGCGCCTGCTCGAGGCCGATTTCGGCGTCACCGTCGAGCATCGGGGCCGCGAAATCCTCCTGCACGCGGGCCGCTGAGCGGGCCGCATCCCCGCCGTGCTGCTCACGGTCCTCGCCCTCACCCTCGGCTGCGCGCTGCTGCCGATCGCGCGGAAATTTTTCCGCCGGCGCCTAGTAGTTTCGCAAGCACCGCCCGTCTGCCCAACGAACCCCATCCCTGCGGGTTCGCCCCCGACCCCCGGCATGACCCCTCCTCAAGCCCGCCGCCGCATCTGCCGCCGCCTCCCTGCGCGCGCCCGCGCAACGCTGGGCGCGATGCTCGGTGTGGGTTTTCTCCTGCCCGCGGCCGGCGCCGCTGAGGCATCGGTTCGTCGTTTCGATCTCCCGGCCGGCGATGCCGCCGTGACGCTAAAGGCCTTCGCCGTCCAATCCGACGAGCAGTTGCTTTACTCGCCCGACGATGTCCGCGGCGTGCAGACGCGCGCCGTCCGCGGCGATTTCGCGCCGCTCGCCGCACTCGCGGCGATGCTCGATCAAACCGTGCTCCGCGTCCGGCAGGATGCCGACACTCGCGCCATCGCCATCACCGTGCGGCAGCCGGCACGCACCGCCGAAGCCGCCCCGCCTCCCGCTCGTCCACCTGTTTCCTCCCCTCCCCCGCCAACCGTGAAAACCAAGAACCCCATCACCACCCTCTTCGCGTGGCTCGCGCTCGCCCCCGCCGCCCTCGCAGCCGACGCCGGCTCGATCGAGGGCCGCGTCTCCGATCCCGTCGCCGGCACCTATCTCGCCAACGCCCGCGTCAGCGTCGACGGCCTCCGTATCGAGACCGCCACCGACGAGACCGGCACCTACCGCCTCGCCAACGTCCCGGCCGGGCCCGTGACCGTGCGCGCGAACTACACGGGCTTCCCCGCCGTGACCAAGGCCGTCACGGTGCTCGCCGGCCAGCGCCTTGAGCAGAACTTCGATCTGCGCGCCGCGGGCCAGGGCGGCGACGCCGTCGTGCGCCTTGACCCGTTCACAGTCGCGTCGAAACGCGACATGGCCGCATCGGACATCGCGGTGAACGAGCAGCGCTACGCGGCCGAGATCAAGAACGTCGTCTCGACGGATTCCTTCGGCGACATCGCCGACGGCAATGTGGGCGAATTCGCGAAATACATGCCCGGCGTCACGCTCAACCGCAGCGGCAGCGATGGCTTGACGATGTCGATCGGCGGCGTCCCGCCCGGCGGCACGCCAATCATGCTCGACGGCAGCGGCATCGCCAGCGCCGCCGGCTCCAACGCCAACCGCCAGGTCGAGTTCGAGAACATCGCGGTGGGCAGCCTCGCGCGCGTGGAGGTGTCGCGCTCCCAGAATCCGGATACGCCCGCCAACGCCATCGGCGGCTCGGTGAACCTGATCAGTCGGAGCGCCTTCGAGCGCTCGCGCCCGTCCTACACGGTCAAGACGCACCTCTCGTTCCGCGGGCCCGACTTCAGCCTGACCCGGGAGCCGGGGCCGTTTCAGCACAAGGAATACGTCTTCCTGCCCAACCTGGAGGTGACCGCCGTGGTGCCGATCACGCGCAACTTCGGCTTCACCGCCAGCGCCTTGTCGAGCAACACCTACAACAACGGGCCCGGCGTCGTGCAGGACTGGGTGCCGACCGTGGCCGCGCAATCGGCCAACTTTCCGGCCACCACGCCGGACAAGCCTTATCTCGTCCGCTACCGGCTGCAGGAGCGGCCCAAGATCACCAAGCGCAACTCCATCAGCCTCTCGATGGACTGGCGCGTCAACGCGACTGGCGTGCTGACGCTGGGTTTCCAATATTCGTATTTCATGGCGGAGTTCTGGGTGCGGCAGTTGAATTTCGACACGGGCCGCGTGGTGTCCTTCGGCGACAACTTCACGCAAGGCGCGGCAGGCGCCGGCTTCGTCCAAATCCTCACGGATGCGCGCGAGAAGAACAACACCGCCTGGGCGCCGAGCCTCCGCTACAAGCACAACGGCCCGGTCTGGCAATGGCAGGTCACGGGCGCCTATTCCGCCGCGACCAACAACTACTCCAACGAAGGATACTTTCTCAGCAACAACGCCTTCTTCCGCAACGTGACGATCCGCTTCCAAGACCTCACGGAGGATCACCCGGGCATCGTTTCCGTGAAGGATGCCGCGGGCGTCAACGACGTGAATCCCTACGATCTTTCAAACTATCGGTTGGAATCGCTGAGCGGCCAGAACTTCAACAGTGCGGCCATCGTCCGCACGGTGGGCGCCTTCGCGCGCCGCGAGTTTCAGCTCGGCGCGCTGCCGCTCACCACCAAGGTCGGCGTCGATCTGCGCTCCGAGCACCGCGATCTGCGCCGCCCGACGCAGGCCACAAGCTTCGTCGGCGCCGACCGCGTGGCGCGCACCAACGACGACAGCGCCGCGCAGTGGTTCGACCCGAGCTTCTCGTCCCGCGACCTGAAATTCGGGCCGCGGATGCAGTGGTTCGATTTGGACAAGGTGGGAGGGACGTATCGGTCGAATCCCGAATACTTCACCAACACGGACACGGAGCAGATGAACGCCTATCGCAGCACCGTCACCGGCTCGCAGGCCATCACCGAGACGATCCTCGCGCCCTACCTGCGCCTCGACACCAGCCTGCTCGAGGGCCGCCTCCAGTTCACGGGCGGAGTGCGCTACGAGCGCACCGAGGACGAGGGCAACGGCCCCCTGATCGATCCGGCGCGAATCTACCAGCGCAACGCCGCCGGCCAGATCGTCCGCGACGCGCAGGGCCGGCCGGTCGCGATCGCGCCGTTCGCCACGCTCGCGGGCAGCCGGCTCGCCTACATCGAGCGCGCGACGAGCACCAGCCAGTCCTACGACGACTTTTTCCCCAGCTTGAACGGCTCCTTCAAGATCCGGCCCAACCTGATCGCGCGCGCCTCCTTTGGCCGCTCCTTCAACCGCCCCGATTTCGGCAACATCCTCCCGACGATCAACCTGCCCGACCCCGAGTCGACCGCCCGCACGATCACCGCCACAAATCCCGGCCTGAAGCCGTGGTATGCGAACAGCTACGGCGTCTCGCTTGAGTATTATTTCAACGAGCCCTCGACCGGCGTCGTGTCCGTCCGCGCCTACCGCCGCGACATCACCGATTTCTGGGGCACGACGCTCGCCCCCGCCACCGACGAGCTCCTGGATCCCTATGGCGTCGATCCGGCGCTCTACGGCCAGGCGCTGGGTTATTTTGTCAGCACGACGCGAAACGTAGGCGACGCGCGCGTCACCGGCACCGAGTTTGATTTCCGCCAGAACCTCACGTTTCTCCCGCGGTGGGCGCGCGGTTTCACGGTGTTCGGCAACGCCACGCTGCAGCAGCGGCGAGGCGCGCAGCAGGCGAGCCTCGGTGGCTTCGTGAAGAAGACTTTCAACTGGGGCGTCACGTTCAGCCGTGATCGCTACACCCTGCGGCTGGCGGTGAACCATCGCGGCAAAATCGAGCAGGGTTCCGTCACCAACGCCGGCGCCGAGCCCAACACGATCATCTACCTCCAGGCGCGGGCGATCGCCGACCTTTCCGCGGAGTATCGCCTGACGCGGCGTTACGGGCTTTTCGTGACGGGCCGCAACGTGAACTCGGCCGACGAGGACACCGTGAGGCAGGGTCCCTCGACCCCCGCCAACAAGATCATCACCAACCGCATCAACTACGGGCCGACGTGGTATGTGGGCGTGAAGGGGACGTTCTAGTCGTGGACGAGGCGTCCCGCCTCGTGCCTTGTCGCATCATGCTCCGCCGCGATTTCCTCTCCCGCTCGACCGCCGCGCTGTCCCTCGCCGCGCTCCGGCCGCTGCGCGCCGCCAGCGCCCCGCCCGCGGATTTCATGGCGCGCTTCCCCGCCTGCACGGAGTTCGAGGGCAAGGTGCCCATCGCGCGGATCGCGACGGGGCGGGTGATCCATCGCTTCTTCGACACTTCGCCGATCAGTCCGTCGGGTCGCTATGTGGGATTGTTTCGGCTGCCCAATGAAGTCCGCACGCCGCAGCCCGGCGAGGCGGGTGAGGTCGTGCTCGTCGATCTCGAAACCGGGAAGGAACGCGTCGTCGCCACCTCCCGCGGCTGGGAGGTGCAGATGGGCGCCAATGTCCAGTGGGGCCGCACCGACGCCGATCTCTTTTTCAACGACGTCGACGCGAAGACTTGGACGCCCTTCGCCGTGCAACTCGATCCGGCCACGGGCAAGTCGCGCCGGCTCGACGGCACGGTGTTCACCGTCTCGCCCGACGGAAAACAGCTCACCTCCTACAACCTCATCGCGTCGCGGCTCATTCAGGTCGGCTATGGCGTGGTGCTGCCGGAGGACAAGACGCCGCGGAACATCGGCCCCGTCGCCGACGACGGCCTGTTCGTCACCGACCTCGCCAGTGGCAAAACCAAGATGCTCGCTTCGATCCGCGACATCGTCGAACGCGCCGTGCCAAAGCTCGAGATTCCGAACGCCGAGCGCTGCGAGTTCTACTGCTTTCAAATCCGTTGGAATCGCCAGGGCACGCGCGTGATGGCGTTTCTCCGCTGGCATGATCCCGCTGCACCCAGGGGCGGCCCGCGCCTGCTGACGCTCGTCACGATGAAGGGCGACGGTTCCGACATCCGTCTCGCCGTCACTCCGAAACAATACGCTCGCGGCGGCCACCACCCGATGTGGGCACCCGACGGTGAGAATATCACGATTAACCTCAACATCCGCGACGGCACCAAGGACCTCGATCTCGTGAGCGTGCGCTACGACGGCGCCAATCTCCGCTCGATCCATCCGGTCGGCTCCGGCCATCCCTCGATGCACCCGACGCTACCGTTCGTCGTCACCGATGCCTACACGCACGAGCCGCTCGCGCGCGGCGACGGCACCGTGCCGCTCCGCCTCATCGATCTGCGTGACAAGAGCGAGGTCGCGCTCGCGCACGTGCTCGCGCGGCGCAGCGACAGCGCGAAGCTCTCGAGCGAATTCCGCATCGACCAGCATCCCGTCTGGGACGCGACCGGCCGCTACATCGTCTTCAACGGTGTGCATCAGGATACCCGCGCCGTTTACATCGCAGATGTCGACGCGTGGCTC
>JANOCA010000201.1:0-5363 GCA_031411915.1 Opitutaceae bacterium
CGCGCCCGCCCTCGCCGCGAAGATTTTCGCGGAGGGCGGCTGGCTGCAAGGCGGCCTGCGCCTCGATCACCGGCCGCAGCAGGAGGAGATGGCGCGGGCGGTCGCGGCGGCGATGAAGGCCGATGCTCCGCTGCTCTTCGAGGCGGGCACGGGCGTCGGCAAGTCGCTCGCCTACCTCGTGCCCGGCCTGATCCACGCCGTCGACACCTCGCGGCAGATGATCGTCTCGACGCACACGATTTCACTGCAGGAGCAGCTCGAGACGAGCGATCTGCCGAAATGCCGGCGGCTGTTCAAATCGACGCCCGAGCTCGCGCGCTACGCCGACTTCAAGTCCGCCGTGCTCGTGGGCAAATCGAACTACCTTTGCACGACGCGTCTCGGCCACGCGCTCGTTGATCGGTCCACGCTCTTCGCCGACGCCGACTACGACGAACTTCAGCGGATCGCCACGTGGGCCGAGGCGACTGACACCGGCCTGCGCCACGACCTGCGGCCGCCGCCGCGGGCCGAGGTGTGGGACGCCGTCAACGCCGATTCCTCCTCCTGCTCGCGCAAGCACTGCGATCCGGCGAAATGTTTCTACCAGCGCGCGAAGACGCGCATCCGCTCGGCGAACCTCGTGATCGTGAACCATGCGCTGCTCTTCGCGCTCATCGGCGCCGGCGGCGCCCAGGCGCAAGGCGCGAAGCAAGACGCGCGCGGCGTGCTCTTCGCCGATGATTTCCTCGTGCTTGACGAGGCGCACACCGCGCCGGAAGTCGCGACCGATCACTTCGGGCTTTCGCTTTCGAGCTACGGCGTGGATCGCGCGCTCAAGTTTCTCTTCAACCCGCGCACCAAGCGCGGTCTCTTCCGCAAGCTCGGCGGTCCCGAGGCGCAGCAGCTCGTGATCGACGCGCTCGAGGCGGCGAAGCAGTTCTTCGATTTCCTTGCGGGCACGCTGCTCGCGCCCCGGGCGATCGTGCGCGTGCGCGAGGAGGGCGTCGCCGAGCCGCTGCTCGACGGTCCGCTCGGCGCGTTGCACCGCCTGCTGGCCAAGCTCGCCGACAAACTCGAGGACGGCCGCGAACGCGACGAACTGCTCGAGCAGAAGCAGCGGATCAAGGGGCTCCAGGCCGGCGTCACTTCCTGGCTGCAGCTCGCGGACAAGAACCACGTCTACTGGGCCGAGCGCGGCGGGCGGAAACAGACGATCGTCACGCTGCGCAGCGCGCCGATTGATGTGGCGCCGGCGCTGCGCGAGCATCTTTTTGGCTGCGGCACGAGCGTTGTGTGCGCCAGCGCCACGCTCGCGATGGGCGGCCAGATCGAGCCGTTTGCGGCGCGCATCGGGGCGGACGATGCGCGCGCGGTCGTGGTGAAGTCTCCCTTCGATTTCGAGCGGCACATGCGCGTCTTCGTCGCGAGCGATGTTCCGCTGCCCTCGCCGCAGGAGGCGAAGCTCGCGCTCGATGTGCTCGCCGACTACGTGGGCTTCTGCACGCAGGCCGTGCGCGGCGGCTCGCTCGTGTTATTCACCAGCTACACCGACATGCGTGCGGTCGCGACGACCCTGGAGCCGGTGTATCGCGCGGCGAAGCGGCCTTTCCTGATGCAAGGCGCCGAGCTTTCGCGCACGGAGCTGGCGAACCAGATGCGCGATCTCGGCAACGCCGTGCTCTTCGGCACCGACAGTTTCTGGACCGGCGTCGATGTGCCGGGCGACTCGCTCGCGCAGGTCGTGATCACGCGCCTACCCTTCGATCCGCCGACGCACCCGATCACGGAGGCGAAGTGCGAGCATATCCGCGACGCGGGCGGCAACCCGTTCAACGACCTCACGCTCCCTGATGCGTTGATCAAGTTTCGGCAGGGCGTGGGCCGGCTCATCCGCACGCAGACGGACCGCGGGCTGGTGACGCTGCTCGACTCGCGGTTGCTCGCGAAGAGCTACGGCCGGCTGTTTCTCGACAGCCTTCCTCAGCCGGAATTCACAGTCCTGACGCGGGAAACGCGCACCGAGAGATTTCGTCCTTTCGCCCGAACGATCGGGCCGTAGGGTGGGCCGAATAACCCATGCTATCGCTCCGTGCCGCTGCGCTCTCTGACATTGGCCGTGTCCGCCGTGAAAATGAAGATCGCTGCATCCTCGATGAAAAAGCGCGCATCTTCGGGATCGCTGATGGCGTGGGCGGCCTGCCCGGTGGCGGCGAGGCGGCGCAGTTGACGGCCGACCAAGTGATCGCGGTGGTCGGTTCCTTGCCGGGCGGAGTGTCGCCGGATCTCGTGGGTGCGGTGCATCGGGTGAACGAAGCCGTGATCCAGCTGGGCCGGAAGATGAGCCCCACGATGGGCATCGGGACCACGCTGACTTTTGGCTGCGTGTGGCAGGACGCCCTGAAGATCGCGCACGTGGGCGATTCGCGGGCCTACGGCCTCCGCCGCGACGAGATTGCGCGTCTCACCGAGGATCATTCCGTGGAAAACGAGGCGCGGCTGCGGCGCTCCCGCGGCGAGGTCGTCTACTATCACGAGGCCAACCGCAATGCGCTGACGCGCTGCATCGGCCAGCCGACCCCGCCCGATGTGGATATCGTGACGCGCATCCTCAAGGCCGGGGATCGCTATCTCTTTTGCACCGATGGCGTGACGCGCATGCTGCCTGATTCGGAGCTGGGCGCGCTGCTTGGCCTGCCCGACAACCCCCGCGACGCGATCACGGAGATCGTGAGCCTCGCGGTGCGCCGCGGCGGGCCCGACAACGCCTCGGGCGTCGTGGTGTTTGTGGACGAGGTTTGAGCCGTGGCCTCGCGCGTCGCCCAGTTCCAGGCGCTGGTCGAGCGCCAACCCGGCAACGAGCTGTTTCGCTTCAGCCTCGCGCAAGCCTTGGTGGCGGACGGTCGCGACGAGGAGGCGGTGCCGCATTACGCGCGCTGCGTGGAGCAGAAGGCGGACTGGATGATGGCCCGCATCCTGATGGGAAAACTGCTGGTGCAACTCGGCCGTCGCGCCGAGGCGCGACCGATGCTCGAGGAGGCGCTGCGCCTCGCCGTCGAGCAGCACCACGAGGATCCGGAGCGGGAACTGCGCGCGATGCTGCAGGAACTCTGAGGGTGCGCCTCGCCTAGCTGGATTTGCGGAGCAAGAATGCCGCGCCGCCATCGTGACCGCTGGTCCACGGGTAGCTGAGCACGGTTTTCTCCAGCTCGAACGGTCCGCCGGCTTTGCCGGCCAGAAACTCGCTCACGACGTTCTCGTTTTCCACGCGGTCGATGCTGCACGTCGAGTAGGCGAGCCGGCCGCCCTGCGCGACGGTCTTCGCGGCGGAGTGCAGGAGCGAGAGTTGTTGATCGTGGTGCTTTCTGAAATCGCCGGCTTGCAGCCGCCACTTCACATCGACGCGATGGCGCATCACGCCCGTGTTGGTGCAGGGGGCGTCGAGCATTACGGCGTCGTAGGTCTCCGGGAGCTGGTGTTCGCGGAGCGCGACCGCGAGGTTTCCGAGCGCGTCGGTCTGCACCAACGCGACGTCCAAGCCGGCGACGCGGGACAGGTTCTCCTTCAATCGTTCGATTCGCACCCCGGGCTGATCGACGGCGACCAACTTGCCCGTCTTCATGGTGTCGGCGATGAGGAGACTCTTGCCGCCCGGAGCCGCGCAGAGATCGAGCACCTTCTCGCCGGGTTGCGGCGCGAGCAGCTCGACCGGGATGCTCGTCGAAGGATCCTGAAGATAGACCTTGCCGGCCTTGAGCAGGCGCTCCACCTCGAGCCAGTGGCCGGGGGTGACCTCGAACATACCCGGCCGGGCGGTGGGTTTCAGGAACGCTGGCGGGGTTTCTTCGCCGGCTCGCCAACGCGCATGAAGGGGGGCCGGGCGCTGGTTCCACTCGAGCAGGGTGCGCGTGGAGGCTGGGCCGAACTGGGCGAGCCACAGCTGCACCAGCCACGCCGGGTGGGAGAAATATTCGCCGAGTTCGCCGGCGCTGAGGTTCAGCGTGGGCGCGGGACCGGAGAGCACGCCGGCGAGCTTGCGCACCACGGCGTTGACCAAACGGGCTTCCGCCGGGCTGGCCAGCGCCTTCGCTTGATCCACGGCGTGGTGGACGATTTTGGCGATGCGGCTGTCCTCGTTGTCAGCCAGAGCATCGATGATCTCGAAGCCCGCAATGAAGAGCACCGCCCGCGTGCTGAACCGCGGCGGGTGGGCGACCAGCCGGCTCAACGCGGCGTCGATCCGGCCATAGTGCCGCAAAGATCCGACGACGAGGTGCTGGCAACGCGCGCGTTCCGGCCCGGTCAAGGTCTTCGGCAGCGTATCGAGCAAAGCATCGATGCGTTCGCGCCGATCGAGCCAGCGGGCGACCAAGCCCGCTGCCGCCGGCCAAGCCTTCGGCACGGCCGAGGAGAAGGCGGCGGCGCTCACGCGCGCCTCCCGGCTGCGTCGCGGAAGGGCGGTTCGATGGTTTCGGAAGGCTGTTTGACAAGCTTGGGCATTGTCCGCTCAACTCTCCCGTTCAGGTCCTCACACACGCAATCATGAATTCCGAAGCCGTTTCCGCGCTCATCGCCAAATCGCCGATCCTCAAGGCCGCCAAGTCCAAGCTTGAGGCGATGGAAGCGGGTTCCTATGTTGTGCATCGGAGCTGGGGCTTCGGGCAAATCAAGTCCTACGACGACGCGGCGCAGCGGCTGATTATCGATTTCAAGGGCAAGAAGGGTCATGCGATGGACCCGGCTTTTTGCCTCGGCACCATGGAGGTTCTGCCGAATAAGCACCTCCTCGTCCGCAAGGAAACCGACGCCAAGAAGGTCGCCGAGCTCATTGCCGAGAATCCCGCGCAACTCGTGGTCGAGGCCCTCCAAGCCTACCCAAACAACGCCGCGACCGTCATCGAGCTGGAAATCGTGCTCGCGCAGGTAATCGGTGAGGAGAAGTTCAAGAAGTGGTGGTCGGTCGCGAAGAAGGCCGTCGCCAAGGATCCCCGCATTTCCGTCCCGGAGAAAAAGACCGAGTGCTACGTCGTCCGCGAGACTCCCGTCTCCGCCGAGGACGAGATCATGGAGCAGTTCAACGGCACGCGTTCCGCCCGCCGCCGCATCGCCCTCGCCGAGGAGCTGATGGACGCCGTGGGCCGGAAGGATGTGAAGCTCGATTTCTCCGTGGTGCTCAAGGGCGTGGCCGATGCGGTCAAGGATTCCAACCAGCTCGACGCCGCCGAGCGCCTCTACGGCGCCGCCGTCCGCGACGATCTCGCGAAGGCGGTCGGAGCCGAGAATACCTATGAGCCCACGCAGGCCCAGATCATCGCCAACGTCCGCGATCTGCCCGCCATCGCGGAGAAGATCCCGGTGCAATTCCAGTCGGACCTCCTCGAGCT
>JANOCA010000202.1:0-21516 GCA_031411915.1 Opitutaceae bacterium
GACCTCCGATCTCAACGATCTCTACCGCCGCGTCATCAACCGGAACAACCGTCTCCGGAATCTGATGCAGCTGAAGACGCCGGACGTGATCATTCACAACGAAAAGCGCATGCTGCAGGAAGCAGTCGACGCGCTCTTCGATAACGGCCGTCACGGCCGCCCCGTCACGGGCGCCGGCAACCGCCCCTTGAAGTCCCTTTCGGACATGCTCAAGGGCAAGCAGGGCCGTTTCCGTCAAAACTTGCTCGGCAAGCGCGTCGATTACTCCGGCCGCTCGGTCATCGTCATCGGTCCCGAGCTCAAGCTCAACCAGTGCGGTCTCCCGAAGAAGATGGCGCTCGTCCTTTTCGAGCCGTTCATCATCCGCCGCCTCAAGGAACTCGGCTTCGTGCACACCGTCCGCGGTGCGCGCAAGATGATCGAGAAGAAGTCTCCGGAAGTCTGGGACATCCTCGAGGAAGTGACCAAGGGCCACCCGGTCCTCCTCAATCGCGCGCCGACCCTCCACCGTTTGTCGATCCAGGCCTTCGAGCCGATCCTCATCGAGGGCGAAGCCATCCGCATTCACCCGCTCGTCTGCACCGCCTACAACGCGGACTTCGACGGTGACCAGATGGCTGTCCACGTGCCGCTTTCGCTCGAGGCGATCATGGAGTGCAAACTCCTCATGATGGCGACGTCGAACATCTTCTCGCCGTCGTCCGGCAAGCCGATCCTCACGCCGTCCCAGGACATCGTCCTCGGCGCGTATTACCTGACGATCGAGCCCCGCACCAAGCCGACCAAGAGCCAGCGCGTGCCGCTGCTCTCCGGTTTGCAGGAGGTGCTCTACGCCAAGGCCGACGGCGCGCTGAAGATGCACGACTGGGTCGATGTGCCGAATCTCGATTTCGGTCGCGAGACCGTGTTCGGCGATTCCAAGCGCAAGATTCTCCGCACCACCGTGGGCCGCGTGATCTTCAACCAGATCTGGCCGGCGGCGCTGGGTTTCGTGAACTTCCCCGTGCCGAAGAGCAAGCTGGGTGACCTGATCCTCAACACCTACAAGCTCGCGGGCAACGTCATCACCGTCGAGACGCTGGACAAGCTGAAGGAGCTCGGTTTCCAGACCGCCTTCCAGGCCGGCATCTCGATCGGCATCGACGACATGATCATCCCCGACTCGAAGAAAGAGATCGTCTCCGAGTCCCGGAAGAAGATCGCCGAGGTCGAGGGGCAGTTCAACAAGGGCATCATCACCGACGGCGAGCGTTACAACAAGGTCGTCGACATCTGGACCAGCGCCACCGACCAGATTGCCAAGGCTGTGTTCTCCAAGCTCGAGAACAACGACGGTCGCCCCGAAGTGAACCCGGTCTACATCATGATGGACTCGGGCGCGCGCGGTAACAAACAGCAGGTCCGCCAGCTTTGCGGCACCCGCGGTTTGATGGCCAAGCCGTCCGGCGAAATCATCGAGCGCCCGATTCTGTCCTCGTTCCGCGAGGGCCTCACGGTCCTCGAATACTTCATCTCGACCCACGGCGCCCGCAAGGGTCTCGCCGACACCGCCCTCAAGACGGCTGACGCCGGCTATCTCACCCGCAAACTCTGCGACGTGGCGATGGACGTCATCATCGCCGAGGACGACAGCGGCTCGCGCGACGGCGTGTGGAAGAAGGCGATCATGGAAGGCGACGACGAAATCGTCCCCCTGAAGGAACGCATCATCGGCCGCTTCTCGAGCGACGACGTGATCAACCCGATCAACCCGAGTGAAGTGCTCGTCGGTTCCGGCGAGCTCATCTCCGAGGAGACGGCGGCGCGCATCGACGAGCTCGGCATCGAGCGCATCAAGGTCATGTCCCCGCTCACCTCGATCTCGAAGGGCGGCATCGACGCCAAGTCCTACGGCATCAATCCCGCGACGAGCCGGGTGGCCAAGGTCGGCGATTCCGTCGGCATCATCGCCGCGCAGTCGATCGGCGAACCCGGCACCCAACTCACGATGCGCACGTTCCACATCGGTGGCGTGGCGACCGGTGGTTTCAAGACCCCCGAGATTCGCGTCCGCGCCGCCGGCAAGATCAAGTATCGCGGTCTCCGTCTCGTGGAGACGGCGGACGGCGGCTCGATCGTGCTCAACAAGACGGGCACCATCCAGGTGCTTGATTCCGACGACAAGGAACTCGAGGTCTACAACATCGTTGTCGGCTCCTTCCTCCACGTCGGTGACGGCGAGAAGATCGAGAAGGGCGCGGTCCTCGCGCAGTGGGATCCCTACAATGTTCCGGTTCTCTCCGAGAAGGGTGGCTCGCTGCACTTCAAGGACATGATCCCCGGTGTCACGGTGAAGCGCGAACTCGACGAAGCGTCGGGTCGCATCGCCACCGTCGTCATCGAGCACAAGGAGGATCTCAATCCCCAGATCGAAGTCCGCGACGCGAAGAACAAGGCGCTTGCGGCCTATTCCATCCCCGTCGGCGCGCAGATCGCGGTCAACGAGGGCGACACGATCGCCCCCGGCGCCTTGCTCGCAAAGACGCCCCGTCAGGCTTCGAAGACCAAGGACATCACCGGCGGTCTCCCGCGCGTCGCCGAGCTCTTCGAGGCTCGCCGTCCGAAGGACGCGGCCGAGATGTCCCGCATCGACGGCATCGTGTCCTTCGAGGGCACGGTCCGCGGCAAGCGCAAGCTCGTCGTGAAAAACGACGAGACCTCGCAGGAAGAGGAACATCTGATCGCCACGGGCAAGCACATCATCGTGCAGCCCGGTGACGTCGTGCACAAAGGCCAGCACCTCACCGAGGGCGCCGCCGACCCGCACGAGATCCTGGAAATCCTCGGGCCGTCCGCGCTCTACGACTTCCTGATTTCGCAGGTGCAGGAAGTTTACCGTCTCCAAGGCGTGACGATCAACGACAAGCACATCGAGATCATCATCCGCCAGATGCTCCGCAAAGTCCGGATCACCGATCCGGGCGACACGGAGAACTTCTGGGGCGAGCAAGTCGATCGCGCCACATTCCTCTTGGAAAACAAGCGCATCGAGGAAGCCGGCGGAAAACCGGCCGAAGCGGAGCCGATCCTCCTGGGCATCACCAAGGCCTCGCTCGAGACCGAGAGCTTCATCTCGGCTGCTTCCTTCCAAGAGACGACCCGCGTCCTCACCGACGCCTCGACGCTTGGCAAGGTGGACCTCCTGCGCGGCTTCAAGGAAAACGTCATCATGGGCCACTTGATTCCGGCGGGCACGGGCCTGCCCATCTACAAGCAGCTCAAGATCACGCTGCCCTTCGGCGCGGAGCTTCCGGTCGAGGATGCCAAGCCCGCCGAGGCTGCGGCCACCGCGAGCTGATTGGTTGCCGAGATTCACTCAAGAGCCGCGAGCGCAAGCTCGCGGCTTTTTTTGTAGTTCGCGTCCCGGTTTCAGAGGAGAAATCAGCCGTATTGTCGCGAGAGTAGGGGAGGTTTTTCCCACTCTTTGGAGCGCGCTCCGTTTGGTTCGCAGCAGGCATGGACGATCTTCGCGACTTCGTGCTTGTGATCGTGCGATGACGGGCAACGCTCCACCTTCCTTCACTCGTTAGCACACGCGTTGTCGGCACCACCGGCGAACGCTTTTTCCCTCTGCGCTCGCCCGGTTCCCACCACGCGAATGCTTCAAATCCACTTTTAGCGAGAAAGTTCTTGCCGAGCTTTCCACGCAAAGTAGCGTCGTTCCCTTTTCGTCTCTTCTCACTCGCAGTCACACTCTCTCGTATGCCGACCATCAACCAACTCGTGCGCAAAGGCCGCCGCAAGGTGACCACCAAGTCGAAGTCTCCGGCTTTGGACGGTAACCCCTTCCGCCGCGGTGTGTGCGTGCAGGTCATGACCCGCACGCCGAAGAAGCCGAACTCCGCCATCCGCAAGGTTGCCAAGGTCCGCCTCACGAACGGCAACGAAGTGATTTCCTACATTCCCGACGAAGGTCACAATCTCCAGGAGCACTCGATCGTCCTCGTCCGCGGTGGCCGCGTGAAGGACTTGCCCGGTGTCCGCTATCACATCGTCCGCGGCACCCTCGACGCCACGGGTGTCGAGAAGCGTCGTCGCTCCCGTTCCAAATACGGCGTCAAACGCCCGAAGGCCGCCAAGTAAGCCACGTCCTTTTTTCAAACCGATTTTGCCATGTCACGTCGTCACAGAGCTGATAAACGCCAAGCCACGCCGGATGCCCGCTACAACAGCGTGCTCGTTGCGCACCTCGTCAATGTCATCATGAAGAGCGGCAAGAAGAACATTGCCCAGCGCATCGTCTACGGCGCGTTCGAGAAGGTTTCCGAGAAGCTCGAAAAGGGTGATCCGGTTGATTTGATGCTGGGCGCGCTTGAGAATGCGCGTCCGCGCCTCGAGGTGAAGAGCCGCCGTGTCGGTGGCGCCACCTACCAGGTGCCGGTGGAGATTTCGTTCGAGCGGCAGGAGTCGCTCGCGCTGCGTTGGATCGTGGCAGCCGCCGACGGCCGCAAGGGCATGCCGATGAAGGATGCGCTCGCCGCGGAGATCATCGATGCCTACAACAACACGGGCTCGGTGGTGAAGAAGAAGGAAGACACGCACAAGATGGCGCAGGCCAACCGTGCGTTTGCCCACCTGCGTTGGTAAGCCTCAGGATCCACTTCCATGTCCGCTGTCGCTGCTCCTAAGATTACCATCGTCACCGATAAGGCGAAGATCTCGCCGGTGAACCACAAGGATCGTCCGTTCCCGCTTGAGTGGACGCGCAACATCGGCATCGCCGCGCACATTGATGCCGGCAAGACGACGACCACCGAGCGTATTCTTTTCTACTCTGGTTCCGTCCACAAGATGGGCGAGGTCCACGAAGGAACCACGGTGACCGATTGGATGGAGCAGGAGCGCGAGCGCGGCATTACAATCACTGCCGCCGCCATCTCCTGCGCTTGGAACGCCTCCTGGGGTCCTTGGAAGGGAATCAAGCAGCGCATCAATATCATCGACACGCCCGGTCACGTGGACTTCACGGCCGAGGTAGAGCGCTCGCTCCGCGTCCTCGATGGCGCCGTCGCCGTTTTCTGCGCCGTAGCCGGCGTGCAGCCCCAGTCCGAGACAGTCTGGCGCCAGGCCAACAAATACAAGGTTCCGCGCGTGGCGTTCATCAACAAGATGGACCGCACCGGCGCCGATTTCTTCCGCGCCGTCTCCGAGATGCGCGAGAAGCTCAAGGCCAACGCGCACCCGATCTTCATCCCGATTGGCAAGGAGGAAAACTTCTCCGGCCTCGTCGATCTCGTGCAGAATCTCGCCTACACCTTCGAGGAGGATCCGGCTGATCAACTCGGGATGAACCCAAAGACGATCCCGATCCCGGCCGAGATGGCGGCTCAGGCGAAGGAATACCGTGACAAGCTCATCGAGGCGGTTTCCGATTTCGACGACGTGATCGCCGAGAAATATCTGGGCGGCGAGGAAATCTCCGTCGAGGAGCTCATGCTTGGCGTGCGCAAGGCGACGATCTCGCTCCAGTTCACCGGCGTGGTTCCCGGTTCCGCCTTCAAGAAGAAGGGCGTGCAGCGGCTGCTCGACTGCGTGGTCAACTACCTGCCGAACCCCATCGACGTCCCGCCGATGCAGGGTCAGGACAGCGACGGCAAGCCCGTCGAAGCCGTCGTCAACGACAAGGCCAAGATGGCCGGTCTTGCCTTCAAGCTATGGAACGATCCGTTTGTCGGCCGCCTCGTGTTCTTCCGCATTTACACCGGCACCTTGCCGAGGGGCATGGCGGTCTACAACCCGCGCACCCGCCGATCCGAGCGTGTCTCGCGCCTCGTGCTCATGCGCGCCATTGAGCGTGAAGAAATCGATCTCGCTTACTCCGGCGACATTTGCGCCGTTGTGGGTGTCAAGGACGTCATCACCGGCGACACGCTTTGCGACGAGGATTTCGATATCCGCCTCGAGCCGCCTTCCTTCCCTGAGCCCGTTATCTCGATGTCGATCGAGCCGAACTCGAAGGCCGACCAGGAAAAGATGGGCATGGCCCTCCAACGTCTCGTCGCTGAAGATCCTACGCTTAAGGTCAAAACGGATCAGGACACCGGCCAGATCATTCTCGCGGGCATGGGCGAACTCCACCTCGATATCATCCGCGACCGCATGAAGCGCGAGTTCAAGGTCGAGGCCACCGCCGGCAAGCCGCAGATCGCTTACCGTGAGACGATCAACAAGGCCGCTGAGGCCGAGGGCAAATTCATCCGCCAATCGGGCGGCAAGGGCCAATACGGACACGTCGTCGTCAAGATCGAGCCCAATGAAAAGGGCAAGGGCGTCGAGGTCATCAACGAGACCGTGGGCGGCTCGATCCCGAAGGAATTCATCAAGCCCGCGACCGAGGGCATCCTCGAGGGCGCGAACAACGGTGTCGTCGCCGGCTACCCGGTGGTCGACGTCATTGTTCGCATTGTCGATGGTTCCTTCCACGAGGTCGACTCGTCTGAACTCGCGTTCAAGATGGCGGGCATCTTCGGCTTCAAGGAAGCGATGAAGAAGGCCAACCCGATTCTCCTCGAGCCCATCATGGGCGTCGAGGTCACCACGCCTGAGGAGTATCAGGGCGATCTGATGGGCGACATCAATCGTCGTCGCGGCCAGATTCAGGGCATGGAGAACAAGGCCGGCGCGTGCATCATCACCGCGTTTGTCCCGCTTGAACTGCTCTTCGGCTACGTGACCGACATCCGCTCCCTCTCCAAGGGCCGCGCCAGCGCCGGCATCACGCCGTCGCACTTCGAGCAGGTGCCGAATTCGCTTCTCGCCAAGATTGTCGAGACCTCGTCCAAGGCTCCTGCCCGCACCTGATCCCTTCGTTCTTTTTACGCCATGAAAGGCCAACGCATTCGCATCAAACTCCAAGGCTTCGACTATCGAGTCATCGATCAGTCCGCCCAGGATATCGTCGAAACCGCCAAGCGCTCCGGTGCCCGCGTTTCCGGCCCAATCCCGCTCCCGACGCACATCGAGAAGCTCTCGGTCAATCGCTCGCCGCACGTCGACAAGAAGTCGATGGAGCAGTTCGAGACCCGCACCCACAAGCGCCTCATCGACATCATCGAACCCACGGCGCAGACGGTAGACGAACTTAAGAAGCTGAACCTGCCCTCCGGCGTTGATATCACGATCAACGTCTGAGCCCTCCACCCACCACCACTTAATCAATCCGCACCCGGATTCTCCCACTCTACAGTTAGCAGTTGCCTGTGTGCCCTCGGGCACCGCCAGGTCCCTCGCTAAAGTAGGTCCGTTAAACGGAACTCATCCACCTACCGCTTAGCCTATGCTCTCCGAAATTTTAGGTAAGAAGATCGGCATGACCCAAGTCTACGATGCACAGAATGTGCTCGTGCCGGTCACCGTGGTCGAAGCCGGACCCTGCGCTGTGGTGCAGGTCAAGACGGCCGCCCACGACGGCTACGATGCCGTCCAGATTGGTTTCTCCCAGAAGAAGCCGAAGAACACCGCCGCCGGCGAACTTGGCCACGCCAAGAAGGCCGGGTTGGAATCCGCCCCTCGCGTCCTCGCGGAAGTGCGGCTCTCCGCCGCCTCGACCCTCAAGGTCGGCGACGTCGTCAACGCCACGTCCTTCTCCGAAGGTCAGCTGGTCGATGTGATCGGCATCTCCAAGGGCAAGGGTTTCCAAGGTGTCGTGAAGCGCTTCCGGGTCGCGGGTGGTCCCGCTTCGCACGGCTCCATGTTTCACCGCCGCATCGGCTCGGTGGGCATGCGCCAGACTCCCGGTCGTGTCTGGAAGAATCAGCGCATGCCCGGTCACATGGGCAGCGAGCGCCGCACGGTGCAGAATCTTCGCATCGTCAAGATCATCGCCGATAAGAATCTCATCCTCGTGAAGGGCGCGATTCCCGGATCCAACGGCTCCGACGTCATCGTCCGCTCCGCCATCAAGGGGCAGTGGGCCGCTCCCACCGTCGCCGCGCCCAAGGCTGACAAGGCCGCCAAGCCCGCTGCCGCCCCGAAACCGGCCGCCGCCGCCAAGAAATAAAGGAGACGCACCGACATGAAACTCACCGTTTTCAGTTCCGATGGGAAAACCAGCACCGAGAAGGAATTCTCGGGCATCCCGACCTTCGAAGGCGACAAGGGCATCCAGGCCCTCAAGGAAGTCATCGTTGCCATCAACGCCAACAACCGCCAGGGAACGCGCTCGACGAAGACTCGCGGCGAAGTCCGTGGCGGCGGCAAGAAGCCGTGGCGCCAGAAGGGCACCGGCCGCGCCCGCGCCGGCTCGATCCGTTCGCCCTTGTGGTCGGGTGGTGGTGTGGTCTTCGGCCCGAGGCCCCAGGACTTCTCCAAGAAGATCAATCACAAGGTCAAGCTGCTCGCTTTCCGGCGCGCGCTCTTCGACCGCGCTGTCGCGGGCGAGATCGCAGTCATCGAGGCCTTCGATCCTGCGATCGGCAAGACCAAGGCAATCAACGAGGTCCTGGGCCGCATCGCTCCCAAGGGCAAGTTGCTCCTCGTCGACGCGCCGTTTGCCGCTGAGACATCCCGTGCGTCGCGCAACATCGAGCGAGTCTGGCTGCAAGAGGCGGCCAAGCTCAATTCGCGCGATTTGGCCCAGTATTCCAAGATCATCGTCAGTGCGAAGGCGCTCGACGCCATCATCGCCCGCGCCAACTGAGGCCACCACCATGCAGCACGCCATTCACATCCTCAAGCACCTCCGGCTGACGGAGAAGTCGAACAAGCTTTCGTCTGAGCTTGGCCAATACACCTTCGTGGTCGATATCGGCGCCAACAAGCATCAGATCGCGCAGGCCGTCGAGGACACCTTCAAGGTCACCGTCCGGCGCGTGAACACGATGACCCTGCGCGGCAAGAACAAGAAGAGCCGCCAAGGCCGCCCGAGCATCGGTTCCGACTACAAGAAGGCCATCGTGACGCTCAAACAGGGCGACAAAATCGAGCTCGTCTGACCCTAGGCCGACCCACGGAGAAACCGCCATGCCCATCCATTCATTTCGTCCCCTCACGCCCTCGGGCCGCTTCACGTCGCTGAACAAGCAGACGGACCTCACCAAGAAGCGTCCGGAGCGCAGCCTCACCGAGCCGCTGCCCAAGACCGGCGGCCGCAATTGCTATGGCCGCATCACGTCGCGCCATCGTGGCGGTGGCCACAAGCGGCTCTATCGCATCATCGATTTCCGCCGTGATGTGCGTGATGTCCCCGCGCGCGTCATCGCGCTGGAATATGATCCCAATCGCAGCGCCAACCTCGCGTTGCTCTCCTGCCAGGGCAACAAGTCCTACATCATCGCGCCCAAGGGCCTGAAAGTCGGCGACACGATCGTCACTTCCGACAAGGCGACGATCAACGACTTCAATGTGGGAAACAACTTCCCGCTGGCGCTCATCCCGCCCTCGACCCTCCTCCACTGTGTCGAACTCATCCCCGGTCGCGGAGCCCAGCTGGCCCGCAGCGCCGGCGCGAGCCTTGAGCTCGTGGCGATCGAGGACGGCCAGGCGACGCTCAAGATGCCCTCGGGCGAGCTGCGCTTGGTCAACGCCAAGTGCCGCGCCACCATCGGCGAGGTGGGCAATGGCGACCACAATCAGCAGTCCCTCGGCAAGGCCGGCCGCAAACGCTGGCTCGGCATCCGCCCCACCGTCCGCGGTGTGGCGATGAACCCGGTCGACCACCCCAACGGTGGCGGCCAAGGCAAGTCGAAGGGTGGCGGTGGTCGCCAGCATCTCGTCTCGCCGTGGGGCCAGCTCGCCAAGGGCTACGTCACCCGTCGTCGTTCGAAACCCTCGAACTCCCAGATCATCGTCCACCACAACGGCCGCAAGCCGCGTGGCCAGAAGTAATCCTGCCCCTCTCGCACCATGGCACGTTCAATCAAGAAAGGTTTCTTCGTCGATTACCACCTCCTCGAGAAGATCGAGAAGGCGGTCAAATCGGGCGCCAAGAAACCGATTCAGACTTGGTCCCGCCGCTCGACGATCACGCCCGATTTTATCGGGCACACGTTCAGCGTCCACAACGGCAAGATGTTCACCGCCGTCTACGTCACCGAGAACATGGTCGGTCACAAACTCGGTGAGTTTGCCCCGACGCGCGTGTTCAAGTCGCACGGCGGCATGACCCGCAAGGAAATCTAAGCCTACTGCGTCCCGCCATGCTCCGCCGTTTCCTCCAAGCCAGTCTGCTCGCGCTCGCCGCGGTCGCGCCGTTTCATGCGCGTGCCGCCGGTGCGGGCGTGGCGCCGGTGGTTGCGGTGCAGCCCGCGCGTGTCGCCGATCTTGTCATGCTCGGGGCCGGCTTCGACGCCGGTCTCCGGCAAGGCATGGTCTGCCGAGTCACGCGTGGTTCGCTCGAGATCGCCGAGATTCTTCTCGTCGACCTCCGGCCTTCATGCGCCGCGGCGCTCATCGTGAGCGTGGCACCCCGCCAGTCGATTCGCGCGGGCGACACCGCCTCCATCAAAGTCATCAAAACCTAAACCAGACCAAGAGCAAAAGGGTAGGGTGCGACTCGCGTCCGCCACTATCGCCGGCCTCCGGGCCGGAATCCTCACCACCAATCATGGAAGTCCAAGCCATCACCCGCAACGCGCGGATGTCCCCTAAAAAGGTCCGCGAAGTCGCCCGCACGATCCAAGGCCGCAAGGCCGCCTGGGCCGTGGAGTATCTGACGCTCGTCCCGCGCAAGAGCGCGCGCCTCATCGTGAAGACGCTCAAGAGCGCGATCGCCAACGCCGAGAACAACAACAACCTCGCGGCCGATGCGCTCACGGTGAAATTCGCCCTCGTCGAGAACGGGCCCGTCCTCAAGCGCTTCAAGGCCGGTGCCCGTGGCACCGCGATGCCCCGCCGCAAGAAGATGTCGCACATCAAGATCGTTCTCTCGGACGGCCAGACTAACTCGTAATTCCACTTCCATGGGCCAAAAAACCAACCCGATCGGTTTCCGTCTCGCCGTCCGCCGCAACTGGCAGTCCCGCTGGTTCGCCACGAAGAAGGATTTCGGCAAGCTCCTCGCCGAGGATCAGCTGATTCGTTCCAAGCTGATGGAAAAGCTCAAGCAGGCCTCGGTGCCGCGCATCTTCATCGAGCGCGCCTCGAACCGCGTCCGCGTCAAGATTTACACCGCCCGCCCCGGCATCGTCATTGGCCGCAAGGGGCAGGAGATCGAGAAGATCAAGGAGGAGCTCGCGAAGCTCACCGGCAAGGAAATCCTCCTCGACATCCAGGAAGTGAAGAAGCCCGAGATCGAGGCCGCGCTCGTGGCCGAGAACGTCGCGCTCCAGCTTGAGCGCCGCATCGCTTTCCGCCGCGCCATGAAGAAGGCCGTCGAGATGGCCATGGCGCTCGGCGCCGAGGGCATCCGCATCCAGTGCTCCGGCCGCCTCGGTGGCGCGGACATCGCGCGCCGCGAGTGGCAGCGCAAGGGCCGCGTGCCGTTGCACACCCTCCGCGAGAACATCGACTACGGTTTCGCCGAAGCTCTCACCGTCTATGGCAAGATCGGCGTCAAGTGCTGGATCTGCAAAAAAGAGTCCGACAACAACTGATCCGGCTGACGGACAAAATTTCTACAGGAGAATTCTCCCATGGCTCTAGCTCCCGCCCGCACCAAATACCGCAAGTCGATGAAAGGCTCCCGCGCTGGCAATGCCAAGCGCGGCAACACGCTCGCCTTCGGCGAATTCGGCCTGCAGTCCCTCACGCGCGGCCCCATGACCGGCCAGCAAATCGAGGCCGCCCGTGTGGCGATCTCGCGCCACTTGAAGCGCAAGGGCAAACTCTGGATCCGGGTCTTCCCGCACAAGCCGGTCACCAAGAAGCCGGCCGAGGTGCGCATGGGCCAGGGCAAAGGCCCGGTCGAATACTACGTCGCCGTGATCAAGCCCGGCGCGGTCCTTTTCGAGCTCGCCGGTGTGCCCGCCACCATTGCCAAGGAGGCCTTCCGCCTCGCCGACGCCAAGCTCCCGTTCCACTGCCGCTTCATCCAGCGCGCCTGAGCCGAATCCACCGCCAAAGCCCGTCATGACTTCCAAGGAAATCCGCGACCTCTCGCCCGCCGAGATCGAAACCAAGATTCGGGAAACCCGCGACCAGCTCCTGCAGCTGCGCCTGCGCAAGCAAACCGGTCAGGTCGAGAAGACCCATGAGCTGCGCCTGCTCCGCAAGGACGTCGCCCGCCTCCTGACCATCCTCAATGAAAAGAAGCGCGCTTCCAAGCCCGCCGCCTAAACGACAAACCTCCATGTCCACCGCCACCGCAGGCCAGCGCTCGCCGCGCAGAACCCAAATCGGATTTGTCACGAGCCGCTCGGGCAACAAGTCGATCAAAGTCACCGTCGCCTACAAGCGGCCGCATCCGCTCTACCAGAAGGTCATCAACCGCCAGACCGTCCTCCACGTCCACGACGAGGAAAACGCGACTACTGTCGGCGACAAGGTCGAGGTCATGGAGACCCGTCCCCTCAGCCGGCTGAAGCGCTGGCGCGTCGTTGCCATCCTCCAGAAGGCCGTGGTTTCCCAAGGTGCAGCCATCAGCGAAGCCGATGTCGCCGCCGCTGTCCCCACCAAGACCACGAAGCCGACCGAGACCGCGGCCCCGCAGGCCTGAGTCCGATCCATCCAATCTAACAACCAGGAGTCCCGCCATGATCCAACTGCGCTCCATTCTCGAAGTCGCCGATAACACCGGCGCCCGCCGTGCCGCCATGATCTCCCGTATGGGCCAGATCACGACCACCGCTGGCGTGGGCGACATCATCACCGTCCATATCAAGGAAAGCACCACCGACGCCACCGTGAAGAAGGGGGAGGTCGCCAAGGCGGTCGTCGTCCGCACCAAGGCCGCGGTGCGCCGCGCCGACGGCAGCTATCTGCGTTTCGACAGCAATGCCATCGTCCTCATCGACGCCACCAACAATCCTCGCGGCACCCGTATCTTCGGGCCCGTCGCCCGCGAGCTCCGTGCGAAGAACTTCATGAAGATCATCTCGCTCGCCCCGGAGGTCCTCTGACCATGAAGAAGAAATTCCACGTCAAACGCGGCGACGTTGTCGTCGTCATCAGCGGCTCCCACAAGGGCAAGTCCGGCAAGATTCTCGAGATGCTCGTCTCGAAGGATCGCGCTCGCGTCGAGGGCGTCGCCCTCACCAAGCGGCACGAGAAGAAGAAGAGCGAGTCACAGCCCGGCGGCATCGTCGAGCGCGAGGGCTCGGTCCACGTGTCCAATCTCATGCTCAAGTCGGTCTACGACGCGAGCAAGCGCCGCAAAGTCGACGCCCCCGCCGCCTGATTTACTCCGGCTGAAACCGCGCTTGCCTTCGGGTGGGCGCGCCTGCGTTACTCAGCCCTTTTCCACTCACGAACACACGTCATCGCCTCGCGGTCGGTAATCGCGGGCATCCCACCATGAGTTACACTCCCTCCCTCAAGAAGACCTACCTCGAGCAGGTCGTCCCCGAGCTCAAGAAGAGCCGCGGCTACAAGAATCCGCATCAGGTGCCGAAGCTGGTGAAAATCAGCATCAACAGCGGCATCGACGCCGAGGCCGACAAGAACCAGATCGCCGATGTCGCCCGCGACATCGGGGCTATTGCCGGGCAGAAGCCGATTCTCAACCGCACGAAACGCGCGATCGCCAACTTCAAGCTCAAGCCCAACCAAGTCACCGGCTGCAACGTCACGCTTCGCGGCAACAGCATGTGGGAGTTCCTCTACCGTCTGCTCGCGGTGGCGCTCCCGACCATCCGCGACTTCCGCGGCGTCCCGTCCAAGCTCGACGGCCAGGGCAATTACAACCTTGGAATCACCGACTTCACGATCTTCCCGGAAATCACCGTCGAGAATGTGAAGAAGACCATGGGCCTCGACATCACCATCGTCACGACGGCCGAGACCGACGACGAGGCGCGCGAGCTCCTCAAGCTGCTCGGCATGCCTTTCCGCCGGACCGAGGCCCAAGCGGCCAAGGCCAGTGCCGCCTAACCCTCACGAATTTCCGCCATGCCGAAGACCTCCGCCATCGAGCGCAACGAGAAGCGCAAAAGACTCGCCGCCAAGTTCGCCCCCAAGCGCGCCGAACTGAAGGCCATCCTCATCAATCCGGCGACGACGGACGAAGAGTTCCACGCCACCCAGAAGAAGCTCCAGAAGCTTCCCCGCAACTCCTCGCCCACGCGCATCCGCAACCGGTGCGCGCTCAGCGGTCGTCCGCGCGGCTACAAGCGCAAATATGGCGTCTCGCGCCTCACTTTCCGCGAGCTCGCGCTTGCCGGGAAGATCCCCGGCGTGATCAAGTCCTCCTGGTAATTTCACCTTGGCTCACGGGGGTTGTCCTGCGCAAGCGGGACGGGATATGACCCGCGCGGCCCTTTCAAAAAAACATCCAACATGACCGATCCGATCAGCGATTTTCTCACGCGTCTTCGCAACGCGTCCAAAGCCCGTCTGGACCTCTGCGTGGTCCCTCACTCCAAGCTCAAGGAGAGCTTGGCGGGCATCCTCCAGGCCGAAGGCTATGTCCTCGGCTACGAGGTCGGCGCCGACGCCCGCGGCCACAAGACCGTCGTCATAAAGATGAAATACGTCGATGGCGCCCCGGCCCTGACCGGCCTCACGCGCGTCTCGACGCCCGGCCGTCGCCTCTACTGCAGCTACACCGATATCCCGCGCGTGCTTAACGGCCTCGGGATCGCGATTCTTTCCACCTCGCGCGGCCTGATGAAGGACGCCGATTGCCGCCGTCACAAGGCGGGCGGCGAACTCCTCTGCAACATCTGGTAATCGCTCCGGCGAATTACCGCAGCCACTCCACACCATGAGCCGCATCGGCAAACAACCCGTTCCCATTCCCGAGAAGGTCAAGGTCACCATCACCGGTGGCACCGTCCTCGTCGAGGGGCCCAAGGGCAAGGTCCAGAAAACATTCGCGCCGGCCGTCAAGGTCACCGTCGCTGACAAAAACGTCACATTCGCCCCGGCGGATGACAGCCGCTTCGCCCGCGCGATGTTCGGCACCGCGCGTTCCATCGTCGCCGGCATGGTCAAAGGGGTCACCGAAGGCTACGTGAAGGACCTCGAAATCCAAGGCGTCGGCTTCAAGGCCAACCTCAAGGGCTCGCAGCTCGATCTCGCGCTGGGCTACTCGCACCCGATCGTCATGGAGATCCCGGCGGGCATCAAGGTCACCGTCACCGACCAGACCAAGGTCAAGGTCGAGGGCGCGGACAAGCAGCTTGTGGGCGCCGTCACCGCCGAGATCCGCAGCTACTATCCGCCGGAGCCTTACAAGGGCAAGGGCGTGCGCATCGTTGGCGAGCGCGTCCGTCGCAAGGAAGGCAAGACCGTCGCTTAAGGAGACATCACATGAGCAAAAAGACCACCACGAAGGCGCGCCTCCTCCAAAACCGCCGTTGGCGCATCCGCAAAAAGGTGACGGGCACCGCCGCGCGCCCGCGCCTCGCTGTCCGCTTCACCGCCCAGCACATCTACGCCCAGGCGATCGACGACGTCGCGGGCCACACCCTGGCGTTTCTCTCGAGCCTCGATCCCGAGCTCCGCAAGCAGAGCCTCAAGGCCAACGTCGCCGGCGCCAAGGTCCTTGGCACCTCTTTCGCCGAGAAGGCCAAGGCCGCCGGCATCGAGTCCGTCGTGTTCGACCGGGCGGGCGCTCCCTACCACGGTAAAGTCAAACAATTCGCCGACGCCGCCCGCGAAGGTGGCCTCAAATTCTAAGCCCGCATGAGCACTGAAAAATCCGCGCCCGAGACCGTCACGCCCGCCACCGAGTCCGCCGCAGCCCCCGCCGCCGCCCCTGCACCCTCCGAACGTCCGCAACGCGAGCACCGCGGCGGCCAAGGTGGCTTCCGTGGCCAAGGCGGCAATCGCGGCCCGGGCGGCAACCGTGGCCCGCGCCGCGATAACCGCGACAAGCCAAAGGAAGGCGACGGCCCGACGATGATCGAGAAGGTCGTCTTCATCAACCGCTGCGCCAAGGTCGTGAAGGGCGGACGCCGTTTCTCGTTCGCCGCGCTTGCGGTCGTCGGCGACGGCAAGGGCAAGGTTGGCATCGGCTACGGCAAGGCCAACGAAGTGCCTGATGCGATCAAGAAGGGCACCGCCAACGCCCACAAGCACCTCGTCAACGTGAAGCTCAAGGGCGACACGATCCCGCACGACGTCTTCGGCCAATACGACGGCGGCAAGGTTCTCCTCAAGCCCGCCTCCCCCGGCACCGGCCTCATCGCCGGCGGCGGTGTGCGCGCGGTCCTCGAGGCGGCCGGTGTGAAAAACGTCCTCACCAAGTCGATGGGTTCCTCGAACCACATCGCCGTGGTGCATGCCACGCTCAACGGCCTGCTCCAGCTCCGCCTCGCGGAGACCATCGCGGCGACCCGCAAGATTAGCTGATCCCAATTGCTATTTCCGAGTCCCGCCGCCCAGTCGGCGCGCGGGGCGCATCCATCCAGGAATCATCATGAAACTTCACGAACTAAAGAACGTTAAAGGCGCGATTCATCGCAAGAAGCGCGTCGGCTGCGGCGAAGGCGGCGGCCACGGCAAGACCTCCGGTCGCGGCGGCAAGGGCCAGTCGGCCCGCTCCGGCAGCAGCATCCGCCCCGGCTTCGAGGGCGGCCAGATGCCCCTTTACCGCAAGCTACCGCACCGCGGCTTCAACAATTACGAGTTCCGCGTCGAATACCCGATCGTCAACGTCGGCGATCTCGTGCGCCTCGATGCGTCGATTACCACGGTCGGGCTCGAGCAGCTGATCGCCGCCGGCCTTGTCCGCCGTGGCGAGACCACCGTGAAGGTCCTCGGCGATGGCGACATCACCCGCGCCCTCACCGTCACGGCTACGAAATTCTCGGAATCGGCCAAGACCAAGATCGAGCAGGCGGGTGGCAAGGCCATCGTCGCCTGATCCCTGGTGGATGGTGGATTGAGCCACACGGGATGAAGCAGCCCTCTGCCTGACCCCGCGTCGCTACCACGCCGCAATCCGAAATCCGCACTCCGAAAATCCCGATGTTTTCCGCCTTCGCGAATTCCCTGAAAATCCCCGAGCTCCGCTCGCGGATTTTCTACACGCTGTCGCTGCTGTTTGTCTCGCGCGTCGCGTCGCACATCCCGCTGCCGGGCATTGACCCGCGGCCGCTGCAGAACTTCTTTGCCGAGCAGTCGGCGGGCGGGGCAGGGGCGCTCATCGGTCTCTACAACATGTTCACCGGCGGCGCCCTCATCAAGGGTGCCATCGCGGCGCTGGGCATCATGCCCTACATCAGCGCCTCGATCATCTTTCAGCTTATGACTGCCGTGGTGCCGGCGTTGAGCCGGCTCCAACAGGAGGGTGATGTCGGTCGCCAGAAGCTCACCCAATACACGCGCTACGCGACGGTGATCATCTGCATCATCCAAGGCACGCTGCTCCTCCTCGCGCTCCAGAATCCCGGCCAGCTCTTCGCTGGCTACAGCATCGAGCAATACGGCCCGATCGTGATCGTGGACAAGTGGAGCTTCATCCTCACGTCCGTGATCATCATGACCGCGGGAACCATGCTGCTCATGTGGCTGGGCGAACAAATCACCCAGCGCGGGATCGGCAACGGCGTCTCGCTCCTGATCACGGTGGGCATCCTCGCCGATCTTCCCGGCGCGGCGACGCAGACCTACCAGATGTTCGTCAAGCCGGTCGGCGCGGGCGCGAGCTTGGGCCTGCCGCAAGCTGTCATCATGGTCGCGCTGTTTGTCCTCGTGACGATGGGCATCATCGCCGTCGTGCAGGGCCAGCGGAAAATTCCGGTGCAATACGCCAAGCGCGTCGTCGGCAACAAGGTGATGGGCGGGCAGAGCTCATTCCTGCCGCTCAAGGTCAACTACTCGGGTGTCATGCCGGTCATCTTCGCGAGCGCGATTCTGCTCTTCCCGCAGCAAATCTTCTCGTGGCTTGGCGCCCATTTCCAACTCCGCTTCCTGACCGAGTTCTCCGATCGGCTGCTGCGCGGCGACTGGATCTACTACGCGCTCAACAGCACGCTGATCCTTTTCTTCAGCTATTTCTGGGTCTCCGTGATGTTCAAGCCGGTCCAAATCGCCGACGACCTCAAGAAATACGGCGGCTACGTCCCCGGTGTGCGCCCCGGTGCTCCGACGGCGCAGTTCCTCGATTTTATCATGACCCGGCTCACGCTAGCCGGCGCGGTGTTCCTGACGACCATCGCGATCATGCCGGACTTCCTCCTCTTCGAGTTGGATGTGCCCACGCGCATCGCCTACTTCTTCGGCGGCACCGGCATGTTGATTACGGTTGGCGTCATCCTGGATACGATGCGCCAGATCGAGACCTTCCTCCTGCAGCGCCACTACGACGGATTCCTCAAGAAGGGCCGCATCCGCGCCCGTAGTGCCAACCCGCAGCAGGGCAACACCGGCGAGGCGCTCAGCAATGAGGCCGTGATGAAGATCGCCTACCCGATGCTGGGCCTGCTCCTGCTGGGCACCGGAATCTGGGCCTACAAGGCCTTTTTGAAATAAGTTCTTTACTCTCGTGACGGCGGCTGGCATCTCCGACCCCTTCGCGGGTTCTGGCCCTGTCGCCAAGACCAAGATCATTCTCCTCGGTTCGCCGGATTTTCTTCCCGAAAACCTGATGCACCGGGCCCGTTCTTTGAACATTGAGCACGTCTCTCCCCAGCGCCTGAAAACGCCGGAGATTTCGCGCCGCCCGGCCTCGGCCGCGGCGGAGGAAAACAATCGGCTGGCGCTGATGCGCCGCTGGTTTTTCGCGCGCAAACCTGATGCGGGATTCATCCTCACGGATTTCCCGGCTACGCTGCTCCAAGCCATGGTGCTTGACGAATGGCTCGATGCCCGTGACGAGACGCTTGACGGCGTTTACTCTGTCGCGGGTGCCGATGCCTCGGTCGTCCGGCACTATCGCACCCTCGGCCTCCTCCATGAGGCGGCCGACCTCGCCATCGCATGAGCAAAATCCCGATCAAGGACCGGGATGGCATTGCAAGGATGCGCGAGGCGTGCGCCGTCGCCGCGACCGTGCTTGAGCAAATCAAGCCGCTTGTGCGCCCCGGCGTCACGACACAGGACTTGGAAGAAGCGGGTCGGGATTGGATGGCCCGCTTGGGCGCGCGCAGCGCCTGCTACGGTTACCAGCATGGTTCTCGCCGCTACCCGGCGCACACCTGCATCTCGGTCAACGATGAGGTCGTCCACGGCATTCCGTCGTTCCGCCGCGTTCTCCGTGAGGGTGATATCGTCGCCCTGGACATCGTCGTCTGGCACGAAGGCTACATCGGCGACAACGCCTTTAGCCTTCCAGTCGGCCCCGTCTCGCCTTTGGGGGAGAAGCTGCTGCGAGTCACGCAAGAAGCTCTCGTCCTCGGCATCAAGCAGGCGCAGGTCGGTAACCGCATCGGCGACATTTCCTCCGCGATCCAGCAGTTCGTCGAGGGGCACGGCTTCAGCGTCGTGCGCGACATGGTCGGCCACGGGGTCGGTGTCGCGATGCACGAGCCGCCGGAAATCCCGAACTTCGGACGCCGCGGCACTGGGGACAAAATCAAGCCCGGCATGACCCTCGCGATCGAGCCCATGGTCAACGCCGGGGCCTACAAGACGAAGGCGCTCTCCGATGGATGGACGATTGTGACCGCCGATGGTGCGCCTTCGGCTCATTTCGAGCACACCGTCCTGACCACCGATGCCGGCCCGGAAATCCTCACCCTCCCGCGCCCAGTGCCAGCTCAAGTTCCAGCCTGAAATTTTCCCGTTCTCCCAACTTTCAACAATCAACTCCTAACTAAACCAACACCATGCCTCGTCTCCTCGGCGTCGAGATCCCCGCGAAGAAGAAAGTCGCGTTTTCCCTCCGTTACATCAACGGCATCGGTCCCACGCGGGCCGACCTGCTCGTCAAGGAAGCGGGCCTGAACCCCGACATGCGGGCGCAGGACCTCACCGAGGAGCAGCTCAACAAGATCCTCAACCTGATCACCGACCACAAGTGGGTGCTCGAGGGTGATCTCCGCCGCGAAATCGCCGGCAACCTGAAGCGCCTCCAGGCGATCAACTGTTATCGCGGCATCCGCCACCGTCGCGGCCTGCCTGTCCGTGGCCAGCGCACCAGCACCAACGCCCGCACCCGCAAGGGCCCGCGCAAGACCGTTGGCGTCACCAAAGCCAAGGAAGCGTCGTAAGCCCTCCAATCCTTTCATAACATGGCCGAAGAAAAGTCCGCTCCGAAGAAAGAGAAACCCGCCAAGCCCGCTGCCGAAGGCGCGCCTGCCGCCGCCCCCGCCGGGACTCCCGCCGAGAAGAAGGCCAAGGGCCTCAAGGCCGCCGCCGACAAGGCCGCCGGCATTCCTCCCGCCGATGGCGCTGCGCCTGCCGCCGCTCCCGCGGGTGATGGTGCGAAGCCCGTCGAGCTGGTGCATGGCGTCGCCCGCCAGCCCACCGCCGAGGAACTGCTGAAGGAAGAGCTTGGCGTCATCAAGGTCCGCAAGGCCAAGGGCTCCAAGAACGTCACCTCCGGATACGCCAACGTCCTCGCCTCCTTCAACAATACGATCGTGTCCATCACCGATCAGAAGGGCGCGGTCATCGCGTGGTCCTCCGCCGGCAAGTGCAATTTCCGCGGCTCCCGCAAGTCCACCGCCTACGCCGCGCAGGTCGTCGCCCAGGACGCCGCCCGCAACGCGATGTCGCACGGCCTGAAGGATATTCAGATCCGCGTCTCGGGTCCCGGCCTCGGCCGCGATTCCGCCATCCGCGCCCTCCAGGCCATCGGCCTTGAGATCACCTCGATCGTCGACGTCACGCCGATCCCGCACAACGGCTGCCGCCCGCGCAAACGCCGTCGCGTCTGATCCACCTTCACTCCCACTTTCATTTTTCACTCTCATGGCTCGATATACCGGCCCCACCACTCGCATCAGCCGCCGCTTCGGTCAGCACCTGCTCGGCTCCGGCAAGGCCTTCGAACGCCGCCCGTTCCCGCCCGGCGTTCACGGCGCGAAGATGAAGCGCAAGGTCTCCGAATACGCCACCGGCCTCAACGAGAAGCAGAAGCTCCGTTACATCTACGGCCTGCTTGAGCGCCAGTTCCGCCGCGTCTTCGAGATCGCGAAGAAGGAGCGTGGCGTCACCGGCGAGCGCTTCCTCCAACTCCTCGAGACCCGTCTCGACAGCACCGTCTACCTCCTCGGCCTCGCCAAAAGCCGCGCCGCTGCCCGCCAGTTCGTCAATCACGGGCACATCCGCGTCAACGGCCACAAGGTCGACATCGCCAGCTACAGCGTGCAGCCCGGCGACGAGATCGAGGTCAAGAACGCCCCCGCCTCGCGCCAGCTCGCCACGCGCTGCCTCGAGGAGAACCGCATCCGCAACGTCCCCGGCTGGCTCACCATGAACGCCGAGGCCTTCAAGGCCGTCGTCGTCCGCCTCCCCACGCGCGAGGAAATGACGCAGGACGTCAACGAACAG
>JANOCA010000203.1:0-6334 GCA_031411915.1 Opitutaceae bacterium
GGGTGGCGTGACGCGCGGCGATCAGTTGCCGCCGACGCGCGAAAGGTCGCGGGCGTTTTCCTCGAAGGCGGACATGATCGCCTCGTCACCGGTGAGGCCCTGGGCCTGCGCGCGCTCGATGCAGGCGAGCATGCGCTTGTAATCCTTGGGCATCACCTTGACGAACTTCGGCAGGAACTTGTCCCATGACGCGAGCACGGCCTTCGCCTTCTCGCTCTTGGTGTAGTCATAGTGCTTCTGGATCATCGCGCGCACGGCGGCGATCTCCTTGGCGTCCTCGAGCTTCTCGATGCCGACCATCTGCGGGTTGACGCGCTTGGGGAAGTCGCCGACCTCGTCGAGCACGTAGCCGATGCCGCCGGACATGCCGGCGCCGAAGTTGCGGCCGGCGCGGCCGAGCACGACGACGTTGCCGCCGGTCATGTATTCGCAGCCGTTGTCGCCGATGCCCTCGACCACGACGGTGACGCCGGAGTTGCGGACCGCGAAGCGCTCGCCGCCCATGCCGCGGATGTAGGCCTCGCCGGCGCTCGCGCCGTAGAAGGCGACGTTGCCGACGATCATGTTCTCCTCGGCCTTGAACGTGGCCTTGGCGTCCGGGAAGATGATGAGCTTGCCGCCGGAGAGACCCTTGCCGAAGTAGTCGTTGGCGTCGCCCTCGATGGAGAGCGTCATCCCGTGCGTGACAAACGCTCCGAAGCTCTGGCCGGCGGAGCCGGTGAACTTCAGTTTGATCGTGTCCTCGGGCAGGCCTTTCGCGCCGTGTTTCTTGGTGATCTCACCGGATGTGATCGTGCCGGTGACGCGGTTGACGTTGCGGATCGGAAGCTCGGCGATGATTTTCTCGCCGCGCTCGATCGCGGGTTTGCAGATCTCGAGGAGGCGCGTGACGTCCATCGAGCGGTCGATGCCGTGGTCCTGCTTCTGCGAGCAGAAGCGGCCGACCTCGGGGCCGACGTCGGGCGAGTAGAGGATGTTCGAGAAATCGAGGCCCTTGGCCTTCCAGTGATCGACCGCCTTCTTCGCTTCGAGACGATCGGTGCGGCCGATCATTTCCTCGATGGTGCGGAAACCGAGCGAGGCCATGAGCTCGCGCATATCCTCGGCGATGAACTTCATGAAGTTCACGACGTGCTCGGGCTTGCCCGCGAATTTCGCGCGGAGCTGCGGGTCCTGCGTGGCGACGCCCGCGGGACACGTATTCAGATGGCACACGCGCATCATGATGCAGCCGGTGGCGACGAGGGGCGCGGTCGCGAAACCAAACTCCTCGGCGCCCAGCAGCGCGGCGATGATGACGTCGCGGCCCGTCTTGAGCTGGCCGTCGGTCTCGACGGCGATGCGCGAACGGAGATTATTAAGGACGAGGGTCTGGTGTGTCTCGGCGAGGCCGAGTTCCCACGGCAGGCCCGCGTGTTGTAGCGAAGTCTGCGGCGAGGCGCCGGTGCCGCCATCGTAACCGGAGATGAGGACAACATCCGCGTGCGCCTTCGCGACGCCGGCGGCGACGGTGCCGACGCCGACTTCGGAGACGAGCTTCACGCTGATGCGCGCGTCCTTGTTGCCGTTCTTCAGATCGTGAATCAGCTCGGCGAGATCCTCGATCGAGTAGATGTCGTGATGCGGCGGCGGGGAGATGAGGCCGACGCCGGCGGTGGTGCCGCGGGTCTTGGCGACCCACGGGTAGACCTTGGAGCCGGGCAACTGTCCGCCTTCGCCGGGCTTCGCGCCCTGCGCCATCTTGATCTGGATTTCCTTCGCGCTCTGGAGGTATTCGCTCGTGACGCCGAAGCGGCCCGACGCGACCTGCTTGATCGCGGAGTTTTTGGAATCGCCCTGCTCGTTCGTCCACGTGAAGCGCGCGGGATCCTCGCCGCCTTCGCCGGTGTTGGACTTGCCGCCGATGCGGTTCATCGCGATGGCGAGCGTCTCGTGCGCCTCGCTCGAGATCGAGCCGTAGGACATGGCGCCCGTCTTGAAGCGCTTCATGATCTTTTCGGCGGACTCGACTTCCTCGATCGGGATTGCGGCGGTGCCTGCCTTGAAGTCGAGCAGGCTGCGCAGCGTGCAGAGCGCCTTGCCCTGCTCGTTCACGAGCTTCGCGTAGGCGTTGTAAGCCGGCTTCGAATTCTGGCGGACGGCCTTTTGCAGCGCGTGCACCGACTCGGGCGTGAAGAGATGCGCCTCGCCGCTGGAGCGCCACTGGTAGAGGCCGCCGACGGGCAGCACATGGCCGTTGACCTGGCGATCGGGATACGCGGCGCGATGGCGCAGGAGGACTTCCTGCGCGATCACATCGAGGCCGATGCCGCCGACGCGCGACGGCGTCCACGTGAAGTAATGTTCGATCACGTCCTGCCGGAGGCCGAGCGCCTCGAACACCTGCGCGCCGCGATACGACTGGATGGCGGAGATGCCCATCTTGGACATCACCTTGACCACGCCCTTGGACGCGGCCTTCACGAAATTGGCGCAGCCCTTCTTGTGATCGACGCCGGGCAGCATGCCCTCGCGGATCATGTCGTCGATCGTCTCGAAGGCGACGTAGGGGTTCACGGCCGTCACGCCGTAGCCGATGAGCAGCGCGAAGTGATGCACCTCGCGCGCCTCGCCGGTCTCGATGACCAGCGAGACCTTGGTGCGCAGACCCTCACGGATGAGGTAATGGTGCAGGCCGGAGACGGCCAGCAGCGCGGGGATGGGCGCGTAGTCCTTGGTCACGCCGCGATCGGAGAGGATGATGACGTTGACCTCGTCCTCCTCGATCATGCGGCGCGCGAGGACGGAGAGCTCCTCCATCGACTTCTCGAGGCCGACTTTGCCGCGGGCGACGCGGAAGAGAATGGGCAGCACGCCGGTCTTGAGGCCGGGGAGATTGGTGCGGCGGATTTTGGCGAACTCCTCGTTGGTGAGGACGGGCCACTTCAACTCGACGCGACGACACGCGGTCGGCTGCGGGTTGAGCAGATTGCCCTCGGAGCCGAGGCGCGACTCGGACGAAGTCACGATCTCCTCGCGGATCGAGTCGATCGGCGGGTTGGTGACCTGCGCGAAGAGCTGCTTGAAATAATCGTAGAGCAGGCGCGGCTTGTTGGAGAGCACCGCAAGCGCGGCGTCGTTGCCCATCGAGCCAATCGCCTCGACGCCGTCTTTCGCCATCGGCGTGATGATCACGCGCTCGTCTTCAAACGTATAGCCAAACGCAATCTGGCGCTGGAGCAGCGTCGCGTGATCGGGCAGCTCGACCGTCGGCGCCTCGGGCAAATCGCTGAGGTGGACGAGGTGCTGGTTGAGCCAGTCGCGATACGGCTGGGCGCTCGAGATGTCGCGCTTGATTTCCTCGTCCTCGATGATGCGGCCCTGCTCGGTGTCGACGAGGAACATGCGGCCCGGCTGGAGCCGGCCCTTCTGCACGATCTGATCGGCGGGGATGTCGAGCACGCCGGCCTCGGAGGCCATGATGACCCGGCCATCCTTGGTGACGTAGTAGCGCGAGGGGCGCAGGCCGTTGCGATCGAGGATCGCGCCGATCTGCTTGCCGTCGGTGAATCCGATCGAGGCGGGGCCGTCCCACGGCTCCATCAGGCAGGAGTGGTATTGGTAGAAGGCGCGGCGGGCGTCGTCCATCGACTCGTGGTTGGACCACGGCTCGGGGATCATCATCATCATCGCGTGCGCGAGCGGGCGGCCGGCGAGGACGAGGAGCTCGAGGGTGTTGTCGAACATCGACGAGTCCGAGCCGTTGGGATTGATGATCGGGAGGATCTTCTTGATGTCGTCGCCGAAGACCGGGCTGTCGAAGAGCGCCTGGCGCGCGTGCATCCAATTGATGTTGCCGCGGAGCGTGTTGATCTCGCCGTTGTGCGCGAGGTAGCGGTAGGGATGCGCGCGCTCCCAGCTGGGAAACGTGTTGGTCGAGAAACGCGAGTGGACGAGCGCGAGCGCCGACTCCATCGCGGGGTGCTTCAGGTCCGGGAAATATTCGTCGACCTGCTCGGTCGTGAGCATGCCCTTGTAGACGAGCGTGCGCATCGAGAGGCTGGCGACATACCAATATTCCGCACCGGCGATCGTGGAGGTGCGGATCGCGGTGTAGGCGTGCTTGCGGATGACGTAGAGCTTGCGCTCAAACGCGAGGTCGTCGGTGAGGTCGGCGCTGCGGCCGATGAAGGCCTGGCGCATGAACGGCTCGGCGGACTTCGCGGTGTCGCCGAGCGTGGCGTTCTTGGTCGGGACGGTGCGCCAGCCGAGAAAAGTCTGGCCTTCGGCCTGCACGACTTGCTCGAACTTCTCCTCGACCTTGCGGCGGATGGTGGGATTGCGCGGGAGAAAGATGAGGCCGACGCCGTATTGGCCGGCTTCGGGCAGCGTGATGCGGGAGGATTTGCAGACTTCCGCAAAAAACTTGTGCGGCATCTGGATGAGGATGCCGGCGCCGTCGCCCGTGTTGATCTCGGCGCCCGAGGCGCCGCGGTGATCGAGATTGCGGAGGATCTGGAGGCCGTCGGCGACGGTCTGGTGCGACTTGCGGCCGTGCATATCGACGACAAAGCCCACGCCGCAGGCTTCGTGCTCGAACCACGGATCGTAGAGGCCCTGCTTGGGCGGCAGTCCCGGGGCGCTGAAGGACTCGGGATTGATCGCGGACTGGTCGCTGGTGCGTTGGTTCATGTCGTCGGAAATTGGGTCGAGGCGCGGTCGCAGAGCAAAAAAAGGGCCGTTCTCGTCATCGGCGAGAGCGGCCCGTGAGTGTTTGCGATGCGGAGTGCTCTCAGCGTTTGAAGTTAGAAGAAGCGGATCGTCTTCGTGGCCATTTTGGCGTGCTCCTCATCGGAGCAACCCGCGTTCGTGGGGACGCCCGGGCGGACGTCGGTCGGTTTCACTAGGTCGTTGCTGAGCAGGTAATTCTCGACCTCCTCGCCGGAGATGTCGGCGAGCATGACGCCGTCGATCTCGACGCAGGGGGAGAGCGGCTGGCCGGACTTGGCGACCATCTCCGCGTAGTTGGCGCGGTTGTTGATGATGTCGATGTCCTCAAACGCGAGGCCGTGCTTCCGCATGATTGCGCGCACACCGTTGGACCAGCCGCAGGACGGCTTGAGATAGGCTTTGATGATCATGCGGTGAACGTGGGCGTGGACAGAAACGGTGCAAGGTAAAGGCCGGGTATTTCAGCGATCAAGCGTCGTTTTCGGGAATCTGCGCACAACGGTGTCATAGAAGCGGGCGGCGCTGTGCGGAGGAGGAAACTTAAGCGCCGCGGCGGCGGAAAACTCGAACTCGGCGCGCGGGAACACTCCCGCGTCTTACCTTTCGGCGCGAGGAGAGCCCTGAAATCGGGATCGGCGCTCAGCAACCCGAGCCCCGCCATCGGCGTCGAGCGACACCTCGACGCTGGCGCTGCGCAACGTTTCACAAATGCGCCGCGCGGCCTCCGCGTCTTGCGACGCGTAGCTGAGGAACACGGCGCGCGAAGCGGCGGGCGAACCGGACATCGGCCGCGACACTGGTTGCGCGACGACCCCTCATCCAATGTGGAAACGGCCTGTCGAGGGTGGGCGCCGTGCCATGGCTTCCGTGCGGAGCTGACCGGCCCGCGTGGCGTGACGCGGGACTCACTCCCAGCCGGCTTGGCCCCGTTTCGCGGCTGGCGTTTGCCGCGTTTCCTTGCCATCTCCCCGTCTCGCCCCGCTCCGCTTCCTCCTGCCCATGAAATCCGCTCCCCACCGACTGCTGCGCGTGCTTCGCCTCCTTCCGCTGCTAGCCTGCGGCGCCCCACTCTTCGCCGCCCCCGAGGTCGCCAACTTCGTCCTGCTCGACCAGCGCGGGCAGGCCTTCGAGCTCCGGCGCTCCGGCGCCCGCGCGGTGGTGCTGTTCTTCACGGCCAACGGCTGCCCGGTCGCCCGCCAATACGCCGCCAAACTCAAAGTCATGCGCGACGACTACGCGGCGCGCGGCGTCGACATCATGATGGTCAACGCCAGCTCCGGCGACGACCGGGCGAGCATCCTCAAGGAAATGCGCGAGCTGCGCGCGGCGTTTTTGCCGGTGCTAAAGGACGACACGCAGGGCCTAGCGCGCCACCTCGGCGTCAGCCGCACCGGCGAGGCCATCGCCATCAACACCAAGGACTGGACGGTTTTCTACCGCGGCGCCGTGGACGACCAGGTCGTCGAGGGCGCGCAAAAACCCGAGCCCACCGCGCGCCATCTCGAGACGGCGCTCACGGAGTTTCTCGCCGGCCGGACCATCACGACCGCGAAGACGGTCGCGCGCGGCTGCGTGATTTCTTTCGACGGCGGCGAGGGCCCAGACTCCGCGCCGGTATCCTACG
>JANOCA010000204.1:0-5003 GCA_031411915.1 Opitutaceae bacterium
CGTAGCGGGCCATGGGACGAGGGGGTTGAGGGTTGTTTGGAATTCGGCGAGCGCCGACCGTGGTGCTCACTCTCCCTACGAATGGACGATCCGTCTCCGGACGCACGCGGGAATTTTTCAGAGTCTGTCCTTTTGGCCCGCCGCCGTTCGTTGTAGATCGAACACAACCTCCCAACCATGGACATAAAGCCGACACCTGCGCCCTTTCTCCTTCTCTTTCGCAACACCGGGCCGGAAAACCACCGGCATCTCTCGCCCGAACAGCGCCAGCAGCTCATGACACGCTGGAATGGCTGGTTCGAGGGCCTCCTCGCCGAGGGCAAGGCCACCGAGGGCCAGCCGCTGGAGCTCGAGACTCGCGTCGTGTCCGGCCCCGGCGGCGGCCGCGTGGTGGACGGGCCGTTCCCCGAGGCCAAGGAGGCGATCGGCGGCTACGTGAAACTGATGGTCGGCAGCCTCGACGAAGCCACGGCGATCGCGCAGCGCCACCCGGGCCTCGATTACGGCCTGCTCATCGAGGTGCGGGAACTGGCGCCGCACTGCCATCTCGGCGTCACGACCGCGACCGCGGGCGCGGTAGCTCGGAGAATTTCCGCCAGCTGATCGCGATCGATCCGCGCGCCGTGTCCGCCGCCGATTCCAGATTCGCACCCTCCCCGCCGCCATCGCCGCCGGGAGCGGCCGGCCCGGCCGGGCTGGTGGAGCATTTTTTCCGGCACGAGACCGGACGCCTGCACGGCGCGCTCGTGCGCTTGGTCGGCGTGCATAATCTCGCGCTGGCTGAGGATGTCGCCCAGGAGGCGATGCTTCGCGCGCTCCGGACTTGGTCGATGGGCGGCATCCCGCCCAACCCCTCCGCCTGGATCACGCAGGTGGCGATGAACCTCGCGCGCGACGCCCTGCGCCACCATCGCATGGCGACGGGCAAGGAGCCCGCGCTCATCACGCACTTCGAGCGCGCGCCGGCGCTGCCCGCGGCCGCTTGGACGGCGGAAAACGAAATCCGCGACGATGCGCTGCGGCTGATGTTCGTGTGCTGCCACCCCGAAATCGCGGCCGATGCGCAGGTGATCCTCGCGCTCAAGGTGCTCTGCGGCTTCGGCACCGCGGAGATCGCGCGGGCGTTCCTCAGCAGCGAGGCCGCGATCGAGAAGCAACTCACGCGCACGAAGCAGCGTCTGCGCGACGCGGGCCTCGCCTTCGAATTGCCCGAAGGCGCGGATCTCGCGCCCCGCCTCGACGGCGTGCTGGCGGCGCTCTACCAGCTTTTCAACGAAGGCTACAAGGCCTCCTCCGGCGATCGCCTGCTGCGGGAGGAACTCTGCCAGGAGGCGATCCGTCTCGCCACGCTGCTCGTCGAGCATCCCGTGGGCCGAGTGCCACGGGCGCACGCCTTGCTGGCCCTCATGCTGCTCACGGCCGCGCGCTTTCCCTCGCGCGTGGATGAGCAGGGCGCGCTGCTCCGCCTGAACGATCAGGATCGCTCGCGCTGGGATCAGGCGCTGATCGGGCGCGGCCTCTTGCAGCTCTCGGCCGCGGCGCAGGGCGGCGACCTCAGCGAATATCACCTGCAGGCCGGCATCGCGGCGATCCACTGCACGGCGCCGGATTTCGCGGCGACGGACTGGGCGCTCATCCTCCGCCACTACGACGAGCTCTACCGGCTGAAGCCCTCCCCGATTGTCGCGCTCAACCGTGCGGTGGCCGTCGCGCACGCCGAGGGACCGCAGGCGGGGCTCGACGCGCTCGCGGACATGCCGGACCGCGCGAAGCTCGAGTCGCACTACCTGCTCCACGCTGTGACGGGCGAGCTGCACTGGCAGCTGAAGAACGAGCGCGCCGCCGCGGAGAGTTTTCGCCGCGCGCTCCAGCTCGCGCATGTCGGCCCCGAGCAGGCGTATCTCGCGCGGCTCGTCGGACGCGCGTCGGCGGGCGGCTGATTTTTTCGTCACCCACACTCTGCCGCAAAATCCATAACCGTCTCCCTCCATGGCCAGCGCCAGCACCTGCCTTGACGTCACTCGCTCCACCGATCGGGCGTTCAACTTCCACCGCTCCGTCGTCAAGGCGGGGTTCGCCCACACCTGAGGCTTCACCATCCATGAATCAGCCTGAGCCTGCCCGCGTCCCTGCGCCCGAGATCGTCAACACGCGGTTCCTGCCGCTCCCGCGGCCGCGGGTCTTCGCGGCCTTCGCCGAGCCCGCGGTGCTCGCGCGGTGGTGGGGACCGCAGGGCTTCACCAACGAGTTTCACGAGTTCGATTTCCGCCCCGGCGGGGCCTGGCGCTTCACCATGCGCGGCCCCGACGGCACGAGCTTCGCCATGGACAAGCGCTTCGCCGAAATCGCGGCACCGGAGCGGATCGTCGTGCGGCACAACCAGCAGGGGCACGGCTTTTCGCTCGCGATGACGCTGGCCGAGAAGGATGGCGGCACCGAGGTGATGTGGCGGTTCCGCTTCGACGACCCAGCCGAGGCGGCGCGGCTGCGCGACTTCATCGCCACGGCCAACGAGCAAAACCTCGACCGCCTCGCGGCCGTGCTGGCGACCAAGCCTTGATGCCGCGAGGCGATACGGGAACGATCGCATCATGTCCTTTCCGCAACCCTTCACCGTCCGCCGGCTCGGCCCGGATGATGTGGCGGCGATGCAGGCGATGAACGCGATGTTCGGCGAAGCCTTCGGCGATGCCCAAGCCTACGGCGGCGCGCGGCCGAGCGCCGCCTACTTGCGGGGCCTGCTCGGTGGCGAGACGTTCATCGCGATCGCGGCATGGCGAGACGGCGGGGTCGTCGGCGGCCTGGCCGCCTATGAGCTGCGAAAATTTGAGCGGGAGCGCAGCGAAATCTACCTCTACGATCTGGCGGTCGCGGCCGCGCACCGGCGCGAGGGCGTGGCGACGGCGCTGATCCGGGAACTGCAAGCCGTGGCCGTGGAACGGGGAGCCTGCGTCATCTTCGTGCAGGCCGACCGGGGCGATGATCCGCCGATCGCGCTCTACACGAAACTGGGGGTCCGGGAGGATGTCCTGCACTTCGATATTCCGCCGCGGCCGCGATGAGCCTGGGCCTGGAAAAAACCGCGGGTCCGCGATTGTTCCCGGAGTTCACACCCACGTGTCCGCCGCGGGCGCAGTCGTTCGTTGAAGGTCTGAAACCCACCGTTCTCTCGACTCTCCCATGAAAATCCGGCCATCCCCCACGATCACGCCCTTCCTCTGGTTCAACCAAGAGGCCGAGCAGGCCGCGAGGTTCTACGTCTCGGTCTTCAAGGGTGGCAAAATCCTGGGCATTACTCGTTACCCCGAGGGCGGCCCCGGGGCTGCCGGCTCGGTGATGACCGTCAAGTTCCGCGTGCTCGGCCAGGAGTTTGTTGCACTCAACGGCCCCTCGGCTTGCTCCTTCACCGCCGCCGTCTCGTTCGTCGTCGAATGCCGCACGCAGCGCGAGGTGGACTACTACTGGAAGCACCTTTCCACGGGCGGAAAGGAAGTCCGGTGCGGCTGGCTTGAGGACAAGTTCGGCGTCTCGTGGCAGGTCACGCCGACTGAGTTCCTCAAAATGCTGGACGACAAAAACACCGCCCGCCGGCAGCGCATGTTCGCCGCCATGAGCCGCATGGTGAAGCTCGACCTCGCCAAGCTGCGTGCCGCCGCCAAGGGGAAGTGAGCCCCTGTCGCGAACGTAATTCATTCCATGCCCTCCGCCCCCAATTCTTCCGCCTCGCCCTTCATGCTCTTCTTCCGCAACGCCGGACCGGATATCCATGCCCACCTCACCCCCGAGCAGAAGACGGCGTTGGCCAAACAGTGGAACGATTGGGTCGAGCGCCTCGCGGCCCAGGGAAAACTGCCTCACGCCCATCCGCTCGGACTGGGCGGTCGCGTCGTGTCAGGTTCGCCGGGCGGGCGGGTCAGCGACGGACCCTACGCCGAAGCCAAGGAAGCGATCGGCGGCTATTTTTTCCTCACCGTCACCGGCCTCGACGAGGCGACCGCCATCGCGAAACAGTGCCCGAGTCTCGCGCTGGGCATGACCGTGGAGGTGCGCCCCGTGGTTCTCCAAAGCGAGGTGTTGAGTGACGTGCGCGCCCGGCCCGCGAATCCTTGAGCCAGCGCTCGAATCCAGGCATCGGTTACCGTTCCGGAAATCCCCCGCTCCCATGATCAAGAAAATCCTCCTCGGCGTCCTGGCCGTCATCGCGCTCGTCCTCATCGTCGCGGCGTTTCAGCCCAACCAGTTCAGCGTGCAGCGCAGCCTCGTGATCGCGGCCCCGGCGACGGCGCTGTTCGAACAGGTCAACGACCACCGCAAGTTCGCCGTGTGGAACCCATGGGCGAAACTCGATCCCAACGTGAAGAACACCTACTCGGGGCCGGCGACCGGCGTGGGTTCGGTGGCCAGCTGGCAGGGTAATCGCGAGGTCGGCGCCGGCTCCCAGACCATCATCGAGACCAAGCCCGGGGAACTCGTGCGGCAGCGCATGGATTGGAAGGAGCCGATGGAGGGCACCAGCACGGTGGACTTCACGTTCAAGCCCGAGGGCGAGCGCACGCTCGTCACGTGGCACATGTATGGCCCGCAAAACTATGTCGGCAAAGTGATGTGCCTCTTCATGAGCATGGAGAAAATGGTCGGCAGCCAGTTCGAAGCCGGACTCGCCCACCTGAAAATGATCGCCGAGGGTGGCGTGAAAAAATAATTTTCCGCGTTTCCAAGCCCACGCCATTCCCGCCATGTCCGCCGATCCCGCGCCCAAGTCGTTCACCCGTTTCTTCCCCGTCATCGCCCGCGTGCTCCTCGGGCTGGTGTTCTTCGTCTTCGGCCTGAACGGGTTCTTTTTCTTCATTCCCCCGCCGCCCCCGGAACAGATGCCCAAGGCCCTCGTGGAGTTTTCGACGGCCATGATGAACACCGGCTTTCTCCTCCAGCTCGTGAAAGGCACCGAGGTCGCGATGGGCCTGCTGCTGCTGTTGAACCGCTTCGTGCCGCTCGCGCTCGCG
>JANOCA010000205.1:0-4089 GCA_031411915.1 Opitutaceae bacterium
CTGATGGGGGCCGATGACGCCGTCATCGCCCGGCTCACGCCCGAGCAGCGCGAATGGGTGGACCGAATCATCGACGACATGAACCCGGTCTCGTTGCGCGCGGCGGGGGTCGTCTTCGACAATCAGGCCGCGATGCCCAACGCACGGATCGCCGCGGTGCGCGCACCCACGTTGATTTTCCACGCAGCCGACGACGGCCTGCAGCTCTACCGCAACGCCGAGTTCGCGGTGGCCGCCATCCCCGGCGCACGGCTCATCCGGTTCGAGCAGGGGGGGCATCTGCTCTTCAGCGTCGAGCAGCCGGCAATCCGCTCGGCCCTGCAGAAACACATCCTCGAACACCGAGGCGAATAGCGCGCACGGAGGTGGTAAAATGCCGACAGCGACGGCCGACCAAGCCGCTACGGCTCCAGCCACACGCCCTTGTAGTTGTGGAAGCCGAGTGGGGAGTGTTTCCAGCCGCGCACGCTCGCGGCGACGAGGGTCGTGCGGGAGCCCCAGTAGATTGGCGCGATTGGCATCTGCGCCATGAGGTGCGACTCGGCGCGCTGGAGCGCCGCGAGGCGTGCGGCGGGGGTGGATTCGCGCGCGGCGGCGGCGATCAGCGCGTCGTAGGCCGGGTCGGCGAAGCCGGTGCCGTTGACGCCGTTGCCCGTCACGAAAATCCCGAGGTAGGTGAGCGGGTCGGGATACTCCGCGATCCAGCGGCCGCGCGCGATCGTGTAGTCGAGCGTGTCGAGGGCATCGAGCAGCACCTTGAACTCCTTCTGCACGATGCGCACCTCGACGCCGAGATCGCGCCGCCACATCTGTTGCGCGGCCTCGGCGATGCGCTGGTTGATCTCGGAGCTGATGGTCGTGAGCTCGAACGGCGGCAGGCCACGGCCCTCGGGGAAGCCGGCCTCGGCGAGGAGCTCCTTCGCCGCCGCAAGATCGTAGGGTGCGGTGACGGGCGGCGTGTAGCCGGCGAGGCCGGGCGGGGTGAACGAGGTCGCGACGGTCTGGCCGCCGCGCAGGACGTTTTTAACGATGGCCGCGCGGTCGAGCGCGAGCGCGAGGGCGCGGCGGAGGCGCGGATCGCGCAGAAGCGCGTGCTGGGTGTTGAAGCGAAAAAAGTAGCTCTCGAAATACGGCTCGACGCGCAGGAGCGCGGGCGCGTCCTTGCGGTAGGCCTCCACTTTCGCGAGCGGCACATCCCACGTCGTGTGGAGCTGGCCCGCGCGAAACGCCAGCTCCTGCGCCTGCGTGGACTCGCTCGGGTGGAAATAAATTTCGCGCAGGCGGACGCTCGCGGCGTCCCAGTAGTGCGGATTTTTCTCCACCGCCACGTGCCGGTGGTCGCGCCACTCACGGAGGCGAAACGGACCGTTGCCCACGAGCGGCGCGGCGAGCGTCCACTTGGCGGTGCGGTCGTCGGCGCGGGCGCCGCCGCGCTCGACGGAGGCGGCGTGGACGGGAAAGCAGACGTTGGTGCGCAGCACGGTGAGGAAGTGAGGCGTCGCCTGAACGAGCTCGATCACGAGCGTGTGGTCGTCGGGCGCGCGGAAGCCCACCTGCGCGAAATCCGCGAGCAGCCCGCGGGCGAAAGCCTCGGCGTTTTTTACCGGGTAGAGGGAGTCTTTGTATTCCGAGCCGAGCGCCGGCGTGAGCGCGCGGCGGAACGAATAGATGAAATCACGCGCCGTGAGCGGGTCGCCGTTGGACCACCGGCCGTGGCGGTGCAGGTGAAACGTGAGCGTGCGCCCGTCGGCCGACACCTCCCAGCGCGCCGCGGCGCCGGGCCGGGGCTGAAACGTCTCCTCGTCGAGCGTGACGAGCCCCTCGAAGAGCGTGCAGAGGACGTTGTGATCGACCGCGCCGCCGGCGAGGTGCGGATCGAGCGACTGGATTTCCGCGCCGTTGCCGACGTGGAGCGTGCCGGTGCGGTCGCCACGCCCGACGGCGGTCTCGCGCTTCCCGCACGAGGAGAGTGCGGCGAGTGCGCCGAGCGAGAAAGCGGCGATGAGACAGGCGGGCGGACGGGGGAGCACGAAGCGGAGCGTTGCAGGTCCGGGGCCGGGAGGGCAACGTGGGTGAGCATGAAAAACCTCACCCTGCTTTTTCGCGCAATCCTCATGGTTGGCGTCGCGCTGCTGTCTTCGCCGTTCACGCGCGCCGCCGAAGGCTGGCGCGATCTTTTCAACGGGAAGGATCTCACGGGGTGGAAGGCCAACGCTTACCCGGATTCGTGGTCCGTCGTGGACGGCGCGATCCGGGCCCACGCCACGAAGGAAAGCTCACACCTGTTCTTCGTGGGCGACGGCAAGGGCGACTTTGTGCGGTTCAAAAATTTCGAGCTCGAGTTCACCACACGCGGCGAGCCCAACGCCAACAGCGGGGTCTTCATCCACACCGATCTCGCGGCGGGCGGCGCGGCCCTGCGGCTTTCCAACGGCTACGAAATCCAGCTCAACAGCACGGAAAAGGAGAAGCGCAAGACCGGCAGCCTCTACGACGTTGTCGATCTCGCGACCTCGCCGGTCGATGAGACGAAGTGGTTCACGGTGCGAATCACCGTGAAGGACCGGCGCATCACGATCCAGGTGGGAGGAAAAACGACGGTCGACTACACCGAGCCGGACAACGTGCAGCGTGCTCCCGCCCGCAAGGGCCGCCGGCTGAATCCGCTCGGCGGCGCGATCGCGCTGCAGGCGCACGACCCGGGGAGCACGTTTTATTTCAAGGAAGTCCGCGTGCGTTCGCTGGACTGAGCGCACAGCGATTGGCTACGCCTCAAAAATCCGCCGTGCCCGGGGTGCGGGCAAACGGGATCACGTCGCGGATGTTGCCGACGCCGGTCACGAACATGAGCATGCGCTCGAAGCCGAGGCCGAAGCCCGCGTGCGGCACGCTGCCGTAGCGGCGCAGGTCGAGATACCACCAGTAGGCTTTTTCGTCGAGGTGGTGGAGCGCCATGCCGGCGCGGAGCTTGTCGAGCCGTTCCTCGCGCTGGCTGCCGCCGATGATCTCGCCGATGCAGGGCACGAGCAGGTCCATCGCGGCGACGGTCTGGCGGTCGGGCGCGCAGCCATCGGTCTGCCGCATGTAGAAGGCCTTAATCGCGCGCGGATAATTGTAGACCGTGACGGGGCACTTGAAGTGTTCCTCGGTGAGATAGCGCTCGTGTTCGGCCTGGAGGTTTGCGCCCCACGCGACGGGGTGCTCCCACGTCTTGCCACTCTTCGCGAGAATCTCGACGGCCTCGGTGTAGCTGCAGCGGACGAACGGTTTTTCCAAGACGAAGTCGAGACGCGCGAGCAGATCCTTGTCCACGAACTTGGAGAAAAATTCCAGGTCGGCGGCGCAGTGGGTGCGGGCGTCGCGGATCAGATACTTCACGAATTCCTCGGCGAGCGTCATGTCGCCCTCGAGATCGCAGAACGCGACCTCGGGCTCGATCATCCAGAACTCGGCGGCGTGGCGTGAGGTGTTGCTGTTCTCCGCGCGGAAGGTCGGGCCGAAGGTGTAGATGTTCGACAGTGCGTGCGCGAAGATCTCGCCCTCGAGCTGGCCGCTCACGGTGAGAAAAGTTTTCTTGCCGAAGAAATCCTTCGTGGCGTCCACCTGTCCGTCCTCGGTCATCGGCGGGTGCGCGAGGTCGAGGGTCGTCACACGAAACATGTCGCCCGCGCCCTCGGCGTCGCTGGCGGTGATGATGGGTGTGTGGACGTAGAAGAAATTCCGCTCCTGGAAAAACTGGTGAACCGCGAACGCGAGCCGCGAGCGCACGCGGAAGACGGCGCCGAAAAGATTGGAGCGCGGCCGCAGGTGCGCGATCTCGCGGAGGAACTCGAGCGTGTGGCCTTTTTTCTGGAGCGGGTAGGTGGCGTCGGCCTCGCCGACGATTGTGAACGTCTCGGCGATGACCTCCCATTTCTGGCCCTGCCCCTGCGACGGCACGAGCTTGCCACGCACCTCGACCGCGGCGCCGGTGTGGGCGCGCGCGATCTCGGTCGTGTAGTTGGGGAGCGTGGCATTGGCGATGACTTGGATGCCCTTGAGGCAGGAGCCGTCGTTGAGCTCGATGAACGAGAAGGCCTTCGCGTCGCG
>JANOCA010000206.1:0-8531 GCA_031411915.1 Opitutaceae bacterium
GCCGTTGCCCTCGGCGGTCTTGCCCTTCATCGCGCGCACCGAGCCGTCGGCGCCAAGCAGCTTGTCCAAGTGGCGCGTCAGCGTGTCGCGCGCCTGCGACTTGAAGGCCGCCAACGACTCGCGGGCGGCGGCGCCAGTAGCCGCCGTCGGCGATGTGTCGGCACTGCGCATGGCAAGCGGGGAGACGAGCAACAGGGCGAAGACGAGGGGGAGGTTGGTTTTCATCAGGTGGGTTCTCACTCGTGGTTCTTTTTCCATCTCTGCTGGGTGGATGCATCCGCGGGCGCCGCATTCTGGGGCGTTTTCACGAGAGCGAATTCGCGCGGTTTCACCTTGTTGGCAAGCATCTCGGCGACGGGGCGTGCGCGGGCGAGGGCGTCCATTTCGGCGGGATTTTTTCGAGGTCGACGAGCGATTCACGGTTCTGGCCACGCACCTAGAGGCAATCTCTGTAGCGGTCCGTGCGGAAGATGCGGCGGTTCGGTGCGCCGCAACCGGAGCCTTGCCTACGGCTTGGCGCCCGCGCGAAGGTCTCCTCATGTCCGCGCCCCGCATCGTGCTCGCATGCTTTGCTCTCGTCGCCGCCCGAATCGGAGCGGCGCCGGCGGTCGACGGGCCGGCGCAGAACGCGATCTCGGCCGCCTTGGCCGAGCACGCGCCGGGCGTGCGTCTGCTGTCGGCCACGCTCGACGGCGAGCGGCTCATCGTGGACCTCGGCGGCGAGGCGCGCGCGTTGCTTCCGGGCTCGGCGATGTTCGCCTTGCTGACGAAGCACGTGCAGTTCGCCGCGGGCGAGGCCCTGCGCGAACGGGTTTCGGCCATCGAGTTTGAATTTCGCATCGCGGGCACGCCGTTGCCCGATCTGATTGGCGAACTGCAGGGCGGGCCCGCACGTGCGGCGGCCCCGGCGGCCCCGGGTGCCCCAGCGCCGGCGCGCGGTGCGCTCAACGGCCGCCGCATCGCGCTCAGCCCCGGCCATGGCTACTACCTCAACGCCACGGGCCGCTACGTGCTCCAACGCAGTTTTTTCTCGGGGATCGTGGAGGATTTCGTGAACCACGATTTCGTGACGCTCATCGCGGCCCAGCTCTCGGGGTGGGGCGCCGACGTGCGGCCGCTGCGCGAGCTCGACCGCGCTGCGGGCGACGGCGAGTCCGGTTTCCCGCGCTGGCAGGAAGCCGCGCGCTACCACGCGAAGGCGCTCGGCGCCGCGGAATCGGTGTGGAACGAGCCCGGTTTCGATCATCTCAGCCAGGACATCCGCTGCCGGCCGCTCTTCGCCAACGCGCTCGGCGCCGAGCTGCTCGTGAGCATCCACAACAACGGCGGCGGCGGCACGGGCACCGAGACGCTCTACGACACGAACCATGTCGCGGCCGCCGAGAGCCGCCGCCTCGCCGACGTGCTGCACGCGCGCGTCATTTCCGCGATCCGCCGCGATTATGATCCCAACTGGAGGGACCGGCTCGTGAAAGGCTTCAACGGCAGCTACGGCGAAAACCGCCTCGCGACCCGCCCCGCCGTGATCATCGAGATCGCGTTCATGGATCAGCCGACTCCGGACAACGTCGCGCTGCGCGACGAGCGCTTCAAGCGCCTCGTCTCCGCCGCGATTGCCGACGGCATCCGCGAGTTCGTCGAGGGTCCGGTGCCGGCGCCGCCGAGCGGGCTCGCCGCGAGCAGCGCGGCGGGAGGTGTTGCGCTCACGTGGACCGACCACGCGACGAACGAAACCGGCTACCGGGTGCAACGCCGCGAGCCGGCGGCGGAGGCTTGGAGCACGATCGCCACACTGACGGCTGGCGCCACGAGTTACCGCGACACGACGGTCACGGGAAACGAAGTCCACAGCTACCGCGTGCAGGCGTTCAACGCCGCCGGGGTGTCGGGGCAGTCGTCCAACGAAGTCACGTTAGGTTCGCCGATGCGGGACCTCACGCCGGGCATCGCCGGGGATGGGCCGGCCGCATGGCTCACGAATCTGTCGTTGCGCACCTCGCTCGAGGCGGGCCGCAACGTGATTGTCGGCTTCGTCGTTCGCCCGCCGGGCAAGCAGCTGCTGGTGCGCGCGGCGGGCCCGGCGCTGGCGGCCTTTGGCCTCACGACCGCGATGGCTGACCCGCGGATCGAGTTGTTCAGCGGAGGCGGGCGGGTCGCGCAGAACAACGACTGGCCGGCGGGGCTCGCGCCGGCCTTCTCCAGTCTCGGCGCGTTTTCGTTTCCCGTGGCGAGCCGCGATGCCGCCGTGCTGCAATCGATCGGAGGCGCGGGCACGGCGGTCGTGACCGGCACCGCGGGCGGCGTGGTGCTCGTCGAGGGCTACGATGCCGGCGCCGGCAGCGCGGTGCGGCTCCTGAATCTCTCCGCGCGCAATCGCGTCGGCACGGGCGCCGATGCGCTCATCGCGGGCTTTGTCATCGCGGGCACGGGCACGCAGCGCGTGCTCGTGCGGGCGATCGGGCCGGGGCTCGCGGCCTTCGGCGTTCCGGACGCGCTCGCCGATCCGCGGCTCGAGGTGCGCGACGCCACGGGCCGCATCGCGGAAAACGACAACTGGGACGCGAGCCTCGCGCCGGTGTTTGCGCAGGCTGGGGCGTTTGCGCTCACGCCCGGCAGCCGCGACGCGGCGGTGATGCTCACGCTCGCGGCCGGCCGGAGCTACACCGTGCAGGTGACGGGAGCTGGTGCGGCGACGGGGGAGGCGCTCGTGGAAGTCTACGAGGTGCCATGAGGCGAGTTCATCGGGCTGAGCTGCGGCAGAAATTTTTATTAGCCGGGACTGCCGGGAGCCTTTTGGCACGCTTTTCGCGTAAGGGCGTGGACTGCGCCATGAATGGAGCCATCGCCAATCCTGCCCCTGCTCCGCGCCCGGCGATTTCCGTCGGGCTGACGTGCTGGCGCTGGCAGCGGAGGCGAGCGCGGCAGATCACGCAGCTCGCCGAGCAGTGGGAAGTGACGCTGCAGTTGAATCAGCGGTCGCGCGGCCTGCGGCGCGACATCGAGTGCCAGGTCTCGGGAAAAAACGTCGACCGCTTCATCGGCGAGTTCATGCGGCGGTGCTGAGTGCGGACACCCGCGCGGGGCGCGGGTGCCGGCTCGCGCGAGCGGTGGGAGAATGGCCGGCGAACAAACCGGTGGCCGCGATCCCCAGCGATTGAAAATTGAGTTCGAGTTTCGACCCGACTCCGGTATGCGTGAGTCCTTCCCCGCAGCTCCATCATCCCGGTGGCGTTGTCCTGACGAGTCAGAATCATCCCCGCTCGTATCACCGTGAACTCACACCCCACTGCTTCGTTCCCCCATGTCCGGACCGCGCGCGCAGGCTTGGCGCTGCTTCTCGCGTCGGTGTCTTTCGCCCAAGTTCCCGCCACCGATCCGCTCGTGCTCGCCAAATACGACGCGAACAAGAACGGCCGTCTCGATCCCGAGGAGGTCATCGCGATGGAGGCCGCGCAGCGCGCCCCCGCCGCGATCGAGGCCAAGGCCGGCGACAGCACCGTCGTGCTTTCGCCCTTCGAGGTCACGTCGGGAGGCCGCGGCTATTACGCTTCGACCACGATGTCCGGCACGCGCCTCAACTCGAAGGTCGAGGACCTCGCGTCGTCCATCTCGGTCATCACGAAGGAGCAGATGTCCGACTTCGCGATGCTCGATATCAACGACATCTTCCTCTACGAGGCGGGCACCGAGGGCATTGGCACCTACACGGAGTTCTCCGTCGACCGCAACGCCAGCCCGACCGACAACTCGCTCAACCCCCAGGGCTCGAACCGCGTGCGCGGCGTCGGCGCCGCGAATCTTTCCTTCGCCAACTTCGAGACCAGCGGCCGCATGCCGATCGATCCCTCGGTGCTCGATGCCGTCGAGATCAGCCGCGGCCCCAACTCCACCGTGTTCGGCCTCGGGAACGCCGCCGGCACCGTGAACATGGCGCCCGCCTCGGCGAACCTCAGCCGCAATCGCTCGCAGACGAGCATGCGGGTCGACAGCTTCGACGGCTATCGCGCGAGCCTCGATCTCAACCGCGTCCTGCTCCGCAACAAGCTCGCGGTGCGCGGCAGCGCGGTGTTCCAGCACGACGGGTATGTGCGCAAGCCCTCCGGCACCGACACCCGCCGGCTCAACGCCATGGTGCGCTACCAGCCCTTCAAGCGCACGACGCTGACCGCCTCGCATTTCTACTATCACATCACGGGCAACCGGCCCAACACCACGCCGCCGCGCGACGCGATCACGGGCTGGATCAAGGCCGGCATGCCCACGTGGGACCCGGTGACGACCTCGGCGAAAATCAACGGCGTGCGCGTGCCCGGCACATTTACGGCCACGACGATGCCGGCGTATTTCACGAGCGCCAGCATCCGCGACCAGTCCGCGCTGTTCATCGATACCGACGGCTCGATTGGCTACTGGGGCCCCGGCCGGACGAGCAGCACGGCCACGCCCGAAGGCCGCAACCAGAACATCGTCCTCGTGAACACAACGCCGGAACAGATCCGCGCGACCCAGCCGCTGTTCTCGAGCGACCCATCGGTGACGAGTAAATCGATCTACGACTGGGCGAACGTCAACCTGGCCGCGATGAACCGGATCAACGAGACGACGGTGATGACCCACTTGCAGGCCGAGCAGATCATCCTCGATACGCCGCGCCACATGATCGCGCTGCAAACGGGGTATTTTCGCGAGGCGTCCCGGCGCGACAATCGCGGGCTCTACGGCACCGCGGGCAGCTCGGGCGCGACCGGTTTCCTGCACATGGACGCCAACGAGCGGATGGTCGACGGCAGCCCGAATCCATTCTTTCACCGGCCGTATATCGGCATCTGGAACTCGAAGGGCATCTCGGGCGGACCCTCCGAGCGCGAGACGTATCGCGCCCAGCTGGCCTACCGGCTCGATCTGCGCAAGGAACAGAACCTCCTGCGCTGGGTCGGCCTGCAGCAGCTCCTCGGCTACGGCGAATACAAGGCGAACCGCTCGCGCACGACCATCTGGCGCGACATGCTCACCTCCACCCATGCGTGGAATCCCGCGCGCACGGGCACGTCCGCCAACTACGCGCCGCTCAACACCGCCTTCACCTATCATCGCTACTACGTGGGCGATAACCAGGGCTTCAACGCCGACCAAGGCCCCCGCGGCTTCGCGCCCGGCACGTATCCGTATCGTTGGGGCGGGTGGACCAACCCGGGCGCGGCCAACGCCACGCCCAATTTCGTGACCGAGCAGGCCAAGCTCGCGCCGGATTTCTGGTTCGATTCCACGAACACATGGGACAAGGCGATCCTGAGGACCCGCGGCGTCGTGCTGCAAAGCCACCTGCTGAAGGATCGCATCGTGACGACCTTCGGCTTCCGCCATGACGAGCGCAACCAGCGGCAGCGCGGCGCCACGCTGTTTCGCGCGCTGCCCGACAACACCGTCGTGCTCGACTATCCCTCCACTTTCAACCTCAACCCCGCCGACTGGGTGATGGCCGAGGGCAAGACCAAGACTGCGGGCGTCGTCGTGAAGCCCACGCGGTGGCTGAATTTCCACTACAACCAGTCCGACAGCTTCCAGCCGCAGGGCTACGCGGTCGGGCTCTACCTCGGGCCGCTGCCCGACCCGACGGGCCACGGCAAGGACTACGGGCTCTCGCTGAATCTGTTCAACGGGAAGCTCGTCGTGCGCGCGAACAAGTATGAGACCACGCAGATCAACTCGCGCAACGGCAGCGCGCGCATCATCGCGCAGCGCGTGCGCAACCTCGACTTCGATTCACCCAACGGGAACCAGTTCTTCAACCTCGCGACCCGGGCGGCCGCGTGGGCCACGAACGCCGCCGCCGCCCAGGGCCGCACGCTGACGGCCGATCAGATTAACCAGGAGATCGCGCGCATCACCAAACTCGACGTGAGTTTTTTCACGCGGGAAGAGTCGCGCAACGAGCAGAACGAGCTGGTCGCCGAGACCCAGGACATCACCGCCAAGGGCGTCGAGATCGAGGTGCACTGGAACCCGACGGCCTTCTGGACGACGAAGTTCAACGTCACGGAGCAGCAGTCCATCGACTCGAAGCTCGCGCCGGCCGTCTCGAACTGGATCCGGGAGCGCCTGCCCATCTGGCAGAGCATCATCGACCCCGAGCTCAACCGCCCGTGGTGGACGGAGCGCTACAACGGCACGAATTCGCCGTCGCAGTTTTTCGCCACCAGCGTGAAGACGCCGTATGACGTCGCGGTCGCCAACGAGGGCAAGAGCCGCCCGCAGATTCGGAAATACCGGATGAACCTGAGCACGAGCTACCGGCTCGCCGGCCTCGGTCTCGACCGCGAGTGGATCAAACGCTTCACCCTCGGCGGCGCCGTGCGCTGGGAGGACAAGGGCGCGATCGGTTACTACGGCAAAAACTACGCCGCGCTGCTCGCGGCCAACCAGCCGATCACCGAGCTCGATCCGACGGCGCCGATCTACGACAAGACCCGGCTGTATTTCGACGCGTTCGCGAGCTACCGCCTGAAGCTCTCCAACAAGATCAACACCACGCTGCAATTCAACGTGCGCAACATCCAGGAAGACGGCCGCCTCCAGCCGATCAGCGCCTATCCCGACGGCACGCCCAACGCCTATCGCATCGTCGATCCACGGCAGTTCATCCTGAGCGCGACGTTCGATCTGTGAGCGACGCGCGTCGGCGGCGAGCAGGTGCGGCGGCGAGCGGTGCGGGCGTTGACCGTCCCGGGCCCGCGCCCCACGATTAGTCATGCGCCGTCTGCTGCTCCTCGCCCTGCTGTTTCCGCTCGCCGCCAACGCTGTCGCGCTCCCACCGGAACAGGAGGCCTTCTGGCGGACCCTGCGCGGACTCTGCGGCCAGGCCTTCGCGGGAAAAATCGCCGAGAGCACCAGCGCGACCGACGCTGCATTCGCCGGCAAAGCCCTCGTCATGCATGTGCGGGCCTGCGGCGAAAACGAAATCAAGATCCCGTTCCACGTCGGGGACAACCGATCGCGCACGTGGGTCCTCACGCGCACCGCGACCGGGCTCCGCCTCAAGCACGACCACCGTCACGAGGACGGCACCGAGGACAAGATCACCCAATATGGCGGCGACACCGCGTCCGCCGGCACCGCGACCCAGCAGGATTACCCGGCCGACAAATTCACCGCCGAACTCATCCCGGCGGCGAAGACCAACGTGTGGACGTTTCTTTTCGCGCCGGGAAAGACGCTTAGCTACCGCCTGGTGCGCGAAGCCGAGGGCCGCCGATTTCGCGTCGAGTTTGACCTCACAAAGCCCGTGCCCGCGCCGCCCGCGCCTTGGGGCCACCGCTAAGATCGTTGAGCCCTGTTATGCCAACGTTCCGTAACGATTAGACTATTCCGGGGTGGGGCTGGCTCTCCGAGCCGGCCTGGGTGGCAGGGCGATTCGCCGGCTGGAACCCAGGCCGCTTGCGGAGAAGCGGCCTCACCATCTGCAGCCAAACTTCAAGGGACGTTGGTATTATACTGGTTCACTCCACCGGCCAGCGCGCCAGAAACGCCATCTGCGCCTCGCGGTCGGGCACGGCGTAGTAGCCGGGGCGCGTGAGGAATCGCATCGGATAAGCGGGCTCGAGCGATTGCACGCAGACGGTTTCTTCCTCCACGATGAACACGGCGCGCCACGCGCCGCAGCCGATCTCAAATTCGGCGGCGTTGCGCCGCTTGATGCGCCGGGTGCGATGCGGGGCGGGATCGCGCGACAGCAACTCGATCAGGCGCGGCGTGAAATCGATCCGCCACGTTTCCCGCAGCCACTGGGCCTGTGTCAGCGCGATGGCTGTGAAGGTCACCGTGAAACGCGCGGGCTCGCGCAGCTCGGCCTCCATCGCATCGATCCAGCCGGCGCGGGCGGCCGGGAACGCGTCGTGCGCGGCGATGTAGGGCTTCACGTCGAATATCGGCGTGCCATCCACCAAGTCGCAGGGCCCGATCCGCAGGCGTCGGCCGGTGATGCCGAGCAGCGCCACGGACGTGAGGCCGAGCGGGTTGGGCCGATGCGGCGAGCGCGTCGCAAAGACGCCGCGGCGGCGCGCCGGTCCCCGCGGCGGCAACACGAGCGGCCGCCAGTTGGCGTTGCGATGAAACCACGACAGCAGCCAGATGCGCTCAAACCCGGCGAGGTCCTGCAGCGCCTGCTCGTAGCCGCAGTCCGGGAGCAGTTCCACCTCGTTGCTCTCCTCCGCGGCCGTTGCCGGCTGGTGCCCAGCCTGAAACTTCACCTGCTGCCGGGTGCGAAGATGACCGATCGGTTGAAGCGTGAGTGACGGATGCAAGCCAGCAATCGGGTTTTCCCGCCACTACAACCGCTCGCAGCCCAGCAGGGCGGCCAGCTTGCGGTCGAGCGTCAGGACGATGGTCTGATGACGATCGTAGTCGAGGGCGATGAGTCGATCGGTGAGGCCGGGCTCCTTGGCTTCGCGCAAGGCGTCGAGCACGACGTCGCCGTGCAGGGGTTCGACGAGGCCGCTGGTGAGCACGGCGAGCATGGCGTTGCGGGTGTCGGT
>JANOCA010000207.1:0-7173 GCA_031411915.1 Opitutaceae bacterium
CGGCGACGTCATCAAGCTCAAGGCCCTGCTCGACGAGGCGGAGGAACGCGCCTTCGCGATTGTCGCGGAAAAAAACCCCGACCTCCCCGAGGCCGAGCGTCGCGAGATCGCGCGCGCCGTGGGCCTCGGCGCCGTGCAATACGCCGACCTCGCGCAGAACCGCAGCAGCAACTACGTCTTCTCGTGGGACAAGATGCTCGCGCTCGACGGCAACACCGCGCCCTACCTCCTCTACGCCGTCGCCCGCATCCACTCGATTTTCCGCAAGGCCGGCGTCGCGCCCGCCGCTGCCGCAGTGCAGGCCGCCGCCACCGCGCCCGAGACCGCCACCGAGATCACGCTCGCGCGGAAGCTCGTGAAATTCCCGGACGCCCTCCGCCTCGCGACCGAGACACTGCGTCCGCATTTCCTCTGCCTCTACCTTTTCGAGCTCGCCGGAGATTACAGTTCTTTCAACAACGCCGACAAAGTGCTCGTCGACGAACCCGGGATCCGCGCGCGTCGCTTGCTGTTGTGTTCCCGCACGTTGCTCGTGCTGGAAAGCGGCCTGACGCTGCTCGGCCTGCGCACGCTCACGCGGATGTAGCGCGCAAAACGCACTTGCCGGTGCCGCGGGGCGCAACCACCCTCCGCGTCCATGGCCACGCAGGAACCGCAGGAAATCTACGTCCGCAACGCGACCGAGACAGAGGCCCGCGGCCCGTTTACCGTCCAGCAGGTCGCCGACCTCGCGGAAGTGGGGCAAGTCACGCCCGACTCGCTCTACTATGACGCCGCGACGGAGCAGTGGGTGGTGCTGAACGGCAATGCCGCGCTGATGGCCGTGGTGTTCCCCGCCAAGAGGAAGCTCGGCCTCAAGGCCAAGGAAATCAGCTCCCTCAACGTGAAGGATGACACGGTGAAGCCGATCAGTGTCGACGACATGCTCGCCGCGGCCGAGGGCCGCACGTCCGACACCAAGGACAAGGCGGACCCGTCGGTCGCGCGCGCTCGCGCCGCGCGTTTCGGCCTCTGGGGCGCGATTCTCGCGCTGGTGCTCGCCGCCGCCGCCGAGATCCTGCCCTCGTCCGCGGCGCTCGTCTCGATGGAGGGCGCGCAGCTGATCGCCAATCCGCTCGTGCTGCTCGGCGTGGTCGACCTCGTGCTCGCGGTGCTGCTCGGCCTCGGCATGACGACGCTCTACCCCTTCGTGCGCTTCCGCGCCGCCCTGGGCCTGGGCTGGCTCGGCTTCACGTTCGTGATGCAGGGCCTGCAGGAGCCGCTCCTCTACGCCGTGGCGGGCTCGGCGGGACTCTATCTCTGCACGGTCTTCACGAGCCTCGTGCCGGCGCTGATCGCGATCGCGGCCGCGGTGGGTGGCATGGGCCTGCTCGCGCGGTATTTTTTGTCCCTCTGAACCGTGGCAGCCGAGGGCCCGAAGACACCTCCCGCGCCTGAGCGGCGGCCCAGCCTGTGGGCGCGCTTCATCCGCATCTACGAGCGGGAAATCTGGCAAGCCAGCCTGCTCAACGACCGCTCGCTCAAGGGCCGCCTCTACGCGGTGCTGCGCGTCATCTCGATCACGGTGACGGTGTTCGACGATTCGCGTATCGCGACGCGCGCGGCGGCGCTGAGCTTCAGCTCGCTGCTCGGCCTCGGCCCGCTGATCGCGATCGCCGTGCTCGTGGCGGGCTTTGCCCTCGGGCAGAACGATCCCAAGCAGCTCGCCGAGATGCTCAACGGGATGATCAAGATCGTGGCCCCGCAGATCCGGCACTACGAGATCGAGATGCAGACCAGCGACCAGGCGAGTTCGCAGCTGGTCGAGGTCATCGGCCAAATCATCCGCGCCTCCAAGTCCGGCTCCGCGGGCGTGCTCGGCGTGTTCACGCTGCTTGTGATCGTGCTGCTGCTCTTCAAGGCGATCGAGGACACGTTCAACGACATCTGGGGCGTGGGCCTGGGCCGCTCGATGCTGATGCGCGTGGTGCTCTACTGGACGATCCTTTCGCTCGGGGCGATTGTGTTCTTCACCGCGGTGGCCCTGCAGGGCGCGGGCACGTTCATGCGCATCTTTGACGCGGAGGCGATCACGACGCTCTCGGGCGAGGCAATGGCGACCGGATCGGGCAAGCTGCTGGCTCTATCGCGCGGCGCGTTCGTGCAGCTATTGTCGTTCGGAATGCTTACGGTTGTGCTCACGATGGTCTATCGCGTGGTGCCCAACACCCGCGTGTTCTGGTGGCCGGCGTTCATGGGCGGCCTCGTGGTCGCCGCCCTGCTGCTCCTCAACAACGTGCTCGCGTTCCTCTATCTCAAGCGCGTGGTGCTCGAGAAGGAGCTCTACGGCACGCTGGCGCTGCCGCTCGTGTTCATGTCGGGCCTCTATGTCTTCTGGCTCTGCGTGCTCACCGGCGGCATCGTGAGCTACGCGATCCAGAACGTGCATTTCCGCAACAGCCAGACGGCCTGGGCCACGCTCACCCACGCGACTCGCGAGCGCTTCGAGCTCGTGGTCTTCATCACCATCTGCCGGCGCTTCAGCGCGTGCCAGCCGCCGGTCTCGGTCTCGATGCTGAGCGCGATGCTGCGCGTGCCGACCCAGCTGGTCAACGAGTGCCTCAACCGGCTCGTGAGCCTCGAGCTCGTGACCGCGCTGCGCCCGCAGGCCGACAACACCGCGGCAGATCATCTCTACCAGCCGACCAAGCCGCTCGACAAGATCACGCTCCTCGATTTCAAGACGCTCGACGACAATCTCGGCGAGGATCCGATGGGCGGCGCGCTCGGCCTCATCGATCCGGTCGTGGGCGGCTACGAGCAGGCGCTGCGCTCGCTCGGCGAGCAGGCGTTTTTCCAGAAATCGGTCGCGGAGATCCTGCGCGACCATCCGTTTGAGCAGCCGCGCCCGGAGTCGGCCTCGGACGCAACCGCGGTGGAGAAGTAGGCGGCGCGGTCCGACCGGAGCGGGCGCCCACGGCTTTCAGCTTTGAGCGCGCAAATCGTTTCCGGGTAGGCCAGAGCGCTGACCCCTACGGTTGTGAAACGAAACCGGAAAGCCGTCGGCGGGCGGAGGCGCGTCCGAATTCGCCCTTGCCAGCGGCGGGGGCCGACCTAGCTTCCGACGTTTTCCCCTCCATGATCACTTGGATTCAGAAATACTTCCAGCATCACTTCCGCGTCGTTTTCGTGGTGCTGCTTGGGCTGATCATTGTCGCTTTTGTCTTCACCATCGGAGCCCAGGGCTCCGGTCGGGCCGACCGCCAGTCGGCCGAGCGGCCTTTTTTCAGCTACAACCTCAACCTGCAGTCCGACCAGCAGAAGCTGTTTGGCGACGCCAACCTCAGCCTCAGCCTGCGTTTTGGCGGCATGATGCTCGGTCAGATTCCGCCCGAACAAATCCAGAACTTCGCCTTCAGCCGCGCCGCAGCCCTCGACATGGCTGACCGCTGGCACTTCCCCCCCGCCTCGGCCGACGAGCTTAAAAAGCAAATCGAGACCCTGCGGGCATTCGCCGGCCAGGATGGCAAATTCGATCCGGCGGCCTACACGCGCTTCCGCGACAACCTGAAGGCCACCCCTCGCGGTGCCGGCGTCAACGAGGCGGATGTGCTGCGCGTCATCAGCGACGACATCCGCGCCGAGAAGGTCCAGAAGCTCCTCTCCGGCCCCGGCTACGTGCTGCCCTACGAGGTGAAGAACTACCTCATCGAGGAGGACACCCTCTGGACCGTCGCGACGGCCACCGCCGACTACGGGGCGTTCAAGCCCGAGATTAAGCCCAGCGACGCCGAGCTCACGGCCTTCTTCGAGCAGGCCGGGGGACGCTACGATGTGCCGCCCAAGGTCGTCGTCAGCACCATCGACTTTTCCGGCCTCGCCCTCATCCCCTCGATCACGGTGACCGAGGCGGAGGTGCGCGCTTTCTACGACGCGAATCCCGCCCGCTTCCCCAAGCCCGCCGACCCGGCCAAGCCCGCGGCGCCCACGGTGGCCGTGGGCCCGGCGGTCGATCCCGCCGCCGACTTCGCCGCGGTGCGCGCGCAGGTCGAGTCGGCCCTCAAGCTCGAGCGCGCGGCGAAGCTCGCCGCCAAGCGAGCCAGCGACATCGCCCTCGCGCTCCACAACTCCAGCGCCAAGACCCCGGAGGCCGTCGACCGTTTCTTCGCCAAGGAAAATCTTGTCACCCGGACGCTGCCGCCCTTCTCCCGCGAGGCCGCGCCGCTTGAGCTCAGCGGCTCGCCCGAAATCGCGGCGGAAGCGTTTCGTCTCGGGAAGGACCGCCTCACTTCCGATGCGTTGGCGACCCCCACAGGCGCGGTCATCCTCTACTGGAAAGAGTCCCAGCCCTCGCACAAGCCGCTCTTCCTTTCCGCGCGCGAGACTGTCCTCGCTGACTACACGGAGAATGAGCGCCGCAAGCGCTTCATCGACCTCGGCCGCACCGTGAAGGCCCAGCTCGAGGCGCGCCTCAAGGCCGGCGACACGCTGGAGCAGGCGGTCACCGCGACCGCCAGCGCCGGGCTGAAGCTCGAGGCGAAGACCTTCGAGCCTTTCTCCCGCCGCACCCGCTCGCAGGGCGTCGATCAGAACCTCATCAGTTCGCTGGGCCGGCTCGAGAAAGGCCAGCTTTCCGACATGCGTTTCTCCGGCGACAAAGGCCTCTTCGTCTACGTCAGCGACAAGAAGGCGCCCGACACCACCGAGGCGAATCCCTTGTTCGTCGACGCCCGCACGCAGTTCGCCACCGACAGCGGCCGCATGGCCGGCGGCTCCTACCTCAACGAAATCGTCGAGCAGGAGCTCAAGCGCTCGGAACCGAAGGTCCAGTGACTCACCGCCCGGCGCGTGCCGGCGCCACCGATCCCGCCCGTGTCGCCATCCGTGCAACACGGGCTTTTGTTTTAACCGCGCCCAGCCATCGTCGTCATTCCCCGCATGCCGCTCCGGTTCTACGCGCCCATCAAGCCGCCCTGCAAATTATGCGGCCCGGGCTTTGAGCACCGTCTGGCCCCCGGCGCGCCCGATCTCAGTGCGTGCCCGAAGTGCGGACAGGCCGTCCGGTGCGCCGGACCTCAGCCCGTAAATTCGCCGAAACTTTCAGCACCCCTCTCCGTCTCGCGCGCCAAGCAGGCGGGTTTCACCGTCCTCAAGCGGACCCCTGGGGGCGAGTATGAAAGACAGTAACTTTCGCTCGCCCTCGGTGTTCTCCCCTGCATCCCTTCTCGCTCGACTTCATTAATCCCGTCATGCTTCGCCCATTCGTCCGCGCCCTGTCCGCCCTGACTCTCATCCTCGTGCCCGCCGTGGGCCAGACCAGCGGTGAGAAACCATTCACGCTGGACGAAGCCATCGCCCTCGCGCTGAAGAAAAACTTCGACCTGCAGGTGCAGGCCTACGCCGTGGAAAACGCCAAGGATCAGATCGCAATCCAAGAGGCCGCCTTCGATCCGACCCTCACCGCCTCCACGCGCCGCAACCTCAACCAGTCGGCCTCCACCACCAGCCGCCTGGACGGCACCGCGTCCACCGGTCCCCGGAGCGACAACACCACGACCAACGTCAGCGTCGGCCTGCCGCGCATCGCCGCCACCAACGGCAGCCTCAGCGTGGGCGCCAACCTCGGCCGCAGCGCCACCAACTCCGCGAATTCCCTCGTCAACCCGAGCTACGGCAACGGCGTCACCGCCAATCTCAACCAGCCCCTCCTCAACGGCGCCGGCCGCCACAACGCCACCGCCGCGCTCGAGCGCGCGAAGCTCGGCCTCAACATCGCGACGATCTCCTACAAGAGCCGCGTCCTCTCCCTCATCAGCGACACGGAGAACGCCTACTACAACCTCGTCGCCGCGCGCGAGACGCTCCGTATCCGCCAGCTCACCTTCGAATACAACCAGAAGCTCTTCGACGAAAACAAGGCCCGCCGCACCACCGGCGTCGCCACCGATCTCGACGTGCTCTCGGCCGAGGTCGGCGTCGCCAACGCCCGCCGCGGCATCGTGCTGGCCCAGCAGACCGTCAGCGACGCCGAGGATCGCCTCCTCAACCTGATCAACCTCCCGAACTTCGAGCAGCGCGTCGGGCCCGTCGCGTTCGACGAGTATCGGGACCAGCCGCCCACCTTCGCCGCCGCCTACAAGCGCGCCCGCGAGTATTACCCCGAGAGCCTTTCCACCGAGCAGGCCATCAAGCAGCTCGAGATCGATCTGGAGACCGCGCGGCGCAACCAGCTTCCCACCCTCGATCTCAACGCCGGCCTCGGCTACAGCGCCCGCACCACCAGCGCCGGCTACCAGCAGGCCATCGCCAACCTGCCCAACGACCACGGCAACAACTGGTCGGTCGGCCTCACCTTCTCGACCCCGTGGGGCCGCCACGCCGACAAGGCCCGCTACCGCACCGCGCAGTCGAACCTCTCCTCGCGCAAGCTCCAGCTCGAGCAACTCGAGCAGACCCTCCTCGTCAACGTCCGCACCGCCGTCCGCGCCGTCGAGAGCAACCTCGCCGCCGTGGAGATCGCGGGCAAGGCCACGGAACTCGCCGTCCGCCAATACGAGCAGCAGAAGGCCCGCTTCGACGCCGGCCTCTCCACCAGCCGGCTCGTGCTTCTCGCGCAGGACGACCTCGAGACCAATCGCTTTCAGGAGTTGAGCGCGCGCGTGGCCCTCCGGCGCGCCGTCGCCGAGCTCAACCGCCTCGAAGGCACCTCCCTCGATCGCTTCCGGGTCCAGCTGCCGCAATAGGCAGGCGTAGACGAGGCGTCTCGCCTCGTGCATTCTTGGAGCGATTTCAGAAAATTGTAGCCGCGAGCGTGAGCGAGTGGACGAACGTACCACTCGCTCACACTCGCGGCTACCAGCCGACCGACGGCTAAAAAAATTAGGGCTCCGCTCCCGCCTTCGGTAGCCATGGGACCAGCGCCGGTTGCACTTCGTTTCGTAACCCGCCTCGAGTGAAGAGCGGGATGGGGCGGCCTCAGTCCTCCGCCATCCACGAGGCCGGATGCCTCGTCCACGTGGTTTGAGGCGGCTCGCCACAGCTGGAAAACGGAGAGACGCCGTGGCGGGATTCACACCCACTTCCGCGCTCGCTCCTCGTCCCAGCGCGGGGTTCAGTCCCACCCATGCTCGTCTCCCTGCTCGCGCGCTTGTTCTTCTGGATATGGTTCGGCGCCGCTCTCGCCGCCGGCCATTT
>JANOCA010000208.1:0-4302 GCA_031411915.1 Opitutaceae bacterium
CTCGACAGCCTCGCCACCAGCGCGCGCAACGCCCTGCTCGGCCGCTACGATTTCCAGGAACTCGTCTCCATCGATCCGGCGAAGCTGAAGCTCACGGAGTTCGAGTCGCGCCTCGCCGAGGCCATCCGCCCGCAGGCCCTCGCCGCCTTCGGCATCGCGATCGAGCAGGTCGGCCTCAAGCGCATCGCGCTCCCCGAAGCCAACACCCTCTACGTCTTCGAGCGCATGAAGGCCGAGCGCGGCCAATACGCCGCCAAGTTCCGCGCCGAGGGCCGCCGCGAGGCCGAGGAGCTCCGCTCGAAGACCGACGCCGATCGCACCGTGCTCCTCGCCGAGGCGCAGAAGTTCGCCGAGGAGACCCGCGGCAAGGCCGAGGCCGACGCCGCGAAGATCTACGCCGAGGCCCACGCGCAGGACCCGCAGTTCTATACGTTCCTCCGCGAGCTCGAGACGCTGCGCAAGGTCACGCGCGACAACACCACGCTCATCCTCGACACCGACACCGTGCCGTTCAATCAGCTCAAGCCCGCCGCGCCGGCGAAAAAATGAGCGACGACGCAGCCCCGCTCTCCGCCCGCCGCCGCTCCGCGCAAGTCAGCTCCGGCCAGGCGCTCTTCGGCGCGCTCGCCGCGACCATCCGGCTGTTGCGCTGGCTGCTGCTCGGTCTCGTCGCCCTTTACCTCTGCTCCGGCATCACGCGTGTCGCGCCCAACGAGGATGCGCTCGTCTATCGCCTCGGCCGCCTCCAGCGCGAGCTGCACCCGCCCGGCCTCTGCTTCGCGCTCCCGCCGCCGATCGATCGTGTCGTCAAGGTGCCCACGCGCACGCAGCACGAGTTGTTTCTCAACGGCTGGGCGCCCGAGGAAACCGCCACACCCGCGCCCGCTGTGCCGGCCGCCGCTTCACCTCCGCAGATCCCCGCCTCGCTGCTCGCCGTGATGCCCGCGGCCAACGCCGGCCTCGCCGCCACGCCGCCGTCCACGGGCAAGGGTCTGCACCCGGTCTTCGACGGCTACTCGCTCACGGGCGACGCCAACATCGTGCAGGCGCGCCTCACCGCGCGCTACCGCATCGCCGATCCTTTTGCTTACGTCAGCGCGGCGCAGCCCGAGGCCCGGGCCGCCCTCATCGAGGGCGCGCTGCTCGACGCGGCCACCGCTGTGCTCGCGCAGACGAAAATCGACGATGCCCTCGGCTCCGGCCTCGAGTCGCTGCGCACGCGCGTCCGCGAGCTGGCGCAGCAGCGGCTCGACGCGCTGCGCCTCGGCCTCGAGCTCGTCGCCTTCGAGATCAACGCCCTCACGCCCCCCCAGGCGACCGCCGCGGCATTTGCCGATGTCACCAGCGCGCAGGTCGAGGCCCGCACCACGCTCGAGCAGGCGCGCACTTACCGCGCGCAGACCATGCCGCGCGCCGAGGGCGAGTCCTTCCGCACGCGGCAGCAGGCCGGCGCCGAGGCCCGCGAACTCGTGACCCGTGCGCGCGGCGAGGCCGCGTCCTTTCTCGCGCTGCTCGCCGAGCATCGCGCCGCGCCCGCGCTCGTCGAGGCGCGGCTGCGCGCCGAGACCCTTGAGCAGGTGCTGTCCCGCGTGAAAACCAAGACGCTGCTCCCCGCCGACGGCGGCCAGCTGAATGTCTTCCTCCGCGACGTGAAATGAGCGCCCCGTCCGCCACCCCGGGCGCGCCGCGCTTCTCCGCGTTGCACGTGCGCCTCGTCCTCGTCGCGCTCGGCCTCCTCTGCCTTGCGCTCAGCGTGGTCGCCTCGTGGCTGCGGCCCGATCAGGCCGAGGTGTTTTCGCTCTGGGCGATGATCGGCCTCGGGCTCGCGTCGATCCCCGTGCTCATCGACAGTCTCACGTCGCTCAAAGCCGACGGCTTCGAGGCCACGAAATACTACATGGATCAGTTCGTGGCGCTCGCGATCCTCGCGTGCTTCGCCACCGGGCAATACGCCACCGGCACCATCGTCGCCGCGATCCTGATCATCGGGCAGATCCTCGAGGAGCACACGACGCTCGGCATCGAGGAAGCGGTGAAGTCCCTCACCCGTCTCTCCCGCGTGAAGGCCCGCCGCCTCGGCGTCACCGAGGAACTCGTCGACGCGGCCGATCTCCGCCCCGGCGATCGCGTGCGCGTTCTTCCGGGCGACACCATCCCCGCCGACGGAAAGATCACCGCCGGCGCCACGACGATCGATCAAGCCTCGATCACGGGCGAGTCGCTGCCCGTCGACGCCGAACCCGGCGCCGCAATCTACGCCGGCACGACCAACCTCACCGGCGCGATCGAGTTCACCGTCGGCCAGACCGGCGCCGACACGGTGATCGGCCGCGTCACGCAAATCGTCGAGGAGGCCAAGACCTCGCGCGCACCCGTGATGCGCCTCATCGACGACTACACTCGCTACTACATGCCCCTCGTGCTGATCGTCGCGGGCTTCGTGCTCTTCTTCACCCGCGATGTCTCGCGCGCGATCGCGGTCATCATCGTGGCGATGCCATGCGCCTTCGTGCTCGCCTCGCCCTCGGCGATGGTCGCGGCGCTGGCCGTCGCCTCGCGTCTTGGAATTCTCGTGAAGAGTTCACGTTTCTTCGAGGCCGCGCGCTCGATTGACACGGTGGTCTTCGACAAGACCGGCACGCTCACCACCGGCCGCCTGCGCGTGCTGGCCGTGCAACCCATGGACGGCGTCTCCGAATCCGACCTGCTCGCCTCCGCCGCCGCTCTCGAGGCGCACTCCACTCACCCGGTGGCGCGCGCGATCGTCGCGGAGGCGCACCGGCGTGGCCTCGCCATCGACCGCTCGCTCGCGATCACTGAGACCGCGGGGCACGGCGTGCGCGGCGGGGAACTCGCCGCCGGCCGCCGCTCCTGGATTGAGTCGCTCGGCGTCGCGATTCCTCCCAGCGCCGTCGAGACGCCCGAGGCTTCTGCGCTCTTCCTCGCGCGCCGCGGCGAGTTTGCGGGCGTCATTCTCCTTGCCGATGCCATCCGCGCCGAGACCCGCGCCGCCACGGAAAGCCTCCGCGCGCTCGGCATCACGGATTTCGTGATGCTCACGGGTGATCGCGCCGCGGTCGCCGCTGGGATCGCGCGCGAGGCGGGCATCGCGCGCTTCCGCGCCGATTGCCTCCCGGCGGAGAAACTCGAGGAGGTGCGGGCGCTCAAGGCCGCGGGCCGCCGCGTGCTCGTCGTGGGTGACGGCGTGAACGACGCCCCCGCCCTCGCCGCGGGCGATCTCGGCGTCGCGATGGGCGCGCTCGGCAGCGATGTGGCGGTGAAGACCGCCGATGTCGCGCTCATGGGCGACGACCTGCGCCACCTGCCCCGGTTCATCGCGCTCTCCGATCGCACAATGCGGATCATCAACCAGAATCTCCTCTGGGGCCTCGCGTTCATCGCGCTCTTCGTCGCGCTGTCCGCGTTCGGCCTCGTGAGCCCGATCGCGGCGGCGTTGCTCCACGAGTTCAGCGCGTTTTTCGTCATCTTCAACAGCGCGCGCCTCCTGCGGTTCGACGAGCAGGCCGACTGAGGCGGCGGCCGGCCTTTACACGAGCTTAACAATTCGGCGCCGGTTCGAAACAATGCCGAAACATGCGCCCGCCATGGTGGGTGCATCATGATTCACCCCCACGCCGACTTGGCCGCCCCTTCCACGTCGGCCGAACCTACCCGCGATGACGAGAAGGCCGCCCTGATCGAGCTCGTGCGGCGCGCCGAAGCCGGGGAGCCTGACGCCCAATCCGAGCTCGTGCGCCGCTACACGCGCCGCGTCGCGGGTTTCGTCCGCACGATCATCCGTCAGTCCGATGCGGTGGAGGACGTGACCCAGATCGTCTTCATCAAGATGTTTCGCCGCCTCGGCAACCTGCGCGACCCGGCGGTGTTCGAGTCGTGGCTCTTCACGCTCGCGCGCAACGCCGGGCTCGATTTTCTCCGCCGCCGCCAGTGCCGGCCCAGCACCGTCGCGCTCGACGACGAGGTTTATCGCATCGCCGATCCATCGAACGACGGCGCCAGCGCCGAGATCCTCGCCGCCCTCGACCGCGCGCTCGCGCGCCTGAGCCCCGTGGATCGCGCGCTCGTCTCGCAGTTCGTCGCCGGCGAGAGCTACGGCGACATCGCCGCACGCGCGGGCCTTTCGCTCGCCAGTGTGAAAGTCCGCCTGCATCGCGTGCGCCCCTTCCTTCGTTCGATGGTCGGCGAGATGACCTCGACCCGCCGCCCCGGCACCAAACGCTGGGGCACGGCCGTCGGCAGCCGCAGCGGCGCCGAGCTCTGCATCGCGGCTTGAATCGCGGG
>JANOCA010000209.1:0-2997 GCA_031411915.1 Opitutaceae bacterium
CCGCGTCCGCGCAAAGCACCCCGCCCGCGCCGCCGACGGCGGCGGCGAAAAAATCGTCCGATCTCGTCACCCTCAATCCCTTCGAGGTGAAGGCCGAGTCCGACAATTCCTACGGCGCGCTCAATTCGAACTCGCTCACGCAGTTCAACACCGCGCTGAACAAGACTCCCGTCTCCGCCGACATCTTCACGTCCGAGTTCATGCGCGACATCGCCGCCACCTCCGTCGAGGAAATGCTCAACGGCTACGGCGCCGGCGCCGGCACCGTCATGTCGAATCCCGATTCCGACGCGCTGTCGCAGCAACCCGGCGACCGCGTGGGCAACCAGACCATCGGCATCCGCGGCACCGGCGGCGGCGCGATCCGGCGCGACGGCTTTGCGGCCACGGGCGCGGCGAATAATTTCGGCAGCACCGCCGTCGGCGTCACGAGCACCTTCGATGTCGAACGCGCCGATGTCGTGCGCGGCCCGCAGGGCCTCCTCTACGGCGCGGGTGGCGCCGGCGGCACGGTCAACACCGTCTCCAAACGCGCCAACTTCAACCAGCAGCGCGGCCACGTTTCCTGGCGCATCGATCAGGTCGGCTCCAAGCAGGGCCAGCTCGACTACAACGTCGGCAACGACCGCCTCGCCTTCCGTTTCGCGCTCCTCGACGACGCGCAGCGCTACCGCCGCGTCTTCGTCGGCTACGACACCCGCGGCTACTACGGCCAGCTCGCGTGGAAACTCGATCCGCTCCGCACCGTCGTCCGCGTTCAGGGGCAGCAGACGGTCAACGAGCGCATCCTCAACACGAATCAGGAGAACATCGCGTTCACCAACGCCGCCACCGATCCGCGCCACAATTTCGGCCTCGCCTACCTCATGCGCAACGGCCTCGCGGGCGCCATCAATCCCGCCACCGGCCAGCCCTGGCCGCGCGGCGCCATCGCCGATGGCAAGCTCACGTGGGACAACCTCAACTCCTGGGCCGGCTGGACCGCGAGCGAGTATGTGACCAACAAGATCGTCTCCGCCGCCGCCGAGACCGTCTGGACGCGCTGGCTCTCCACGCAGGTCAGCGTCCTCTACAACGACTACCAGTCCGACCGCGCCAACGGCGGCATCGCCAATCTCAGCGCCCCGCTCCTCAACGGCAATCCGCTCACCACCTGGGCCAACGGCGCCACCCTCGGCGACACCGAGCAGCCCACCCGCCGCTGGGCCGCGCGCGGCGCCGCGATGATCACCGGCGAGTATCTCCGCGGCCGCGCGCAGTCGCAGACCCTCCTCGGCTACGACATTGAGTGGGCCGACTCCGGCCCGACCGATTTCAACTACTTCCTGGCCGACGCAAATTTCAACGTGGTCCACGATCCCCGCATCCCGACCAACCTCGGCCGCACACCGCTGCCCCGCCTCTGGTGGTCCGTCGCCGACGGCCCCCAGATGAAACCGCTCCCGCGCGGCGGCTGGCTCAACCCCCGCCTCACCTACGCCGGCCAGAACTACGTGCGCATGGTCAACAATCCCCGCGACCCCGCGTGGGTGCGCCCCAACAATCCCCTCGGCCTCGCGAGCCTCGCCGGCCTGCCCGGCGTCTCCGGCAACAACCACCTCGGCCACCAGTGGGTCAACCGCACCGCCGGCTTCTACGCCTCCAACTACACGAGCTGGTTCAACGATCGCTTCGCCACGCTCGTCGGCGCGCGCACCAACGAAAATTTCAAGAGCACGCCCAACATCACGGCGAGCGTCACCGAGCCCTGGGCCGAATCCACCGCCACCAACCGCAGCTACAACCTCGGCCTCAACGTCCGCCTCACCGAGGTGCTCCGCCCCTACTACAGCTACTCGAGCACCTACAACATCCCCCTCGTCAACGCCAACGATCCGCTCGGCAACGCGCCGCGCCCGTCGAGCGGCACCGGCCACGAGGCCGGCCTCAAGTTCAGCTCCCGCGACGGCCGCCTCTCCGGCTCGGTCCAGTATTTCGCCACCAACTCGAAGGACGAGATGATCAACGCCGGCGGCGGCGTTCGCGACCTCGTCAATCCCAACGGCCTCAACGGCGCGCACAACGGCCCCGCGGGCGCGAAAAACCAGTGGACGAATCTCGACCGCACCACGAGCGGCCTCGAAGTCATCTTCACCGCCAGCCCCACCAAGAACTGGCGCGTCCGCCTCGCCGCCACCAGCGCCGACGGCAAGAACCTCACCGACAAAAAATATCCGCTCCTCTGGAACGACCAGTTCCACCTGCGCAACGGCGCCGTCACCTACCAGAACGGCACGCCGTTCCTCGTCCCGACCGATACGCCCGTGATCGCGGCCAACATCGCCACGCTCAACCGCCAGATCGATCCCGCGACGATTCAGAACCAGGGCACATGGGCGCCCCTCACCGTCGCGATGATGAACGACCGCACGAATCCTTATTGGGCCCAGCCCGCGGACGACAACGGCCGCCTCCAGACCAGCAACCTCCGCCGCGTGCTCCAGTTCTTCGTCGGCCCCAACGGCACCGCGCTCACCGGCAAGACCGGCCTCCCCGTGTCGGATATCCCATATTTCTGGCCCGATCCCAACGGCTCCAAGGGCGAGACCGTCGTCGCGAAAAAAGGCGAGAGCACCGTCGGCTACGCGCAATACCGCTTCGTCCTCACGAACAACTACACGTTCACCGGCGACAATTTCCTGAAGGGTTTCGGCGTCGGCGGCACGGTCGCGCTCGGCCTGAAGAATCGGACTTTCTACTACAACACCCCCGGCGGCGGCCGCGAACGCTTCGGCTCGCCCGACATCTGGCAGGTCAACCTCAACGCCTCCTATCGCCGCAAGCTCGGCAAACGCTTCGTCTGGACCACGCAGGTCAACGTCGACAACGCCTTCAACCACTACCTCCTCGGCACGCTCCCCAACAACGGCAGCGGCTTCACCGTCCCCGCCAACCTCGGCGTCACCTTCTACGGCCAGCCGCGGCTCTATGTCTGGACCAACTCGGTCTCATTCTGAG
>JANOCA010000210.1:0-2896 GCA_031411915.1 Opitutaceae bacterium
CGCGACAGGCGTGCCGCCGGCGGAATATTCCGTCGAGGTCAGCCCCGCGAAGGCAAAGTTCTGCGTGCCGGCGGGCTTGCCGGCGGCGACGTTGGTGAACGTCGCGATCATCGGGGAGCCGGCGGCGAGCCACGGCGAGACGGCGTCGTAATCGGGCCACGGGCGCACGGCGTTTTGCTGGATGTGGCCGGAGTCGTAGTTGACGCGGACGGTGGTCTTCTTGAACGGCGTGAAATTCAGCGTGAAGAAATGCCGGCGCTGATAGTCGTTGGTGTGGAGGCGGAACGAGTTCATGCCCTCGAAAAGCCCGGCGTAGCGGAGCGCGAGATAGTTTTTCACCAGCACCTGGTTGAGATCGAACGTGAGGCGGTGGCCGCCGCGGTTGTCCATCTGCTGCTCGACGCTGCGGGAGTCGCGCGGCTTCGCGCGCTTGGTGGAGGAGACGAAGGCGCCGGCGGCGTTGCCGAGGCCGAAGAGGATGGCGTTGGGGCCGCGGGTGAAGGTGAGCGCCTCGGAGTTGTAGCGATCCTGCGGGATGCCGTTGCTGAAGAAATCCTGCGCGACGACGGTGCTCGCGCCGCCGCGGGAGACGAACTTCGTCGGGATGTTGATGAAGTCGTTCCCGTTGCCGGTGACGTCCGACGTGGACATGACGAACGGGTCCGTGTTGGGCGCGAACGACATCAGGTTGTAGATCGAGTTGGCGCCGAGGTCGTCGAGCATCTGCTCGGTGAAGACGGTGAGGGACGAGCCGATGTCCTTGAGCTCGGTCTTGAGGCGCGTGCCGTTGAGCGTCTGCGTGGCGAGGTAGCCCTTGTCCAAGCTGGCATCGACCTGGAACGGCGAGAGGACGATGGCGGAATCGGTGGAGGCGGGCGACGACCCGGCCGGTGCCTGACCGAAGGCCGCGGTCGAGAGCAGCGGAAGAGATGCCGCACAGAAGGAGACGAACGAGCGCATGGGAGTTTGGGGTTGGGGTTGAAGAGGCGCGAGGCGTTAGCCCGGAGTTTTCGCACCTATTGTGAAGAGTTTTTGGCCACCGAGCGCACCGAGCTTTGACACGGAGGGCACAGAGCCAAGCACGCTGACTTGCTCTTTGGCCTTCGTGTCTGGGCTCTTTGTCCTCCGTGGCTCATGCCTTGGTTTGATTCAGGTGTGCAGCATCCAGACTAGAGGTTCCCGGGCGGCTGCACGGCGGGGTCGCCGGTGTCGCGCACCCACGCGCGCAGCGCGGCGAGGAGACGGTCGCGCTCCGCGCGGTGGAGCGGGTCGGCGGCGAGGTTGCGGAGTTCGTCGGGATCGGAACGCAGATCGTAGAGCTCGAGGGCGGGCGGGTTGCCGCCGAGGGATTGGGGATCGAGCTCGGCGAGGATGCGGAAGGGCTCTGGGAATTGTGCGCGCACGCGCACGATCTCGGCATAGGTGCGGTTGCGCCATTGTTTCCACTCCTTCGTGTCGGCCTGCACCTGCCGCCAGGCGGGCGAGAGTTTTTCGCGGTAGATCAGTTTCCAGCGGCCGTCGCTGACGGCGCGCTCCTGCATTCCGTCGTTGGGCAACGGGCCGCGGTTGGAGATTTCGGCGAGGACGAAATCGCGGCTGCGCGCGCCGGGCGTGCCGGCGAGAATCGGCCGCAGGGAAACGCCGTGCGTGTGCGGGAGCGGCGCGAGGCCCAGCAGATCGAGCAACGTGGGCGCGAGGTCCACGGTGCTCGCGAGCGCCTCGATGCGGACGCCGGCGCGCAGACCCGGCGCGCGAATGATCAGCGGCGTGCGCAGGCCGAGATCGTGGAGCGTCATCTTGCCGTGCGGAAAAGTCGGGCCGTGGTCGCCGAGAAACACGACGACCGTGCGCGACTCCTCGCCCGACGCGCGCAGCGCGGCGAGGCCTTCGCCGACGCGGGCGTCGGCCTCCTCGATGGCGGCGAGATACTCGGCCCAGTCCTGCCGGACGACGGGCGTGTCGGGGAGAAACGCGGGGAGTTTCACCTCGGCGGGGTTCACGCGAATTTTCTCCGTGTCGCTGTTTGGGTAGGGCCGGTGCGAGTGGGCGATGTTGTAGAAAAGATGCCACGGCTTGCCCGCGGCCTTGGCGCGCGCGATGAACCCGGCGACATCGGTGCGCGCGGCGGCCTTGCCGATGAACTCGTCGTAGGGCAACTTCTCGTTGGGCAGCACGTGCAGCTTGCTCGTGACGCCCTGATGATAGCCGGCCGCGTGCAGCCGCTCGACGAGCGTCGGGAGGCCGTCGCGGATGCGATTCGTGCGGAAGAGCGGCTGGTTGCGCTCCGCCGCGGTCACGGCCGAGGCCGGCTTGTGGAGGTTGATCGTGTTGTTGAGAATCCCGTTGGCGTGGCTGTGGAGGCCGGTGTAGATCGCGGCCTTGGACGCGGAGCACACGGGATAGACCACAAAGGCGTGGTTGAAATAAACGCCCGAGCGCGCGAGCGCATCCATGTGCGGCGTCTGCAAACCGGGCGTGCCGAGGAAACCGAGCTGCGCGCCCTGATCCTCGGTGAGGATGAAGAGGAGGTTGGGGCGAGGTGCCTGCCCGGCGGCGGTCGCCCCGCCCAGCGCTGGCGCGAGGAGCAGAAACGCGGCGACGATTCGAGCGCGTGAGATCATGTTCACCGGGCCGGCGGCACCGAGGTCGCGTAGCGGTAATTGAAACGCGCGTCGGGCGCGGCGTCGCCGCTCAGATAAACATCCATGAGGTCGCCCGGGTTTTGCGGATTGTCCCACCATTTGAAATCAAGGGTGAGCGCGTCGCCGGGCGGCAAGCCAAGGGCGGCGCGCGGCACGGCGAGCATCAGCTCGTGGCCGCGGACGACGAGCGGGACCTGGGCGACTTTTTCCCACGCGCCTTCCATGGTGCGGCGCTCGAGCCAGGTCGCGCCGGC
>JANOCA010000211.1:0-1643 GCA_031411915.1 Opitutaceae bacterium
CGCCTCGATCCCTACGGCCAGCCCCTGCCCGCCTACAACCGCGGCGCGCTGTGCGAAGGCGCCGGCGGCCGAATCTTCTGGGCCGTCGCCGCCACCGATTCCCCGACCGCGCGGCGCACCTCCGTCCACTTGCTCACCTCCGACGACCGCGGCACCACGTGGCGCAACGCCGCACCCATCGCGGTGGACGACAAGGTGACCTTCAACGAAGCCTCGATCTACGAGACACCGAAAGGCGACCTCGTGGCGTTCCTGCGCACGGCCAACTTCGACGACCACGCGTGCCTCGCCCGCTCGACCGACGGCGGGAAGAGCTTCCAGCCCTGGCAGGACATGGGCTGGAAAGGCCACCCGCTGCACGCCCTGCGGCTGCCGGATGCGCGCGTCCTCCTCGTCTACGGCTACCGGCACAAACCATTCGGCATCCGCGCCCGCGTCCTCAACGCCGAATGCACCGACTTCGCCACCGCCCCCGAAATCGTGCTCCGCGACGACGGCGGCACGACCGACCTTGGCTACCCGTGGTCCGTCGTCCTCGACGCCAAGCACGTGCTGGTGACTTACTATTTCAACGTGGCCGACGGCCCGCGGCACATCGCGGGGACCGTGCTGGAATTGAGCAAATGACAAAAACCGCGAAGGTCGCCCACTGGACCGTGCTCGCGAGTCTGGCCTACTGCGCCGGCCTCTATGTCACAAACGGCGCGGCAGGAATATGGGTGGACGTCTTCGCCATCGCCTTTTGGTCGTTCCTGGCGCTCATGGTTTATCAGCGTCCCAAATCGTGGGGCTTCGGCGTCGGTGTGTTTTTGCTATGCGTGATCCCGGTCCAAGCATGGCTCTGGCAACTGGCAGTGACGCGGCTGAGTCCAGCGCAGAAGGCGGCTCAAGGCGTAAACGAAAGCTGGGCGCTGTTCTCGCTTTCCGTGCTTCCGATGCTTGCGGGTGGAAGTGGCGGCATCGCACTCCGGTGGCTTTGCCCCACCCAGGAAAAGCAGTCTCAACCCTGATTCTCCCGCGTGCCTGCCGCCCTTAGCGATCTCTCCCTGCCCGATCTCGAGCGTCAGCTCGCGGCGTGGGGCTTCAAGTCGACGCACGCTGCGCGGGTGCTGCGCGGCTACTATGCGAGCGGCGGTGAACTGGCCGATGATCCCGCGCGGCCGTTGCCCGTCGGCCTGCTCGAAAAACTGCGCACGGAGTTTCCTCTTTCGGATTCCACCGCCGCCGCGCCGCCGACCCTCGCCGCCCGCCAAGTCGCCGACGATGGCACCGCGAAGCTCCTCCTCCGCCTCGGCGATGCGCGCACGGTGGAGACGGTGCTGATGCCGGATTTCCGCGCCGACCGCGCGGCGGGCTGCGTGTCGTCCCAGGTCGGCTGCGCGATGGGCTGCGATTTTTGCGCGACGACCAAGACCGGCTTCGAGCGCAACCTCACCGCCGGCGAAATCGTCGCGCAGTTCCTCGCGCTTCGTCGCGAGGCGCTCGCCGCCGGGCGAAAACTGCAGACCCTCGTCTTCATGGGCATGGGCGAGCCGCTGCTCAACCTCGACGCCGTGCTGGCCGCCGTCGATCGCATCGCCGACAACCGCCTCGGCGCCCTCGGCTGGCGCCAGATCACGATCTCGACCGTCGGCATCGTGCCG
>JANOCA010000212.1:0-4492 GCA_031411915.1 Opitutaceae bacterium
AGCGCGCCAACGGCACGCAGATGCCCAACTTCGACAAAGCCTACGCCGCCCTCATCCGCGATCTCGACGAGCGCGGGCTGCTCGATTCCACGCTCGTCGTCGTCAACACCGAGTTCGGCCGCACCCCCAAGATCAACGGCACCGCCGGCCGCGATCACTGGCCCAAGGTGTTCAGCATCGCCCTCGCCGGCGGCGGCGTGAAGCGCGGCTACGTCCACGGCTCCTCCGATGCCACCGGCGGCGAGCCCGACTCCGATCCGCTGAGCGTCGAGGACTACGCGGCGACCCTCTTCCATCAGATCGGCATCGACCCCGACAAGACCCTCATGACCCCCGGCGGCCGCCCGCAATACATCGTGAAGGACGGCCACGTCGTGAAGGACCTGCTCGCCTGAGCGCCATGTTTTCGCGACTCAGCCTGCTTGCTTCTGTGTGCTCGGGACGCGGCGCTCTCGCCTCGTTCTTGGCCGTTCCCACTGAAGCGGGACGCCTCAGCCACGACTGCACCGCCACGCGCTCCGGCACCGCGGCGAGGGCGCCGCGCCTCCAGCGATCCTTCGCCTGTGGGGCAGGCTTTATGCCTGCCATCTGCGCGCTGCTCACTCTCACATTAACTTTCCCTCTCACTCTATCGGCCGTCGCGCCCAGCTTCACCGTCGTCGCCCCGGCCGGCGCCCAGCGCGGCACGACGGTCGAGCTCACGCTCCGCGGCGACCGGCTCGCGGACGCGCAGGAAATCTTCTTCTACGACGCCGGCATCACCGTCGAAAAAATCACCGAGGCCGCCGACAAGCTCGTGAAGGCCCGCGTCCGCATCGCGCCCGACTGCCGCCTCGGCGAGCACGCCCTGCGCCTCCGCACGGCGAGCGGCCTTTCCGCGCTCCGCATTTTCTATGTCGGCCCGTTTCCCAGCGTCGCCGAAAAGGAAAACAACGACACCGCCGCCAAAGCCCAACCCGTCCCGCTCGGCTCCACCGTGCAGGGCTTGATCGCCGGCGAGGACATCGACACCTACGTCGTCGAGGCCAAGGCCGGCCAGCGCCTCTCCGCCGAGATCGAAGGCGCGCGCCTCGGCCGCACGATGTTCGACCCCACGATCTCGATCCGTGACAGCGCGGGGAAGGTGCTCGCCAACTCGGACGACACCCCGCTGCTCGGCCACGACGGGTTCGTCTCCCTCATCGTTCCCGCCGACGGGAAATACACCCTCCAGGTCCGCGACATGGTGCACACGCCCAACGCGAACCACGCCTACCGCCTGCACGTCGGCGCGTTTCCGCGCCCCGCAGCGGTCTTCCCGCTCGGCGGCCGGCCCGGCGAAACCCTTGAGGCGCGCTTCCTCGGCGATCCCGCGGGCGGATTTACGCAAAGCGTGACGCTGCCCGCGCAACCCGCGGCGAAATTCGGCCTCCTCGCCGTCCGCGATGCTTCCGGCCCCGCGCCCTCGCCCAATTGGATTCGCGTCAACGACCTCACGCCCGTGCGCGATGTGCACGCCGCCGCCAGCCTCGCCCAGGCGCCGCTGCTCGACGGGCCGGCGCCGTTCGCCTTCGACGGCGTGCTCGCGACCAAGGGCGAGTCGGCGTTTCTCCGCTTCAAGGCGAAGAAGGATCAGCATCTCGACTTCACAATCTTCGCCCGCCGCCTCGGCTCGCCGCTCGACTCCGTCCTCACCGTGCTCGGCCCCAAGGGCAACAGCCTCGGCGCCAACGACGATTCCGCCGGCCAGCCCGACAGCACCGTGCGCGTGCGCATCCCGGAGGATGGCGACTACGCCGTGAAGATCGCCGACCAACTCGGCCGCGGCGGGCCGCTCCACACGTTCCGCCTCGAGGTCGCCGAGGTCCGGCCCGCGCTCGTCCTCTCGATTCCGGACACGGCACGCTACGACTACGAAACGCGCAAATCCCCCGCCGTCGCGCGCGGCAACCGCTTCGCCGTGCTGATGAACATCGCCCGCGACGGCTTCAACAGCGACCTCCGCCTCGCCTTCGACGGCCTGCCGCCCGGCCTCACCGCCGTGTCGGATATCGTGCCCGGCAGCCTCACGCAGGCCATCGTCGTGTTCGAGGCCGAGCCCGACGCCCCGATCGGCGGCGCGCTCCTCCGCCCCGCCGTGCGCGCGGCCAAGGAAGACGAGACGACGCCCGAGCACCGTTTCCGCCACAACGTCGAGTGGGTGCGCATCCAGAACGACACCGTCTATGTGCGCTCCGAAGTCGACCGCATGGCCGCCGCCGTCGTGGAGGAACTGCCCTTCAAGATTTCGATCACCCAACCCCAGGTCCCCATCGTGCAGGGCGGCGAGATGGCGCTGCAAATCACCGCCGAGCGCGCCGAGGGCTTCGACGAGCCGATCACCGTGAAGATGATGCTCAATCCCGCCGGCGTCAGCTCTCAGCCCGAGGTGATCATCCCCAAGGGCTCCACATCGGTCATCTACAAGCTCAACGCCACCGCGCGCGCCGAGGTCCGCACCGCGCGCATCGCCGTCATCGCCAACGCGACCGTGAAGGGCGGCGCCGCCTTTGCCTCCTCGCAGCTCGCGACGCTCGACGTCGCGGCCCCGTTCCTCATCGGCAAAATCGATTTCACGAAGGTCGAGCGCGGCGCCAAGGCCAGGATGATCTGCACGCTCGATCAGAAGGTGCCGTTCGAGGGCACCGCCCTCGCGCAACTTACCGGCTTGCCCGACCACGTCACCGCGCAGCCCGTCGAAATCACGAAGGACAGCAAGCAAGCCGTCTTCGAGCTCGTGACCACCGACAAGAGCCCCCTCGGCATGCGAAAGACGATCGCGTGCAGCGTCACGATCACGCAGTCCGGCGAGCCCATCGCGCACGTGCTCGCGCCGGGCAGCATGCTCCGCATCGACCCGCCGCGCGCGAAACCCACGGCGGTCGCCGCAACCAAGGAATAATCCGGATGCCTGCCTTCCCCATGCCTTGTCATTCTGAGCGCTGCGAAGAATCCACGGAGTCGCACACTCAAGGCCTTCGCACGCGTGGATTCTTCGCTGCGCTCAGAATGACAATCGGGGGCATAGCGCTGTGCGCCGCGCTTCCGCTCTTCGCTGCCGCGCCCGCATTGACCGACGTGAAGGTCTTCCCCGCTGACGTGAACCTTCGCACCCGCCACGACCGCCAGTCGATCGTCGTGCAGGCGACCTACGCCGACGGCGTGACGCGCGATGTCACCGCGCAGGCCAGCTATGCGCTCGGCAACAAGGCCCTCGCGAAACTCGAGAAATCGATCCTCTCCCCGCTCGCCGACGGCGCGACCGAGCTGCGAGTGAAATTCTCCGGCAAGACCCTCGTCGTCCCCGTGAAGGTGGAGAAGTCACAGGAAGAGCCGCCCATCAGTTTCCTCAACGACGTGATGCCCGTCTTCACCAAGGCCGGCTGCAACACCGGCGGCTGTCACGGCTCCTCGCGCGGCAAGGACGGCTTCCGCCTCTCCCTTTTCGGCTACGATCCCGACGGCGATCATTTTCGCCTCACCCGCGAGTCCATCGCGCGCCGCATCAACCTCGCCGTGCCCGAGGAGAGCCTGCTGCTTGAGAAGTCCACCAACAAGGTGCCGCACACCGGCGGCGACCGCCTCAAGGAAGGCGACGATCTCTACCGCACGCTCCTCGCTTGGCTGAAGGCCGGCGCGCCGAAGGACCCGCCGACCGTCGCGCGCGTCGTGCGCCTCGAAGTCCAGCCCGCCCAGTCCGTGCTCGAGGGTTCGGGCGAGGCGCAGCAGCTCAGCGCGCGCGCGTTCTACTCCGATGGCACCGACCGCGACGTGACCACCCTCACGGCCTTCATGAGCAACAACGATGTCGCCGTGAAGGTCACCGACGCCGGCCGCGCCATCGCGGGCGTGCGCGGCGAGGCGTTCATCACCGCGCGCTTCGAGGACCAGGCCGCCGGTGTGCAGGTGCTCTCGATTCCCAAGGGCCTCAATTTCACGTGGCCCGCCGTCGCCGAGCACAACCCGATCGACACCTTCGTCCACGCCAAGCTGCGCAAGCTCCGCATCGCGCCATCGGAATTGAGCGACGACGCCACGTTTCTCCGCCGCGTCTTCCTCGACATCACCGGCACCCTGCCGACGGTCGACGAGGCGCGGAAATTCCTGGCCGACTCGGCCCCGAAGAAGCGCGCCGCCGTCATCGACGATCTGCTGGGCCGCCGCGAGTTCACCGATCTCTGGGTGATGCGCTGGGCCGAGCTGCTCCAGATCCGCAGCGCCGATCAGCAGGTGCAGATGAGCGCCAAGTCCGCCGTGCAATACTTCGACTGGCTCGAGGAACAGATCGCGGCGAACGTGCCCGTCGATGCGATGGTGCGGCAACTCGTCACCGCCAGCGGCCCGAGCTTCGAGAACCCCGCCGCCAATTTCTACAAGATTGAGCGCGACACGCTGAAGCTCACCGAGAACGCCGCGCAGGCCTTCATGGGCGTGCGCCTCCAGTGCGCGCAATGCCACAACCATCCGTTCGACC
>JANOCA010000213.1:0-1857 GCA_031411915.1 Opitutaceae bacterium
TCGACCTCGCGTGGAACGCGATGTATTACAACCGCGACTTGCTCGCGTCCGTCGCCGAGGTCCGGGCCGCGGAGCGCGGCCAGGCCGACGAGCCGGGGCGGGGGCGCTGCACCCTCACGTTTCCTGAATTGCGCCGGGCGCGCGTGGCCGTGTGTGTCGCCACGCTCATGGCGCGCAGCGGACCCGATCCTTTGCCGAAGCCGGACTCGCGCCGCGTCGCGCTCGACTACACGACGCAGGCCGCGGCGCACGGACACGCCCGCGGGCAACTCGCCTACTACCGGCTGCTCGAGGCGCAGGGCCACCTGCGTTTCCTGCGCACCCGCGGCGAACTCACCGCCCATTTCGCCGCGTGGCGGCTCGCCCCCGACACCACGCCGCTCGGCGTGATCCTCAGCATGGAAGGCGCGGATCCGATCGTGAACCCGGCGCAGGTCGAAGTGTGGTGGGGCGAAGGCCTCCGGGCGGTCGGTCCCTCGCATTACCGTCGAGGGCAATACGCCTTCGGCACGGGCACCGATGGACCGCTGAGCGCGCGCGGGGTCGAGCTGTTGAAGGAGTTCATGCGCGTCGGGATGATTCTCGATGTCACGCACCTCAGCGACCAGTCGTTTGCCCACGCGATGGAGGTTTACGAAGGACCGATGCTCGCGAGCCACCACAACTGCCGCGCCCTCGTGCCCGGTGATCGCCAGCTCACCGACGAGCAGATCAAAGCGATCGTCGCGCGCGGTGGCGTGATCGGCGCGCCGTTTGATGCGTGGATGATGGTGCCCGGCTGGCAGCGCGGCGTGACGAGCCCGCAGGTGGTCGGCATCGAGGCCGCCGCCGACCACATGGACCATATCTGCCAGATCGCGGGCAACGCCCGCCACTGCGCCTTCGGCACCGATCTCGACGGTGGCTACGGCACCGAGCAGACGCCGCGCGATCTCGACACGATCACGGATGTCCACCGCTTGGAGGACATCCTCGCGCGGCGCGGCTACTCGGCCGCGAACATCGATGGCATCTTCTTCGGCAACTGGCTGCGCTTCTTCGGCGCTGCGTTGCCCGCGTGATGGTGGGACGGCGCGGCGTCTAAGTCAGCGCCACGATCGCCTTGATCACGCCCGTCTCGGGCTTCAGCCACGAGGGGAACTCTGCGATCATATCGTCAAACTTCGCGCGATGCGTGATCCACGGGCCGGTGTCGATCGTGCCATCCTCGATGAGGCGGATGATGCGGGCGAAGTCGCGCGTGAGGGCGTTGCGCGAGCCCAGCAGCGTGAGTTCTCGGCGGTGCATCGCCGGCGCCTGCGGAAATGAAATCTCCTGCTGCGTGATGCCGACAAACGCGATGCGGCCGCCGTAGGCCGCATAGTTGAGCGCCTGCGCCATCGACTTCGCGCTGCCCGTCGCATCGATCACGACGTCGGCGAGCTGGCCGTTCGTGATCGCGTTGAGCGCGGGGATTTCCGAGCCGTCGCCGCGCGCGACGATCGTGTGCGGCACGCCCATGCGTTCGCGGCAGAAAGCGAGGCGCGCCTCGTTCATGTCCATCACGATGCAGGTCGCGCCCGCGACCTTCACAAACTCGACCGCGCTGAGGCCGATCGGGCCGGCGCCGATGACGAGGACGTTTTCCCCCGCCTTCACGGCCGCGCGGTCGACGGCGTGGCAGCCGATGGCGAGCGTCTCGACAAGCGCGAGCTGTTCGTAGCTGAGTTTTTTCGAGACGTGGAGCTTGCGCGCGGGGAGAAGGACGCGCTCGCGCATCCCGCCGTCGCACATCACGCCGAGCGTCTGGTGGGCCTCGCAGCAGTTGGTAAGGCCGCGGCGGCACGAGTAGCATTTCTGGCAGTTGATGTAGGGCTC
>JANOCA010000214.1:0-5050 GCA_031411915.1 Opitutaceae bacterium
TACCGCGGGGGGCGGGCGCGACCCGCCGCCCCAATAAAAAAACACCCTTGCGCCAAATAATGCGGGCACTGGGACGGGCCCGCCCACCCCAAAAAACCTCACCCCAGCCGCCGCGCCAGATCGTGCCACACTTCGGTGCCCTGGGTTTCCCATCCGGGCCACCACTGCGCCCGCTGGAACGCCGCCGCGGCCTGCTCCTGCCGATTCGCCATCTGGTTCACGAGCCCCGTCAGCAAGTGCGCCGGTTCCTCCCGCTCCGGCTCCGGCCACGCCTCGAGTTCGCGCAGCGCCTCGTCCCACGCGCAGTTCTGGCAATGGGAAAACGCGCGGGCCAGCCAGGCGCTGGGCGCCGTCCCATCGTGGCGCCGCGTGAGCAGGCGCCGCACGCGGCGCCGGAGCTCCTCCGGCACGAGGGGCTTGGCCAGGAAATCCCACACCCCGAGCTTCAGCGCCGCGCAGGCCACCGCGCCATCCGCGTGCGCGCTCGTCAGCAAAACCGGCGGCCGCATCCTGGGCTCAATCGCGGCGAGGAGCTCGAGGCCATTGAGGCCCGGCATGGCGTAGTCCAGGACCAGCGCGTCATAGCGCTCGCCGCCCGCCGTGAGCCGCTCCAGCGCCGCGCGCGACGAGCCCTCGCCCGTCACGCTCCAGCCGTCCGACCGGAGCGCCAGCACGCAGCCGAGCCGCACCGAGGCCTCGTCATCGACGACGAGGATGCGCGGGGGCGGCGCGGCGGCCTCAGGCGCGGAGGGCGGGACGGGCTCCGGTGGCATGGCTTAGAATTTCGGATACGGCACGCAGATCCAGGTAAAAATCGACGACATCGCCGCTGGCCCAGACGCCGACGCGCCCGCCGTGGGCGGCCGCAATCTCGCGGCAGATGGTCAGCCCCAGGCCGGTGCCCTCGGCGCGCTCGCCCTCGCGGCGGTAGAAGGGCTCGAAGATCCTCGCCTGCTCGGCCTCGGAGAGCGCGCGCACGGCGCGGTTGCGCACGCTGAGCCGCACGAAGCCGTCGGCCCGCAGCTCCGCGCGCAGCGCCACCGTCTGCTTCGGCTGGCCGTATTTGGCGGCGTTGCTGAGGTAGTTGCCCAGCACGCGCACGACATGGATCGCGTCCGCCTGCACCGCGGGCAGGCCCGGCGGCACCGGCTCGATCACCACCGTCACGCCCTGGCGCCGCACGAAGTCGCCGTGCATCGCATCGGCCTGCGCCAGGAGCGTGGCCGGCGCCACCGGCAGGACGCGCATCGTTACGCGGCCGCTCTCGAAACGCGACAGCTCCAGCAGCGCCTGCAGCACGGTGAGCAACCGCTCGCAGTCGTCGCGGCCCGCCTGCACCAGCTCGCGTTGGTCGGCCGTGAGCGCGCCGATTTTTTCCTCCAGCAGCAGGTGCAGCGTCAGCCGGATGCTGGTGACCGGCGTCTTGACCTCGTGGCCGATGACCGAAAGCGCCTTGGTCTTCGCCAGGTCGAACTGCCGCAGCTTGGACACGTCCACGAGCAGCACGGCCCAGCCCGTCTTCGCCCCGGGCACCGCCGCCATGCGGAAAACCTGCGGCAGATACGTCGGCATCGGGTCGCCCGCGGCCCCGGGCACAGGGACCTCGACGGCGCGGTGCAAGTCGTCGCCCACGAGGTCCGCGCCCAGCGCCGCGGCGTCATCGATGGCCTTGCGCACGGCCCCGGGCAACGCGCCGGATATCTCCAGCGCCCGGGAAAGCGCCTCGGCCCGCGGGTTCATCATTTTCACGGCGTAGTCCGCATCGACGATGTAGACGGGATAAGGCAGCGCCTCGAGAATCGCTCGGCTCACGCGGTTGGCCTCCACCGCCTGCTGGTCCGTCTCCGCGACGTAGGCGCGCAGCTCGCCGGCCATCTGGTTGAACGTCGTCGCAATCTGCGCCAGCTCCTCGCCGCCCTTGAGCGGCACGATCAGGTCGAACTTGCGCTGGCCCACCTTCACGATCGAGTCGCGCAGCTCGCGCAGGGGCTGGAACAGCGCGCGCGACAGCCGGATCGAGGTCCAGATGTAGATGCCGAGGGAAAACACCGCGATGCCGATCGCGATGCCGATCGCCCTCTGCCCTTTGGCTGCCGCGGCGGCGCGACGATCGAGCACCGCCACCTCGTTGATGTCCTGCACCGCGCCCACGGCCTCGGTGATGTCGGAGGCGGCTTGCGCGAGACTGCGCGTCAGCACCTTGAAGCGGTCGCTGTCGAAGCTGCCCAGGCTGAAATACTCCTCGTAAAGGGTGAAGTAGTCTTTCGTCAGCGCCGTCACCCGGGCGAGCGCCTCGCTTTCCCGGACGGAGTCCACGTTGCTCTCGGCGACGGTGATGTTGCGCTGAATCTGCACGCGCTCCACGTCAAACAGGCCGCGCGCCTTGGAAATCTCCGCCGGGGCGGTGGCGCTCCGATACTGCGCGTCGAGGCGCACCACCGAGAGGCGCAGGCTGCGCATGGCGCGGATCGTCTCGAAATTCGAGGAGATCATCCGGTCGATGTCCGAGGTGAGCGAGCGCGCCGTCCACACGCAGAAGCCCGACACCACGAGCAGCAGCATCAGCACGACGGTGAGGCCCGTGACAAGATTCCACCGTTTCATGGGGCGGGGACCGCCACCGGCGGCTCGGGCGTGGCCGCGGGGACGGCGGGGGCGGTGGATTCGGGCGCGGCGGCCTCGGCGGCCCAGCGCTTCCGCTTGCGGTAGAGGGTGGCGAGGTCGATGCCGAGCACAGCGGCGGCATCCTCGAGCTTCACGGTGCGCGCGATCACGCGGCGCGCGTGCTCGCGCTCCAGGAGGTCGAGAGGCACGAGCGCGCCCAGCTCGACCACCGGCGCGCCCGCCCCGGCAAGCTCCGCCGGCAAATCGCCCAGCTCGATCGCCTCGCCGCGCGACAGGATCGCGGCGCGCTCCAGGGCGTTGCGCAGCTCGCGCACGTTGCCCGGCCAGGGGTGCGCGCGCACGGCGGCCCACGCCGGCGCGGAGAAGGTCTGCGCCGGGCGGCCGGCATCGGCGGCGAAAAAGCGGAGGAAGCTCTTCGCGAGCCGGCCCAGATCCGCCGGGCGCTCGCGCAGCGGCGGCACGGTCACGCTGATCACGTTGAGCCGGTAGAAGAGGTCCTCGCGGAACGCGCCGGCCTTCACCGCGGCGGCAAGATCGCGGTTGGTGGCGGCGATCACGCGCACGTCGGCCAGGCGGGTCTTGGTCTCGCCCACGCGCTCGTAGGCGCCCTCCTGCAGGAGGCGCAGGAGCTTGGGCTGGAGGTCGGGGGGCAGCTCGCCCAGCTCGTCGAGGAACAGCGTGCCGCCGCGCGCGGCCTCGACCTTGCCCCAACGATCCTTGATCGCGCCCGTGAAGGCGCCCGCCACGTGGCCGAAGAGCTCGCTCTCGAGCAGCTCGCGCGAGAGGCTCGGGCAGTTGACGGTCACGAACGGCCCGTCGGCCACCGCGCTGAGGCTGTGCGCGTGGCGCGCGAGCTGGCTTTTGCCCGTGCCGTTTTCCCCTAGGATCAGCAGCGTGGCGCGCGTGGGCGCGGCGCGCTCGATCACGTCCAGCACCGCGCGCATCGCCGGCTCATCCGCGGAGAAGTCGACCGCCGGCGCGGTGCGCGCGACCTGATCAGCGAGGCCGTCGGCCCGCTGGCGGAGGCGTTGCGCGCGCTCGATGCGGGCCAGCACCGTGCGGAGCTGCTCGGGAGTGAAGGGTTTCTCGAGATAGTCGAGCGCACCGCGGCGCATCGCCTCGACCGCGGTGCCGACGCTCGCGTGCGCCGTGCAGATCACCACGGCGATGCCCGGCGCGGCCTTCACCAACCGCGCGAGGCACTCGAGCCCGTCGGCCTCGCCCTGAAGGTTGAGGTCGAGCACCACGAGATCGTAGCGCTCCTCGCGCAGCTTGAGGAGCGCCACGCCCGCGCCGTCGGCCGTATCGGGCTCATGGCCCTCGGCCTTGACCGCCTGCGATATCGTGAGGCGAGCAGTGCGCTGATCGTCGACGATGAGAATCCGCATGTGCGTGCCCAGTGGGAAAAATTGGCCGCCGGTCGCAAGCCTGCATCGCGCCCCGCGCAAAGAATTTTGCGGGTTGCCCGTCACCCGTGATCCGGGACGTTGCAAAATGCCCGATGCGCGCGGGTGCGATTCCAGCCCGCGCTTGCGCAAACCTGCGGCCGCCAGCGGTTACTCCCCGGTTGGCCCGCGCTGGCACGCGACTCGCGACTCCCGCGCCGCGAGTCCCGAAAAAACAATCACCGAAAAAGCAACGATCCGCCGCGGCCGCGTTCCACCTACATCATGATGACGCCAACCCTCTCCTGCCTTCGCCCGTTCCGTTGCTGGCTGCCCGCGACCGCGCTCATTCTCGGCTCGCCCTTCTTTGCGACCGCCTTGCGCGCCCAACCGGTCGAGGCCGCCATCGCCGACGCCAATGGCGTCACCATCAAAGTCATGCTCCAGGACCTCGACGAGAAGATCGAACGTCTCGACGAATTCCTGGAAAACGCCCCCACCGAAAAGGAGAGGAAGTCCGCCAAGGCTCGGCTCGATAAACTCAAGGATCGCCGCGCCGAGCTTCGGAAAAATTACGTGCAGGCCCGCTTCGACAGCCTGAAGGCGGATGTGCAGGCCGAATACAACAAGCTCGTGCTCTGGGCAAAGAAGACCGTCTCGACCAGCCCGGAGACGAAATTTGATCGCGCGGTGGACAACGCCGCGGACAGGGCGAAGGAAACCACCGCCAAGGCCGCCGAGGCCGCACGCGATGCGAAGGCCAGGACGATGGCCGTGGCGAATCCCGCCTCCGCGGCCACCTCCGCCGACCTTGCCAACTACAAGACGAACCCCTCCGACGAAAACAAGGCCGACGTGAAGGCCTCGCTCGCCCTGCTCGATGCCGAGATCAAGCGCCTCGACGAGCGCTGCGACCACTTGCCCCGGGGCAGGGAGCGCGATGCCACCAAGCTTCGGATCAAGGCCCTCAAGGAGCGGCGGGGGGAACTCGCCGGCGATTTCCGCAAGGCGCGTTTCGATGCGCTGATGGCCGATGTGAA
>JANOCA010000215.1:0-1514 GCA_031411915.1 Opitutaceae bacterium
TCCCGATCATCCGCTGGTCGAGCGGGTGGTGGTGTCGGATGCGTTCGACGCCGCAGACGACTGGATCGCCGAGGCGGCGCGCGCGACCGACGTCGTCATCACCGGCGACATATTGCTCGCCGACCGCGCGCTGAAGGCGGGAGCGACGGTGCTCGGCCACAACGGCAAGCCCTTCACCAACGCCGGTATTGGCGCCGCGATCGCGACGCGGGCGATCATGGCCGACCTCCGTGCCGGGATGGGCGAGGGGCGCGTCGGGGCCGACGGCATCACCGGCGGGCCGCCGCCCTTCGCCAAGGCCGACCGCTCGCGCTTCCTGCAGGCGCTCGACGAGGTCTTGGCGCGGTTGGCGCGGGGGTGAAGGAGACAGCCCAAAGTTGGGGAAGTTGGGGCCAGGCCCCCCGTCACTTACCTCCGCCGGGCTCATCGTCATCATCATCGATCCGTTGGAGAGCCGGGGCCGGGCGCGGGCGGCGTTGGAGTCGGAGGTCGTCGGCCAGCGCATCCTCGTGCGCGGCCTGGGCAAAATGTTCGGCCAGCTTTGCCGGCCCTTCCTCGGGCTGCCGGCTGATCATCGTGTCGATCCATCTGCCATACTGCGCCGCGCCGCGCGTGCGCAGGATGAACATCGTCAGCCGCTCGTCGAAATAGCGCCGCTTGCCGATTTGCTCGCCCTTGTAGAACACCGGGCGCACGGTGCCGTGGAGCGCGCGCGCGAAAGCGGCATCGCCGAGCCGCGCCACCGCGTAGCGCAGCGCGGCTTCCCAGGCGGCGCGGAAGTGCTCGCTATTGTGGCGGCGGCGAAGCGCGTAGGCGGCGGTATCGCTGACCCCGACCCGCGCACGCCTCCGCCACGCAGCCGCATTCGGCGAGCGCGGTGAGGAAGGCGTATTTGCGGTCGGGGGTAAAGCCGTCGTGGCGGTAGCGAACCGCGGTCGCCTGATAATCGTCGAGCCAAACTAGCGAAGACGTTTGAGTGTCAGGGGCGCCAATTTTAAAGCGCCCCTAATTTTCTGCGCTGCGGTCGATTTGACCGTTTGGCGCAACGTTGCGCGCAGTTACGCGGAAGATAAAGAGTCGGCGGCAGGCCTCACTCCCCCACCCGCCCCAACGTTGTCCGGTTGCGCACCAGCCACTCCGCTTTCGTGTCGTCAGTGAAATCCACCTCCTTGAGCGTCACCAGCTTGGCGCCATCTCGCACCGTGGTCAGGCGGATCGTGGCGGGGCGGTTGTCGTCGGTGGCGATTTCGGTTTCGATGAGGGTCCAGTGGGTGGCGTCCTTGCTCGCGGCCGCCAAGGCGAGCGTGGCGGTGGCGAGTTCGGGCTTGCGGCCCTTGCGGAAGGTGGCGGTGGTTTCATTGGTGCCGTCGAGGAGCGAGACGCTGGTGATGCGGACGTTGCCGACCCTTGGCCCGTCGTCGAAGTCGGACACGCGGATCAGGGTGACGCCGTCGCCGCCGTCGCTGACCCGGACCTTGACGGGCAGGCCGAACCATTTGTCGGCCTGATAATCG
>JANOCA010000216.1:0-1534 GCA_031411915.1 Opitutaceae bacterium
CGGCGAGGGTGGCCGTCGGCACCGCGCCGCCCTCGTGATCGAAGAGGAGCACCACGCAGCGCGGTGGCAGCTTCGCGGGGGCGTTGGCCGTGGCGCCCCGCACCGCCAGCTCCAGATCGCAGCCGAGTGCCGCGGCCTCGGCCTCGGCCCAAGCGAGCGTCGCAGCGAGGTCGCTGGCGTTGGTCTCGACCCGGATGTGCGAGGGTCGCAACGCGGCGGCACGTGCGCGGAGCGCGGCGGGCAGCGCGCACGGCAGCGTGAAACCGATCCGGGGCAACGCCGCGATCGGGTGCGGCGGGTTGTCCGGCGCCGGGGTGCCGCTCGGCAGACCGCGGCAGGCGAGGGCGACCGTGTGCTCGACGATTTCCCCGGCGCGCACTTCGTAGGGCCGCGGACGGGAAAGAGGGCGGCAGTAGGTCTTGAACGAGGCATCGCTCCAGTTGCGCTGGTCCTCCATCTCGAAGACCTCGCCTTCGAAGCGCACGCTCGCTTCAGCACCCGGCCCAAACCCGTGCTCGATTGCGCGCAAGTCAGTGAAGGGTGGGTGCGGCGCGATCGCGGTGGGCAGCCAGCCGGTCAACGCGCGCCCATCGGTCAGCTCGACGCGGCACGGCGCACCGGCGGCCTCGGCTGGATGCAGCACGCAGAGGCCGGTGCGATTGGTGCGGAAGGTCCAGCGCGCCTTGCCCCGCCAGTGGTAGCGCAGCGTGCCGTCCGACCGCGCGGTGATCTCCGCCGTCCACTCGAGATCCACCGGCGATTGGTCGACGCGGCCGGCGATGGATAGTCGGATTTGATCGGGCGTGGTCTCGCACTCGGGCGCATTGGCCCCCGGGAGGAGCGTGCCCCAGAACTCGTCGCGCACCGCCGGATAGATCCCGCGCAGCGCCTCTCGGCCGTGAAACCGGATGGCGCGCACATGGGCCGAGCCGAGTTCGAGCTGGAAAGAGAGCGGGCCGACGGAGTATTCGCGTGCAGTGGGAAGCATCGATAGATGCGCAGGCAGAGGTAGTGTCCGAATGTAAAACCCCGCATCCGATCCACTCGCAAGCCTTGCTTCGAGTCATTTGGGCTCCACGTCGCCGCCGTCATGCTCCCTTACTTCTTCCGTCGACCAGGCGTGGGTGAAGAGTCGCGCGGGACGGGAGATGCATCCGGTGTGGCGGATTTCAGTCCGGCAACGCGCGCATCTTCGTCGTTCTCCGGCTGACCGCCCACCTGCTTCTCCGCCGGGGAGGTTTCTTTTTTCCTAGAGGCCAGCTTGGGGGGTGATTTCTTTTTCATGCACTAGGCAATCGCCGTTCTTGAGTTTTTGGCTTGGCAGGGGGGAGTGAGCGGTATCCCTGACACCGGGAGCGCCCCGGCTGTTCGGTTTTATCTCCCGCCCGAGGGAAACCTTGACTAGCACTGCTACCTTCTGGCTTACATGGTCTTTTCCCGACCCATCCATCCATGATCCAATTCCCGGCGAACCTGCCCTGCGTCCACCATGTCCGCTGATAATAACGCGATCGAGGTCGAGGGTAAGGTGGTG
>JANOCA010000217.1:0-5154 GCA_031411915.1 Opitutaceae bacterium
GTTCGTGTTGCTGGGCGGGTTGTCGGTGTTGGGGAGCGTGAGGCCGCCGGCATATTGGTTGAAATCGGGCGGCCCGATGGACGTGGAGACACCGGCGCGCGCGATCAGGTTTTCGCGGAGGTGGTAGGTCGCGTTGAGCGAGGGGAAGAGGCGGAGGTATTCTTTCTCGGCGTGGGCTTCGCGCTCGAGGAAGGTGAGCCTTGAGGTCTCGAGCGCGTTGGTCGTGATCGGAATGACCGCGCCGGTGGCGGGATTGCGCAGCGGCCGGCCTTGCGCGTCGCGCTGGACGTTGCGGGTGAGATCGGTGAGGGGACCCTGGGCGTCGATGTTGGTCTGCTCGACGCGCACGCCGCCGACGAGGAGCAGGCGGCGGTTCAGCAGCGCGACGTCGCCGCGGAGATAGGCGGCGGAGACGGCCTCGGTGGCGGACTTGGAGTTGGTGACGCCGCTGCGGTAGAGGTTGTTTTCGTCGAGGGTGAACTCGGCCGGGTTTTTGCGCCAGTGGGCGAAGATCTCCTTGTTGTCGACGTGCTGGATCTGCGGGAAGCCGTAGGGGCCGAAGCGCGTGGAGAAGAGCGGATCGAGGAACCGCGCGGCCGTGCCGACGGTGGCGTTCTGGCGGCCATCGGCACCGACGTAGGTGTAGGTGGAGGTCCACTGGCGGGCGTCGCGGCTCGACTGGCGGAAGTCGAGTCCGGTGCGCAGCGTGATCGGAACCTGCCACATGAAATCGCGGCGGGCGTTGGCCGTGGCGGTGAAGTTCACGTCGGAGGCGCGCTGCGGGGTGCTCGTCATGGTGTTGAGCGCGTAGCTCTCGAGCCGGTAGGGATCGACGGGGCGGCCGGTGGCGTTGTCGGTGACGGTGATGACGCCGGGGCGGAAAAACCCGGTGTCGGCAAAGCCGACGGTTACGCCGGTGCGGCGGGACTGGACGGCGAGGAAGCGGTCCTTGTCCATGTCGCGGATGGCGTTCTTGCCGTAGGCGCGGCCGGTGGCGAAATCCAGTTTCCACACCGGGCCGTCGTGGCGCCAAGAGAAGGTGGGGAGGTAGGTGCGATTTTCGCGGATGCGGTTGTTGCCGTTGTTGAGCGTGACCGTGCCGGCGCCGGCGACGCCCTGCACGGAAGTCGGCGAGATCGACGCGGCGACAATCTGGTTGGGCGCGAAGGCGAGGGTGCGGGCGGTGATCTCGCCGTCGAATGACGAGTATTGGTAGGAGAACGCGATGCGGTCGCGGGGCGAGAGGCGGAAGTCGAGCGTGACGCCGAGGGAGTCGCGGGACGATTCCTTGGGTGCGTCCTGCAGCGTGAACTGCGAGAGATACGGGCGGCCGGGCGTGGTGTTGGGGAAGTTGGCCGGCGCCGTGGCGGTGCCGGCGCCGCGCCAGACGTTGGTGACGCGGTCCTGGCTGGAATACTGCGTGGAGCCGCCCGCCGCGATCGAGAAGCCGAAATTCCTGGTCACCGGCACGACCCAGGAGAGGTCGGCACCGGGCCACACTTTCTGCCGCGGGTCGCGGTAGAGCGTGGCGCCCTTGCCCAGGCCGCGGTAGTCGTCGCGCATCATCAGATACAGGTTGCCGTTGAACTCGGGGCGCGAGCGCTCGAACGACGAGCGAGGCACGAGATTCACGCCGCCGGCGAGCGACTTGCCGGGCGAGTCGGGCGTGGGGGAATGCGAGACCTCGATGCGCGAGATGTTGTTGAGGTTAAAGAATCCGACCTCGACCGCGCGGCCGGTGCCCGTGGGGCTGGAAAGGCCGATGCCGCCGATGGTGATCGGGGTGTTGGCCGCGGGTGCGCCGTCGATGGAGATGGTGCGGCCGTCGCCACCGCTGAGATCGACGGTGACGCCGGGGAGGTATTTGAGGAACTCGGTGACGTTGCCCTCGGCGACCGCGCCGAACTCGTCGGTCGAGACGACGTTCTTGATGCTGGCGGCGAAGCGCTGCTCGTTGATTGCGATGGCGGCGCCGCTCATCTCGCGCGATTCGCCCACGGTGAACTGGTCGAGCTTCACGATGTCGCCGCGGGCGGCGGCGGGGGTCGCGGCGGTGAGGGAGATGTCGTGCGTGGCCGTCTGGCCCGCGGTGATGCGCACGGTGGTGAGGCTCGGCGGCGCGCCGGTGTAGAAGACCCGCACGCGCGCCTCGCCCGCGGGCACGCCCGCGAGGAGATAGCGGCCGGAGTCGTCCGTGAATGTCTCGAGCGCCGTGCCCTCGACGGTGATGCGCGCGCCCTCGACGTAGGCGCCGCTGGCGGCGTTGAGCACGCGGCCCTCGACGAGGCCGGTGGCGGATTGGGCGTTGAGCAGCGCGGGCAGCGCGAGCAACAGGACAGCGAGAATACGGGCAAAGCGCGGGTAGGTCATGACGGCGGGCGGGGTTCGGGGCTTGGGTCGTGCGCCGATGCGGTGGCGCGAGGGCCGATTTCTGCTTCGTGAGGCGGAGCGGGGCAAGCCCGGGGTGGATCGGTTTCGGTTTGCGGCGGGTGCGCGCGGCCCCGAGCGTTTCGCCACATCAATGGCCAAACCACTCGTCGGGATCATCATGGGCAGCACGTCGGACTGGGAGACGATGCAGCACGCGGCGGCGCAGCTCGAGGCGCTGGGCGTGCCGTTTGAGAAGCGCGTCGTCTCCGCGCACCGGACGCCGAAGCTCATGGTGAGCTACGCGGAATCGGCGGAGCGGCGGGGTCTGAAGGTAATCATCGCGGGCGCGGGCGGCGCGGCGCACCTGCCGGGCATGACGGCGTCGATGACGACGCTGCCGGTGCTCGGCGTGCCGGTGGAGTCGCACGCGCTCAAGGGCCTGGATTCGCTGCTCTCCATCGTGCAGATGCCGGGCGGCGTGCCGGTGGCGACGTTTGCGATCGGCAAGGCCGGCGCGATCAACGCGGCCCTCTTCGCGGCTTCCATTGTCGGGCTCGGCGATGCGGGGACGGCGAAGGCGTGGAAAGAATTCCGCGCGGCGCAGACGGCGAAGGTGCTGAAGGCGAAACTGCCGTGAGGGCAACGCAAGCTGAGAGCTGAGAGTCCAGAGCTGAGAGCCGTAGAATGCGGACGGATTTGGTCATGCTTCGCTCTAGACTCTAAGCTCTACGCTCTCAGCTTTCCCCTTTTCCCATGATTTCACCCGGCAATACCCTCGGCATCCTCGGCGGCGGGCAGCTCGGGCGGATGCTCGGTCAGGCGGCGCAGACGCTCGGGTATCGTGTGCATGTGTTTGAGCCCGCGGGTCCGTGCCCGGCGGGCGCGGTGGCGAACCGCGAGGTCAACGCGAGCTACGACGACACGGCGGCGCTCACGGCGTTTGCGCGCGAGTGCTCGGTGGTGACGTATGAGTTTGAGAACATCCCCAGCGGGCCGCTCGCCGCGATCGCGCCACTGGTGCCGCTGCGCCCGGCGGCCGAGGTGCTGCACACGACGCAGAACCGCCAGCGTGAGAAAGCGTGGCTGCGCGCGAACGGCATCCCGCACGCGCGCTACGCGGAGGCGCTCGACGGCGACATCGCCCCGGCGATCGCGGAGGTCGGCCTGCCCTGCGTGGTGAAGACCGCGGACTTCGGCTACGACGGCAAGGGCCAGATGAAGATCGCCGATGCGGCGGAGCTGGAGCGCGCCGTCGCGATCTTCCGCGGGAGGCGCTGCGTGGTGGAACGCTGGGTGGAGTTTGCGTGCGAGGTCTCGGTGATCGTGGCGCGGGGCACGACCGGGGAAGTGAAGGCGTTTCCCGTCGCGGAGAACATCCACACGCACCACATCCTCGATTTCTCGATCGTGCCGGCGCGGGTGAGCGAGAGCGTGGCGCGCGAGGCGGAGCGGCTCGCGGCGGCCATCGCGGAAAAGCTCGGCGTCGTGGGGCTGCTCGCGGTGGAGATGTTCGTGACGGCGGCCGGAGATGTGCTCGTCAACGAGCTCGCGCCGCGTCCGCACAACAGCGGCCACTGGTCGATCGATGGGTGCGAGACGAGCCAGTTTGAGCAGCACGTGCGCGCCGTGTGCGGCCTGCCGCTCGGCGGCGTCGCCGTGCGGGAGCCGACGGTGATGGTGAACATCCTCGGCGACGCGTGGAAATGGCGGGACGGGAAAATCGCCGGCGATCCGAACTGGGCCGCGGTCCTCGCCGAGCCGCGGGCGAAATTGCACCTCTACGGCAAAACCGAACCGCGACCGGGGCGGAAGATGGGGCACTTCACCGTGCGGGCCGACACGATCGAGGCAGCGCTGGCGCGGGCGACGGAGATCAAGGCGCGGCTGTAAAAGCCCGTTTGCGGGCGATCTGCAGCAAGGGGCGCGGCTCGACCGCGCCCGTCGGGCAAAGGCGCGCCTCTACGCGGAGCCAGAAGCGGAGACTCGCCCTCGGGCGCGGTTGCAATCACGGCGAAGTTGATTTGTCCGCGCGAGGCCATCATTTCGTCGCAGCCCCATCTGGTTCATGAATGACTCCATCACCCGCCGCACCGCGCTAAAACTGATCGCCACCGCCACCGCCGTCGGTGCGGCTGCGGGCCCAAGGACTGCCGTCGCTGCGACCGCACCGGCCGTCGCCGCGTCCGACGCCTGGAGCCGGACGCATGATCGCGTCTGGCTTGGCGGCGAGTTTTGGGCGAATCCCATGGAAGATTGGCAGATCGCCGGCGGCGGCGCGGAGTGCCGGAGTCTCGGCGGCAATCGCAGCATCCACTCGCTGACCCATCAGATCACGAGCCCGGCGAAGGGCTTCACGATGTCGGTGCAGCTGGCGCAGCTCGAGGTGCGCGGCAAAGACACCGGCGGCGGATTCCGCCTCGGCGTGCGAAGCGAACTCAACGAGCATCGCAGCAACTGCTTCGCCGCCGGCGGCGTGAACGCCGGCGTGGCGGACGGCCGGTTGCTGTTGGGCCCCAAGTCCGAGCCACTGGCGGCCGGCGCGGACCCGAAGAACCTCGCGTTGATTCTCTCCGCTGTCGGGAGCGGCGCGGAGGTCACGCTCACGCTCGAAGCTCGCGCGGGCGAGGGCAGGGGCGGCGCGAACTTGGGAAGAATCAGCCACACCGTCCCGGCGGACAGCCTGCGCGGCAACGTCGCCCTCGTGAGCGGCTACGCCGCGGAGGGAGCGCCGACTGCGCCCAAGAAAGCCGCCAAGGCCGCGAATCAGGGAGGCGGCGCGTCGCG
>JANOCA010000218.1:0-3054 GCA_031411915.1 Opitutaceae bacterium
TTCGCTCGCCAAACGCGCCCGCGTGGTTGTGGCCGTTGAGCCATGCGACGACGTGCGGATGCCGATCCATGACGGCGAGCACTTCGGCGGCGTTCCAGACGTTGTGATCGTTGTCCGGGAAGACGGGGTGATGTGCGAAGATGATCACGCGAAGCTTGGCTGCGCGCGCGTCAGCACACGTGCGATCGAGCCATGCGAGTTGTCCGGCGCCGATCGCGCCGTTCCACGGTTTCGCTTGGCGCACCTTCGCCGTCACAAATCGGCTGAGTTCAGCCTCCGCCGCCTTGCGCTCGGGCGTGTCGGCGCGCGACGCGTAGGTGCTCACATCGTTGGTATCGAGAATCACGAAGCGAAATCCGCTGTGATCAAAAAACGAATAATGCCGCTCCATGCCCATGCGGCCGGGCACACGCGGCTTCAGCTCATCGAGCACGTCGAAGTCATGGTTGCCCAGCAGGTGGTGCCAACGCGGCCGGCTTTGCGCGAGCGGGCGCATGATTTCGTCGAAGCTCCGCCATTCGCGATCGATCAGGTCGCCCAAATGGACGCAGAAGGCGGGGGCACGGGAGTTGAAGTGCTCCACCGCGGCGCCGAGCTTGCCGATGGACTGGCGGTAGAAGCGCGTGCCCTTGGCATCGATGTCGGCGTATTGCGCATCGGCGACGACCCCGATCTCGAAACCGGAGGTCGTGGCGCCGCGGAGAATCGCCGGCGCACCCGCGGTCGCGATGGCGGTAGTGCGAAGGAAATGGCGGCGGGTGAGGCGCGTTTTCATGGGTAAAATCATCTCGCCGGCAGCCAACCGTTGAACCGCATCCACGACTCGCAGTGCCGCGGCCACTCGGAGGTCGGGCCGAGTGAGGCGGCCATGCCGGAGCCGTGCGGCCCCTTTGGATAGAGGTGCAGCTCGATGGGCGCCCTCGCGCGGCGCATGGCTTGGTAGAAGAGCAGGCTGTTTTCCACCGGCACGACGGTGTCCTCGGATGAGTGCACGAGGAAAGTCGGCGGGGTTTCCTTCGTGACCTGCTCGTCGACGGAGAGACGGCGCTTCGATTCAGGCGAGGGATTATCGCCCAGCAGCGCGCGCCTCGATGCGCCGTGGCCGTGCGGCTCCATCATCGTGATCACGGGGAAAACGAGCACGAGGAAGTCGGGCCGGCCGCTCACGGCGTCGAGCGGCGCACCGGTTTTTCCTTCGAGCGCCGCGAAAAGCGTGCCGGCGCTGGCCGCCAGGTGCCCGCCCGCCGAGCCGCCGAGCATGCCGATGCGTTCCGGTCGCACGCCCCACTCGGCCGCCCGCGAGCGCACGAGCCGCACGGCGCGCAGCGCATCCTGCAACGGCGCGGGGTGGCCGTAGTCGGCGTGGCGGTATTTCAGCATGAACACCGTGACACCCGTGTGCCGCAGCCACCGCACGATCTCACCGCCGCCCACTCCCGCGGCCACGCGCACGTAGCCGCCACCGGGCGCGTAGATGATGGCCGTGCCGTTGGATTTCTCCGGCGCGTAAACCGTGAGCGACGGATGATGAATGTTGGAATAACGCCCGCTGCCGTCGTGCTTTTCGGGCCCGGCGTCCGCCTTCAGCCCCGGCACGCCTTCGGGCCACAACGGGATCACCTCGGGCTCAGCGGCGAACAGCGCCGGCATCAACGCGGCAAAAACAAAAGGGAGCAACGCGGGGCGCATCGTTGCCCGCATCGTGCGAGACGGATTCCTGGTGGCAAGCGCCCGGTCGGTCAGAGCATCGGCGACAGCGGCCGCAGCGCGGCTTCGACGAATTTCTGACGGAACGGTCGCTTCGCAAACTCGGCGGGATCGAGCTCCAATGAGGCGGCGAAGTCGCGCTCAAGGATCCCTGCGAGCGCTGCGTTGCACTCCCGCGAGTGAAACAGCAGGTTCAGCTCGAAGTTCAGCCGCAGCGAGCGGTAGTCGAGGTTGGCGGAGCCGACCATCCCCCAGTCGTCGTCCGCGATTGTCACCTTCGCGTGGTTGATGCCCGCGGAATACTCGAAGATGCGCACGCCTGCCGCGAACAGTTCGCTGTAGAACGACCGTCCAACCCGCACGAGCCAGGGGTGGTCGCTCGCCTCCGAGATCAGCAGGCGCACGTCCACGCCACGGCTCGCCGCAAGCGCGAGCGCCGTGAGCAGGATCTCGTTGGGCACGAAATACCCCGTCGCAATCCAGAGGCGGCGTTCCGCCTCGTTGAACACGCTCACCAACGATTTTCCAATCGGGCCGTAGCGCAGGTCGGGGCCGCCCAGCACGACTTGCGCGGCATGGCGCACCGGCCCGTGAGGCACCTCGAAGTAGCGCTTGCCCAAGATGCGCTCACCCGTCGCGAAGAACCAGTCGTCGGCAAAGGCCGCCTGCAGTTCCGCCACGATCGGACCCTCGGCCTCCACCTGCACGTCGCGCCATGGGCCCAACGGGGACTCGAGGTCCTCGTGCTCGCGGCCGATGTTCATCCCCCCGACAAACGCCACCGCGCCGTCGACGATCTGGAGCTTCCGGTGGTTTCGCAGGTTCAGGAAGAACCGGTTCCGCCGCGGATCGAGGCTCTGGAACCACGAGAATTTTCCCCCGGCGGCGCGAAACTCCGCGAGCGCATCTTCCTCGAACCCGCCCGATCCGACCTCGTCGATCAAGAGACGCACGAGCACGCCGCGTCGCGCCGCGGCCGTGAGCAGCTGGATGAAACGCGCCCCGGTGGCGTCGGGCTGCCAGATGTAGACCTCGAAATGGATGTGGTGCCTGGCGGTGGCGATGCGTTCGGCCAGCGCCGGATAATACTCGCTGGCGTCGCGCCGCACACGCAGCTCCGTGGCCCCGCCGACCGGAATCTCGTTCACCCGGGACAGGAGCCGCAGGAATTGACGGGCCCGCTCAGGCAGCTTTGCGAGGAGCGTCGCCGTCGCGGCATCGGCCGCGATCCCCGGCGAACTCGCCGGCACGCCTGCGGCCGCGAGCATCTTACGGCGTCGCAGGCGACGGCGCTTCAGCCGGTCGGTCCCGACGAGCAGGTAGGCGGCCGCACCGAAAAACGGGATG
>JANOCA010000219.1:0-22873 GCA_031411915.1 Opitutaceae bacterium
CAATCCTCGGGCATCGGCTGCGGCGCGTGCTTGGGGTAGATGCACGAGCTGCCGAGGAAGAGGAGGCGCTTCACCCCGGCGCGATACGCGGCGTGGATCGAGTTGGCGGCGATGGCGAGGTTGTCGAAGAGGAACTCGGCGGGATAGGTGTTGTTGGCGTGGATGCCGCCGACCTTGGCCGCGGCAATGATCGCAACATCGGGCTTCTCCGCGGCGAAGAACGCCTCGACGGCGGACTGATTGCCCAAATCGAGGTTCTTGCGCGTGCGCAAAAGGAGCGTGACGTCCGCCTCGCGCTGGAAACGACGCACGAGCGCGCCACCGACCATGCCGTTGTGTCCGGCGATGAAAAGTCTCATGCGAACGGCGAGCGCGACACGGCGGGAAGATTCGCGATCTGGGCCTCGCGCTTGGCGAGCTCGAGGTCGGCCTCGGTCATGATTTTCACGAGCTCCTTGAAGCGGACCTTGGGCTCCCAACCGAGCTGGCGCTTGGCCTTGGCAGGGTTGCCGATCAGCAGCTCGACCTCGGCAGGACGCTCGTAACGCGCGTCATACTTCACGTATTTCTCCCAGTCGAGATTCAGCAAGCCGAAGGTCTCCTGGATAAATTCCTTCACGGTATGGGTCTCGTTGGTCGCGACCACGTAGTCGTCGGGCTGATCCTGCTGGAGCATCACCCACATCATCTCGACGTATTCCTTGGCGTAGCCCCAGTCGCGCTTGGCGTCGAGGTTGCCCATGTAGATCGACTCCTGCAGGCCGAGCTTGATGCGCGTGGCGGCGCGGGTGATCTTGCGGGTGACAAAGGTCTCGCCGCGGCGCGGGCTCTCATGGTTGAAGAGGATGCCGGAGGAGGCGTGGAGATTGTAACTCTCGCGGTAGTTCACCGTGAGCCAGTGCGCATACATCTTGGCGCAACCGTAGGGGGAGCGGGGCCAGAACGGCGTGGTCTCGACCTGCGGGACCTCCTGGACCTTGCCAAACATCTCGGACGAGGAGGCCTGGTAGTAGCGGCACTTTTTCACGAGACCCGCCTCGCGGATCGCCTCGAGGATGCGGACGGCGCCGACACCCACGACGTCGCCGGTGTATTCGGGGATGTCAAAGGACACCCGCACGTGCGACTGAGCACCGAGATTGTAGATTTCGTCGGGCTGAAGCTGGTAGAGGAGCTTCACCATCTGCACCGAATCGGCGAGGTCGCCATAGTGGAGGTGGAGCTTCACGCCATTCACGTGCGGATCGCGATAGAGGTGGTCGATGCGACTCGTGTTGAAGGTCGAGGCCCGGCGGATGACGCCGTGGACCTCGTAGCCTTTGCCCAGCAGAAGCTCGGCGAGATAGGAGCCATCCTGCCCCGTGATACCTGTGATGAGCGCTTTCTTCATGCAGTTAAGTCCTCGATGTAAGTCGCTTGCTTCGGCACGAGCAAGGCTCCGCTAGAGTTTAAAAGTAGTTTCCAGAGTCGCAGACCGCGCTCCAATCGTGCCGCCCCAAAAATCACCTTGCTTCGTCCAACAGCGAACCTTTACCTCTGAACCTTTAATCCATTCGGAACCATCATGGCTAAAGTCTGCTTCATCACCGGTCGCAAGCCCTCCAAGGGCTCGATCATCAACCGCAAGGGTCAGTCGAAAAAGAGCGGCGGCATCGGCACGCACGTGACCAGCAAGACGAAGCGCATCTTCCGTCCCAACCTCCAGCGCATCCGCATCCGTATGCCGGATGGCACCGCGAAGCGCGTCTGGGTCTCCGTCAAGGCGATCAAGGCCGGTCTCGTCGAGAAAGTGGTCTAAGCCGCCCGGGCCTCCTGGGAGCAAAGCGCCCGCCGCCGGAAAGGTCGCGGGCGCTTTTGTTTTCGGATAATGGCTTCAGATCGCGCGGAAAACAACGGCGGCGTTCTGTCCGCCGAAGCCTAGGTTATTGCTCAACACCGCCCGCACTTTCGTCGGGCGCGCGACGTTGGGCACGTAGTCGAGGTCGCACTCCGGATCGGGATCCTCGAGGTTGATCGTCGGAGGGATCGTCTGCGTCTGGAGAGTCTTCACGCAGACGACCGACTCGATGCCACCGGCGGCGCCGAGCAGATGGCCGGTCATCGACTTGGTGGAGCTGATCGCGACAGAACGCGCGTGATCGCCAAAAACCTTCTTGATCGCGAGAGTCTCGAACTTGTCGTTGTAGGGCGTGGAAGTGCCGTGGGCGTTGATGTAGTCGATTGACTCGGGCGCGACGGCGGCGCTGGCAAGCGCCCGCTTCATGGCCATGGACAATCCCTTGCCCTCCGGATCCGGCTGCGTGATGTGAAACGCGTCGCAGGTCGCCGCGTAGCCGGCGAGTTCGCAGTAGATGCGTGCCCCCCGTGCTCTGGCATGATCGAGCGACTCGAGCACCAGCACACCGGCGCCCTCGCCCATGATGAAGCCGTCGCGGTTGCGATCGAAGGGGCGGCTGGCCTTTTCAGGAGCGTCATTGCGCGTGCTCATGGCCTTCATGGCGCAGAAGCTCGCGTAGGCAAATGGGGTGATTGCGGCCTCGCTGCCCCCGGCGATCATCACATCGGCGTCGCCGCGGCGGATCATGTGGGCGGCCTCGCCGAGAGCGTGCGTGCCGGTGGCGCAGGCGGAGACGACACCGAAATTGGGCCCGCGCGCGCCATACTCGATGGCGACGAGGCCGGAGCACATGTTGCCGATGAGCGAGGGAATCGTGAACGGCGACACCTTGCGCGGGCCGCGCTCGATGAGGACCTTCAGCTGCTGCTCAAAGGTGAACATGCCGCCGATGCCGGACCCGATGAGCACACCCACGCGATCGCCATCCTCACGGGCCATCTCCAGGCCCGAATCAACCACCGCCTGCTTGGCGGCCACGAATCCGAAGTGTGTGTAGCGATCGTTGCGCCGCGCCTCCTTGGGGTCCATGTGCTGCGCCGCATCCCAGTCGCGCACCTCGGCGCCAATCTGACTGGCGAAATTCGCGGGATCGAAAAGTGACACCCGCCCCACCCCGCCGCGCCCGGCCACGAGGGCGGCCCAGAACTGCTCGACGTTGTGGCCAATCGAGGCGATGGCGCCGAGACCGGTGACGACAACCCGCCGCCCTGTTGAAGGTGTTTCCATTGGCTAGCCTACTAGTGTCTGAAAACAAAAAGGCGTCCTGCCAGACATTTCCGCTTGGGAAATCGGCAGAACGCCCGCGCAATCGGATGAACCTAATCAGGCCTGACCAGCCTTGGCCTTGATGTAGTCGATGACTTGGCCGACGGTCTGGAGTTTCTCCGCATCGGACTCCGGGATCTCACCCTTGATCTCGTCCTTGAACTCCTCCTCGAAGGCCATGATCAGCTCGACGGTATCGAGCGAATCGGCGCCAAGATCATCAAGAAAAGAGGCGGTCGGCGTGATCTGCTCCTCGTTTACGTTGAGCTGATTTACGATGATCTCCTTGACGCGTTGTTCGATGGTTTTTTGGTCGGCCATTTTGCAAAAATTAAGAGGGAAACGAAGTCGAGCGGAGGGTTCACATCGCCATACCACCGTCAACGTTAAAAACTTGTCCCGTAATGTAGCCCGCTTCCTCGGAGCAAAGATAGGTCACCAAGTTGGCGATATCGGCGGATTCACCGAAACGTTTGAGCGGCACGGCCTCCAAAACCTTCGCCGACGCTTCCGGATTGTTCACGAATTCCGTCGTCATGTCGGTCTTGATGAAACCGGGGGCGACAGCGTTGACGGTCACGCTCCGGCCGGCGAACTCGCGGGCGAGGGTCTTGGTCAGGCCAATCATGCCGGCCTTGGCGGCGGAGTAGTTAGCCTGGCCCGCATTGCCCATGACGCCGCTGACCGAGGTGATGTTGACGATGCGGCCCCAGCGTGCGCGCGTCATCGGCCGGGCGATGGGCTTGGTCCAGTGGAAGCAGCTCGTGAGGTTGGTCGAAATGACATCGTTCCAATCGGACTCGCTCATGCGGAAGAGCAGGCCATCGCGGGTGATGCCGGCGTTGTTCACGAGGATGTCGATCGTCGGAAACTCCTTGAGCAGGGCCTCGGCGGCCTGCGCCACCGCGGCGCCATCGGCGACATCGACCGCGAGGGACTTGGCCTTGCCGCCGGCCGCCACAATTGCGGCGGCGGTGGCCCCGCAGGAATCCGCGGACTTGGAAACACAGATGACGGTGACACCGTGCCGGGCGAGAGTCTCGGCGATGGCCTTGCCGATGCCGCGACCGGCGCCGGTGATGAGGGCTGTTCTGCTGGTGAAAGTGAGCATGGGCGGAACGTGAGGATTATTTTCGGTTTTGGAATTTCGATTTTCGATCGACCGCGCAATCGAAAATCCGGGAATCGACGATCAATACACGTCGCGCTGGTAGCGCTGCTCTTTCTTCATCTGCTTCACGTAGGCGATCGCTTGGTCCCGCGACATCGCTCCTTGGTCCGCGATGATGTCGTGCAGCGCGGTGTCCACGTCCTTGGCCATCCGCTTGGCGTCGCCACACACGTAGAAATGCGCGCCCCCCGCAATCCACGTCCAGAGTTCCTTGGCCTTCTCCCGCATCCGATCCTGCACGTAGATTTTGAGGAGCTGATCGCGGGAAAACGCCGTGTCGAGGCGCGCGAGCTGGCCTTGCGCCAGATACCGCTGCCACTCCTCCTCGTAGAGAAAATCCGTGCCGCTGCGCTGATCGCCGAAGAAAAGCCAGTTGCGCCCCGTCGCACCGGTGGCGACCCGATCCTGCATGAACGCGCGGAACGGCGCGATGCCGGTGCCGGGCCCGACCATGATGCAGTCCCTTGCGCCGTCTGCCGGCGGGCCGAAATGGGAATCCGCGACAAACACCGGCACCGGCGTGATCCCGAGTTGCACGCGATCCGACAGAAAACTCGAGCAGACTCCCAGGCGCTCGCGGTCATTCGTCCTATAGCGGACTATCGCCACAGTGAGGTGAACGTCGCTCGGATAAACGCGGCCCGACGACGCGATGGAATAAAGCCGAGGCATCAGCTTGCGCAGATGTTCGACGAATTCCTGCGCCGTGAGTCTCGCACTGGGGAATTCCGTGAGCAAATCGACGAATTCCCGCTCCGCCAGGAAGCCCGTCAGCATATCCTTCGATTCGGGCGCGAGCAGCCCGGCGAGCGTTGCCTGCTCATCCGGGCTACTCGCTTTCGCCGCCAGCGTCTCGATGATCTTCCGCGTCGGCTTCGCCAGCGCGAGGTGTTCCGTCAGCGCCTCGCGCAACGTGATTGGTGCGGGCAGCTTGAGTTGCGCGGGGGACACGGACTCGTCGCCTGTTGTCCCGAGCCGCTGCAGGAGCTCTTCGACCTCCTCGCGCCGGTTCGCCGGAAACACGCCCAACGAATCGCCCGCCTTGTAGCGGAGCCCGCTGCCCCGCAGATCGATGATGAAGTGCCGCGTTTCCTTGGCGGATCCCGGACGGTTGAGCAGGCGATTCTCAGTGAGCTTCGCGGGAAACGGACGGTCCTTCGTGAAAGCGGGAGCGGGGCCGGCAGAGTCGGACATGGGAGTGCGGATGAAGCGAGGCCGCGCCGGCTCAGGCAAGCCCGGTTTCGCACGCCGCGGGGCTTGCACCGCCGGCTGATTTGCCGCCCATTACCCGGATGGCGTCCGCCGAACCAATCCGCATCCAGAAATACATCGCCGACTCGGGGCTCTGCTCGCGTCGCGCGGCCGAGGAGCTGATTGGGATGCGTGAGGTCTGGGTCAACGGCGCCGCCGCCACGCTCGGCCAGAAGATCACGCCCGGAATCGACAAGGTGACCGTGAGCGGCAAGCCCGTCCGCGTCGTGCCCCAGCAACGCGTGACCGTCGTGGTGCACAAGCCCCGGGGCCTCGTCTGCTCCAACGACGACCCGCATCACGCCGCGACCGTCTTTGAATTGCTCCCGAAGGAGTTCTCGAAGCTCCGCTTTTTCTGCGCCGGCCGCCTTGATCTGGACAGCGAGGGTCTCGTCGTCCTCACCACCGACGGAGATCTCGCCAACCGCCTGATGCACCCATCGAGCATCGTCGTGAAGCGCTACCATGTGGTGTTGAAGACGCCCTTCCCCGCTTCCCGGCTGCGCTCGCTCGTGCGCGGCGTCGTCATCGAGGGCGAACGCCTGAAGGTCGAGCGGGCCGCCTTGATCAACGCCACCGCCGACAAGTCCTCCACGGATCTTGATGTGCACATGCACCACGGCAAGAAACGCGAGATCCGGCAGGTGTTCACGACCCTTGGCTTTGATGTGAAGCGACTCCGGCGCTACCAGATCGGCGCGCTCCAGCTGAAGGGAATCCCATTGCGCGCCGGAAAGGTGCTTTCTACGAAAGAAATCGCCTCCCTGTTCTCCGCTCCCCGCACACCGCGGGCCCTTCACGAGGTCTCGTCCGCTGAGCCCAAACCCGCCAATCCATCCACCCTTTCCACCGATGAAGACTAGCCTCTCCCTCCTCGCCGCGCTCGCCTGCGCGGCGCCTTCGTTCGCCGCGCCACTCGCGGTCGCCACAGCTGTCCACACGCAGCCCAACCTCGCCGCGCCCGCCATCACCTTGCTCAAGTCGGGCACCGAACCCCTTGCCAGCGCGGGCATCGTCGCCCCCGCGGGCTGGATGGCCATCGATCTACCCGGTCCGTTCGAGGGCTACGTGGAGAACAAGGATCTCACCAAGAGCCTCGATGTGAAGCCCGGCACGAGCATCCGCATCGCGCCCCGCGCCGATGCCGGCGTGCTCACGGTCGCGGAGAAAGACGACAAAGTCACCGTCACCGGTCTGCGCGGCAAGTGGACGCAACTCAGCGTCGAGAAAAAACTCGTCGGCTACATCAGCCTCGCCACGCCGCCCGCCGCCGCTCCTCTGCCCGCGTCCGCGGCCCCTGCCACGCCTCCGGCCGCCAGCCCCGCGCTCCCGGGCCAGCCTGTGGCTTCGTCCGATTCGGGCGGCGCCACCCTCCCCCGCCAATTCGCCGGCCGCTTTGTATCGACCCGCCGTCCCTTGGCTCCGCGCCGGCCGTTTGACTTCGCGCTGGTGAGCGAGACGGGCGCCCGCTACGCCTACCTCGACGTCGCCCGCCTCCTGTCCACCGAGCAGATGGAAAAATATCTCGATCGCGAAGTGATCCTTTTCGGCGCGCCGAAACCCGGGGCTGACGGCAAGGATATCGTCGTTGTCGTCGAGACGATCCAGTTGAAGTAAGCGCTGCGCGCGCCGGAGAATGGAACGGGGAGCAGGGAGAAAGAACCCTGCCTCGCCGCCGTTTTTTCTTCTCCATTCCCCCTTCACCCGTCTCCCTGTCCTCCGCATGGAGCTAATCGATGGAAACCAAATCGCCGCGTCGATCATCGCGGAATTGAAATCCGAGGTCGCCGCCCTGCCCGGCCGAAAACCGTGCATCGCACTGGTGCGCATCGGCGAGGATCCCGCATCGGTTTCCTACGTCCGGAAAAAGGAGAAAACCGCCGCCGAGATCGGCCTCATCAGCCGCATCATCCTCCCCCCGCTCACGATCACGCAGCCGGAGTTGTTCGCCCTGCTCGACGATCTCAATGCAGACCCCACGGTCGACGGCATCCTCGTGCAGTCGCCGCTGCCGAAACACATCGACGAAGTCGCCGTGTTTCGCCGGGTCGCGCCGGAGAAAGACGTCGATGGCTTCAACACCCTCAACCTCGGCAAGGTCGCGCAGGAGGACGAGACCGGCTTCGTCGCCTGCACCCCTGCCGGCATCATGGAGTTGCTCGGGCGCAGCGGCGTCGACTTGAAGGGCAAGCACGTCGTCGTGCTCGGTCGCTCCCTGATCGTCGGCAAGCCCATCGCGCTCCTTGCGCTCCAGAAAAAGGCCGGCGCCAACGGCACCGTCACCATCTGCCACTCCGCCACGAACAATCTCCCCGCCATCACGCGCCAGGCCGACGTCCTGATCGCCGCAATCGGGCGCGCAGAGTTTGTCACCGCCGACATGGTGAAGCCCGGCGCCGTCGTGATCGATGTCGGCATCAACCGCGTGGCCGATGCCACGAAGAAGACCGGCTACCGACTGACCGGCGACGTCGCTTTCGATCGCGTGGCTCCGCTTTGCGCAAAAATCACGCCTGTGCCCGGTGGCGTCGGCCCCATGACAGTCGCGATGCTCATGAAAAACACTGTAAAGGCCTACCGGCTCCGCGCCTGATCCGCGGCTCGGCCCTTCAACGATTGGTGAAACTCGGTGGTTCCGCCCATCGCGTTGCCACCGCGCAACAGTCCGGTCGTCTCCCGCCCGATGGTGGCTTCTCTCGCCCATCGCCGCATGCCCGCACCTCACATCCTGGTCGTCGACGACCAGCCCATCAACGTCCAGCTGCTGAAGCGCAAACTTGAGCGCGAGGGCATTCGGGTCACCACCGCCGCCAGCGGCGCCGAGGCGCTGGAGTCCATCCGCGGGGAGCGCCCCGACTTGATTCTGCTCGATGTGATGATGCCGGATATGGATGGGCTCGAGGTCTGCTCGCGCCTCCAGAACGAGGAACAAACCCGCGGCATCCCGATCATTTTCATCACGGCGCGCACCGGGAAGGAGAGTCGGATCGAGGGCCTCAGCGTCGGCGCCGTCGATTACATCACCAAGCCCATCGACCTCGACGAGACGCTCGCGCGCGTGCAGACGCAGTTACGCTTCGTCGCCATCAACCGCCAGGTCGTCGAGCTCACGCGGCGCCTCGAGGAATCGCGCAAGGCCGCGACCATCGGCGCCGTCACTCAGGGCATCGCGCACAACCTGAACAATCTCCTCGGGGTCGTGATCGGCTACCTCGAGCTCGTGAAGGTCTACCACGACAAGCCCGACCAAGTGAAAAAGAACGCCCAGCACGTCGAGGACGCCGTCCAGCGCATCGTCGCGATCATCAAGCAACTCAGCACTCTCGTCGTGCGATCACGCCCGCCGTCCATCAAGGCCGGCTTGCAGCGTCTGATCGATGGGGGGATCACGCGCTTCCATAACGACAATCGCGTCAACGTCCCGGTCACCATCGAGAACAACCTCCCGGATTTCTCCTTCGAAACCAACTACGAGATTTTCGAGGACGTGCTCTCCAAGGTGCTGACCAACGCTTGGGAATCCTACCCCAACAAGCGCACCGATCCCCGCCCCATCACGATCAGCACGCGCGTCATCGACACGCCCGATCACGGTAAACACGTCGAGTTGCGCGTGTCCGACCGCGGCCGCGGCCTGGATCCGGAAGTGCGCGACAGGATCTTCGAGCCGTTTATCAGCACCAAGAACACGGTCGGCGTTGGCATGGGCCTCACCGTGGCCCGCCATGCCCTGCGCAACCTCGGCGGCGAGGTCGCCATCGTCGACAACCCGGGCGGCGGCTCGACCGCGATTCTTACGCACCCGCTTGATCTCAGCCGGGTAGCTGTGATGGCATGAGCGACGCCCTGCGCGCGTGCTCATCATGCCCAACATCGCATTTCTCGGTTCCGGCAATATGGCCGGCGCCATCGTCGACGGTTTGCTCGGCAAACAAGCGGCCGTCCCCGCTGATCTCGTCTGCCTCGGTGGCGACGACGACACCGCGGCGAAACTCAAGGCCCGCACCGGCATCGCCGTGGCGACCTCGCTCGACGAACTCCTGCGCAGCGCAGACACGCTCGTCGTCGCCTTCAAGCCCCAGCACCTTTCCTCGGCCGACCCGCGCCTCGCCACGCTGACCGCGGGCACGCTCGTGGTCTCCATCCTCGCCGGCAAACGCCTGAGCAGCCTCTCGCGCGCGTTTCCGCAAGCCCGCAATATCGTGCGCACGATGCCCAACACGCCCGGCCAAATCGGTGCCGGCATCACGGCGTGGTGCGCCGCCTCGCCCCTCGCCGAAAAAGATCACGCCATCGTGCAGACTCTGTTGGGTGCGCTCGGCACCGCGGTCGAGGTTCCCGAAGCCGATCTCGATGCCGTCACCGGCGTGAGCGGCAGCGGACCTGCCTATGTCTTCGAGTTCGCGGCCGCGTTGCGCGACGCCGGCCTCGCCGCCGGCCTCACCCGCGCGACCGCCGAGAAACTCTCCGTCGAAACGCTCCTCGGCGCCGCCCGCCTGCTGGCCCGGAAGCAAATCGATCCGGAGATCCTCCGCGACCAGGTCACTTCGCCCAACGGCACCACCTACGCCGGCCTGCAACGCATGAAGGCCGGCGATTTCCGCGGTCTGATTCGCGAAACCGTGCTCGCCGCGACCGCGCGCTCAAAGGAGCTTTCGCAGGACGGTTGAGCCCGGAGGCGCGGAGGAACTGAAACGCGGAAAAGTGATTTCGTGCTTCCGCCCTTCCGCGCTTCCCCGATTAACTCTCACTCATGAGTTCCCTTGATGGCCGCATCCTCGTCACCGGCGGCGCCGGCTTCATCGGCAGCGCCCTCGTGTGGGCGCTCAACCAGCGCGGCCACACCAACATCGTCATCTCCGATTTCCTCGGCACCGACGAGAAGTGGAAGAACCTCGTCGCGCTGAAATACGCCGACTACCTCGACGCCGCCGAGCTGCGCCGCCGCGTCGCGCCGGGCGCGCCCCCCCTCGGCAAGTTCTCCGCGGTGTTCCACCTCGGCGCCTGCTCGGCCACGACGGAGAAGGACGCCGGCTACCTCGCCGACAACAATTACGCCTACACCAAGGAACTCGCCGCCTGGTCGCTCGCGCAAAGCGCGCGCTTCGTCTACGCCTCGTCCGCCGCCACCTACGGCGACGGCGCGCAGGGCATGGATGACCGCGACGACAACCTCGCGCGCCTCCGCCCGCTCAACATGTATGGCTACTCCAAGCACCTCTTCGACCTGCACGCGCAGCGCGAGGGCTGGCTGTCGCGCATCGTCGGCGTGAAGTATTTCAACGTCTTCGGCCCGAACGAGGACCACAAGGCCGACATGCGTTCGCTGGTGAACAAGGCCTATCAGCAGATCCTCGCCACGGGACGCGTGCAGCTCTTCAGGAGCCACAAGCCCGAATTCAAGGACGGCGAGCAGATGCGCGACTTCCTCTACGTGAAGGATGCCGTGGAGATGACCATCCACTTCGCCGAAAAGGCGACAAACGCGGGCGGCCTCTACAACCTCGGCAGCGGGGAAGCCAACACGTGGCTCACGCTCGCGCGCGCGATCTTCGCCGCGCTCGGCCGCGCGCCCGCCATCGACTTCATCGACATGCCCGAGGTGCTGCGCGGCAAATACCAGTATTACACCAAGGCCGACATCGCAAAGCTCCGCGCCACCGGCTACGCGCCCGCGATGACCCCGCTCGCCGATGCCGTGCGCGACTACGTGCAGCACTACATGGTGCCGGGGAAAAAAATCGGGGAGTAGCTCAGCTTTGTAGCCCGCCTCGGAAGAGGCGGGACAGACTACCTACAAACTCCCGTCGATCCCTGCTCTCACGAGCAGGGCCACCCAAATTCACCGCTATCGCCACTCGTGCCGCGGATATCTCCGCGAGAGTTCTGTTTTGATTTTGGGATACTGCTCGCGCCAGAAGTTCGAAAGGTCGTCCGTCACTTGAATCGGCCGTTGGTTGGGCGCGAGGATTTCGAACTTCACCGGCACGCGGCCGTGGCCCACGGCAAATTTCCCCTCGATGCCGTAGAGTTCCTGGATGCGCGCGCTCAGCACGGGCGGGCCCTCCTTCGCGTAGGTAAGCCGCGCTTTCCGGCCGTTGCCCATCACGAGCCGCTCCGGCAGGTAGTCGTCGATCACGGCGAGTTGCTCCGCGGTCAGCCAGTCGCGCAGCACGGGCATCACCGGCTTGTCCTTGAGATCGCGGTAGCCGAGCTCGCCGTAGCAAATCTGCTCCACCAGCGTCGCACGGTCCGCATCGGCGATCGGGTTCACCTCCAGCTCGGGAAACCATTCTGCGAGCCGGTTCACGCGCACGATCCACTGCTCCACCGTGTCATCCCACGCCTCGAGCTTCAAACGACCGGCGAGCACTTCCTTGCTGAGCAACACCGCCGCCGCGTCGAGCGGCGCCTCGTCCGAACTCGCCTTCGCCTCCAGCACGAGGTCGCGGAAACACCGCTCGCGGCGCGTCACCACGCGCTTGGCCTGCTCGTCGTAGGTCACGGTGCGCGCCTCGCGGAAATCGTCCGGGAATATCTCCTTCAGCCACGCCTCCTCGATCGCCGTGCCGAGCGAGAGGAGCGTGTTCACCTCGCCGTCGCCGCGCCCGATCTCGCTGATTTCAGCCGCGACGAACAGCGTCGCCTGCTGGATCGCGCTTTCCCGCGCCAGCATGCCGCGGCGGTTGTGAACGAGTTCGCAGCGCAGCGTCCCGCGATCCAACCGGCGCGCGAGCTGGTCGGAAAAACCGGCCAGGACGCACTTGCGGACCGCGACGGCGTCGAGCCGTTTCTCGGACACGTCGAGGCCCTCCTTGGCCGCAATCCCGAGAAACTGCTCGAACAGCGGCCCCACCTGCCGCGCACCTTGCGAGTGGATGCCGAGCCGCCGGCACGCCTCCAAGCCATAACTCGCCTGGTCGGCGTAACGCCACGCGCGCATCAACAGGAAGAAATCGCTCTCGTGTTCCTCGCCAAGCAGATCGTCGCGCGCCTCCTCCGTGCGCTTATCCACGCCGCGGATCAGGAAGCTCCGGCCTTGGGTGAGCGCAGCCATGAGCGCCACGGGGCGAACGCACCCGCGCTCCTCGGCCGCGAGGAACATCCGCGCGTAGCGCGGATGCACGGGGAAGCGCAGCATCCTGCGGCCGGTCTCCGTGATGGTTTTCCGCTCGCCCGCGAGCGCACCCAGATCGGCGAGCAGGGTTTCCGCGCGGGCGAGGCCTGCCGGATCCGGCTTTTCCAGCCACGGAAAAGCAAACACGTCCTCGATGCCGCTCGCCTTAAGGGTCAGCACCACCTCCGCAAGATCGAGGCGCTTCACCTCGGGCAGCTCCTGCGGCATGCGCAGGCCATGCTCCCGCTCCGTCCACAGTCGCACGCACACGCCCGGCGCCGTGCGGCCCGCGCGGCCCGCGCGCTGGTCGGCGCTCGCGGCGGAGATTTTTTCGACGAGCAGGGTGTTGATGCCGCGGTGCGGATCGAAGCGCGCCACGCGCGCGAGGCCGCCGTCGATCACGCCGGTCACACCATCGATCGTGAGCGAGGTCTCCGCGACGTTGGTCGAGACGATGATTTTCCGCGCCTCATAGCGCTCCACCGCGCGGTCCTGTTGCTCGGGCGCGAGTTCCCCGTGCAGCGGAAACACCACGAAGTCCCGCAGCGCCCGGCCGCCCTGGATCGCCTGCACGGTGCGGTTGATCTCGTAGGCGCCCGGCATGAAGACGAGGAAGTCTCCGCCCGTCTCGCCCGCGATTCGCTCGCATTCGCGCGCCGCCACGTCCCACACCGGCTCGTGCTCGAAGTTCACCGCCTTCGCCAGATACTCGATGCGCACCGGAAAACTCCGCCCCTGCGACACCAGCACGTCGCACGGCGCGAGATAACTTTTCAGCGCGCCGGCATCGAGCGTCGCCGACATCACGATGATCTTCAGGTCGGGCCGCGTGCTTTGCTGGATCTGCACGGCTCGCGCCAGCGAGATGTCGCCGTAAAGGTGCCGCTCATGGAACTCGTCGAACACGATCGCGCTGATGCCGCGCAGCGTGGCGTCGAACGACATCTGCCGGAGCAGAATCCCCTCGGTGACGAAACGGATGCGCGTGCGCTCGCTCACGCGCGACTCAAGCCGGATCTGGTAGCCCACGCCCTCGCCGAGCCGCGTCCCGGCCTCCTCCGCGACACGTTTTGCGAGCATCCGCGCAGCGAGCCGCCGCGGCTGTAGCACGACGACTTCGCCCTTTTCCCCGAGCAACCCGTGTCGCCAGAGCATCTGCGGAATCTGCGTCGATTTGCCCGAGCCCGTCGGCGCCTGCACGATCAGCCGCCCCTGCGCGCGCAGCGAAGCGACGACAGCGGACTCAAGTTCGTAGATCGGCAGATCGCGCGGCGCGGGCATGAACGTTCAGGCAACACGAACGCCCCGCCCGCTTGCAAGCGATCGGTTTGCCTCAGCGCTTCGCCGGTGCCGCGGCGGCCGCCTTCGTGATCAGCGTGTTTTCGAACCAGTAGAGCCCGCTGCGCCCCGGCACCACGAGATCGAGGTCGCCATCGCCATCGAGATCGAAGGCGCGCGGATCGAGGCCGATGCCGGCGGGGCCGCCTTTGGGCATGATGTCGTGGCGGGCAAACGTCCGCGTGGCCTTGTCGAATTCGTAGCGGTAAAGCACCTGCGGATCGAGCGCGCCGGGGTCGCGCAGCTCGTGTGCCCGGTAGCGCTTGCCGTTCACAAATTCGGGCACGCCGTTCCGATCGAGGTCCACCCACAGCGGGCTGTGGCCCACGGACCAGGAGTCGTCGATAAGGTGTTTCTTCCACGCGCGCTTCCCGTCCTCTTTCACCTGCTCGAGCCAAAAGGTGCCGTAATCGTGGCCGAGCGACCAGATGAGATCGGCGTCTCCGTCGCTGTCCACATCGGCCACGATCACCGGAATCGAGGTCGCGCCGAGATCGAACTCGGGATGCCAAATCCACTGGCCGTTGCGACGGTCAACGGGCGCCTCCAGCCAGCCTTTGGGACCGATGATGTCGGCGCGGCCATCGCCATTCAAATCGCCGAAACCACGGCCATGGCCGCTCGCCTCCTTCGGCAAATCGTGGCGCGTCCATTTTGGCTCCGCTCCGGCATTGCCGGGCTCGATGGACCACCACGCGGAAAAATTGCCGCCGCCGGTCAGCACATCGGGTTTGCCGTCGCCATCCACATCAAAGAGCCGACCGGTCTCCATCTGGCCCGGCGTGGCCACGACATGCTTCCTCCATTCGCCAAGCTTCGCACCCGGATGTTCGATCCAGAAAATCGATCCGCTGCGCCAGTTGACGTTGATGAAGTCCGTCCAGCCATCGCCGTTTACGTCGAGCTCAAGGTGGGAATAGCCGTCGTAGTTCGGCGGTCGCCCGAGCATCTCGACGTCGCGGAGAAAGTGTTTCTTCCACGTCGGCGCCTCATACCAGAAGCCGCCGCACACGATGTCGGGTTTCCCATCGCGGTTCACATCAATCACCGCGCACGCCTCGAACGTGGAATCGGCATTGATCGGATGCAGGATGAACTTGAGTTCCCCGGCGCCGGCGCAAGGAGCGAGCAACAGCGTGGCCAGAAAAAATGCCGGGGTGCGCATGGCGCGCAACGTAGGCCGAGCGACCCGCCGCTCAAGGGCAAAGGCGCGGCGCGGTGTTTCGGTTTGCGCGGCGCGCCATCGCCGACGAGCTTCGCCGCTCCCCGCGCATGATTATCCCCCCCCGCGCTTGTGCCCGCGCCTTCGCCGCCTGCTGGCTGGCGGCGGCCCTGTGTCCCGCGGCGGAGAAAGCCAAGGCGGCGATCGACACCGGCGACGCCCCGGCGCGCACGCTCGCGCGCCAGCTCCTCGCGCAGGCCGACTCCGATCGCGACGGCCGGGTCGCGCGCGGAGAGTTTGCCGCGCTCGCCCCGCTCTGGTTCGCGCGGCTCGACGCCGACGGCGCGGCGCGCGTCTCACGCGAGGAATTCTTGCTGCGCTTCGACGCCATCGTGGCGCCGCGTTTCGACTCGCCCCGGCGCGGCAACCGCGCCGCCGCCACGGGCAACGCCCTCGGCCTCTTCCTGCGCGCGGACACCAACGGCGACGCCGCCCTCGACCGCACCGAGCTGGAGCAGGCGCTCGCGGGCTGGTTCACCGCGTGGGACGCGGATCGCGACGGCCACCTCCTGCCCGGGGAACTCGACCCTGGCCTGTTGGGGCTCCTGCCGCCCACCAATTTCGGCACCGGCCCCGCCGGCGAGAAGCAGGAGCGCCGCACGGACCTCCCCGCCCCGCCGCCTTCTCCCGTCCTGTCGCCCGCGGAGTCGCTCGCGACCCTGCGCGTGCCCGCGGGCTTCCGCGTCGAGCTCGCCGCGAGCGAGCCGATGATCGAGGAGCCGGTCGCGCTGTCGTTCGACGAGGACGGGCGCGCCTATGTGGTGGAGCTGCGCACCTTCATGCGCGACATCGCCGGCTCGCGTGAGCGCGAGCCTCTGTGCCGCATCTCGCGGCTCGAGGACACCGACGGCGACGGCCGTTTCGATCGCGCGACGGTTTTTCTCGACGGCCTGATCCTCCCGCGCGCCATCGCCGCTGTGGCCGGCGGCATCCTGCACGTCTCCGACTACCAGCTGCACTACGCGCGCGACACCGACGGTGACGGGCGCGCCGATCTGAACGAGGTCGTCGACCCCAACTACGGTCGCGGCAGCGTGGAGCACGCGGCGAGCGGGCTGTTTCCCGCGATGGACAATTGGATCTACAACGGCGCCTCGACGGTGCGCTACCGCGTCATCGGCCGCACCCTCGTGCGACAGGCGACGGAGCACCGCGGCCAGTGGGGCATGACGCAGGACAACTTCGGCCGGCTGATCTACAACGTGAACAACAGCCAGCTGCTCGGCGACTTTGCGCCGCCCAACCACATGGGCCGCAACCCGCACCACCCGACCACCGCCGGCCTCAACCTGCCCGTCGCGACCGACCAGCGCGTGTTCCCCGCGCGCATGAACACCGCGATTAATCGCGGCTACGCCGCCGGCGTGCTCGACGCGGCCGGGCGCGCCATCGTGTTTGCCTCTTCGTGCGGCCCCGTCGTCTACCGCGGCGACAGTTTTCCCGCCGAATTCACCGGCAACGCCTTCGTCGCCGATCCCTCGCTCAACTTGATCAAGCGCAACATCGTGGCGGACGGACACCTCACGCTCACCTCGCGCTTCGCCTACGCCGACCGCGAGTTTCTCACGTCGACCGACGAGCGCTTCCGCCCGGTCTCGCTCCACAACGGCCCCGACGGCGCGCTGTGGATCGTCGATCTCTACCGTGGGGTCGCGCAATACGGCGCCTTCATGACGCCCTACCTCCGGCGCGAGTCGGTGGCGCGTGAACTCGACCAGGGCATCTCGCGTGGGCGGCTCTATCGCGTCGTCTCGACGGAGGCGAAACCCGTCACATTTCCGCGCCTCTCGCGCGAAACCTCCGCGCAGCTCGTCGCGCGCCTCGCGTCGCCCAACGGCTGGGTCCGCGACACCGCGCAGCGCCTGCTCATCGAGCGCGGCGACCGCGCGATCGCACCGGCGCTGGCGAAGCTTATCGCCGCCGACGCCCGGCCGGAGACGCGCGTGCAGGCGCTGTGGACGCTTGAGGGACTTTTCGCCGAGCTGCCCGGGGCGCGCGACGACGCCGGCCTGAGGCTCGTCGTCGCCGGCGCGGATTTCCGGCCGGCCTTTTCTCCCCCCGCGAACGTGATCGCTGCCTGCCTGGGAGCGCTGGCGGATGCGCATCCGAAAGTCCAGGTCGCCGCGCTGCGCGTCGCTGATCATTTGGTGACGGAACCCGGCCAATTGCAGCTGGAGATCGAGCAACTCGCGACCCGCGAACTTGCAGCCGAGACGCTGTTCCAAGCCGTGCTGACCGCCGGCAACCTGCCGAAGCCCGCCGGGCTGCCGCTGCTCGCTCGGCTCGCGACGCGGGGGGCCACGGAGTTTCTCAACCGCGAGGGCGTGCTCAGCGGCCTGCATGGCGCGGAGCTGCCTTTTCTACGGCTGCTGCTGGCCGAGCCGGCGTGGCGGGAGCGCGCGCCCGGCCGCGCGGCGCTGCTGCACGCGCTCGCGGCGGCGATCGCGCGCGGCGGCGACACGGCGAATCTCGCGGCACTCCGCGCCATCATGGCCGGATTGGAAAACGACTGGCGCCGCGACGCGCTCGCGGCCGGGACAGCCTCCATCGCGGCACCTGACGCGGCGCGGGCCACGCCCGGCCGCGCATTGTCCCCCGCGGAAAGCGCCCGCGTCGCCACCGGCGCCACGCACTACCAACAGGTATGCGCCGGCTGCCACGGCCTTGACGGCCGGGGCGTCGTGCCGCTTGCGCCGCCGCTCGCCGGCTCCGAATGGGTCACCGGCCCCGAATCGCGGCTGCTGCGCGTGTTGTTGCACGGAATGGCCGGTCCGGTCCAGGTGGCCGGCACCGACTACGCGCCGCCCGCGATCCTGCCGGAGATGCCGGGGCTCGCGGCGTTGCCCGACGATCAGCTCGCGGCAATCGCGAGCTACGTCCGTCGCGCGTGGGGCCACGGCGCCGAGCCAGTCACAGCCGCACGCGTGGCGGCCGAGCGCACCGCCACGGCCGATCGGATGTCGCCTTGGCGCGCGGCGGAGCTGGAATCGGCGAAATGATCCCGCGGAATTTCCCATGGAAAACCTGAAAGACCAAGTCGTCCTCATCGTCGGCGGCGGCACCGGCATCGGCCTCGCCCTCGGGCAGGCCTTTGCGAGCGAAGGCTGCCGCGTCGTCCTCGCCGCGCGCACCGCGGCCGCCCTCGAAGCCGCCGCTCGCCTGCCGGAGTTCGGCGGCCGCGCGCTCATCCGCGCCTGCGACGCCGCCGATCGCGCGCAGGTGGCGGAGCTCGTCGCGTGGACCACCGGGCACGCCGGCCCCATCGATATCCTCGTCTACGCCGCCGGCGTCAACGTGCCCAAGCGCACCTTCGCCGATCTCGATCCCGCGGACTTCGATCGGGTGATGGCGATCAACTCGACGGGCGCGTTCAATTGCATTCACGCCGTCCTGCCGGCCATGCGTGCGCGCAAACGCGGCACGATCTTCAATGTCGTCTCGCTCGGCGGCATCCAGATGCTCCAGCTCGCCGGCCTCCCCTACTCCGCTTCGAAATACGCGCAGGCCGCCATCGGGTCGTTCGCCAATCTCGAAGCGCTCGGCGACGGCGTGCGCGTGACGAACATCATCCCCGGCGAGACGGAGACACCCATCCTTGCCAAGCGCCCCGTCCCGCCCTCCGCGGAACAGCGTGCCCGGATGCTGCAGCCCGAGGACGTCGCCGCAATGGCCGTGGCCGTCGCCAAACTCCCGCCCCGCGCCACCGTCCCGGAGATCGTGATCACGCCGCGGCACATGCCGATGCTCTGAGCCGGGGCGAACGGGCGGAATAAACCCGTGTCCCGCCTGCTCTCACCCGCCGTGCGACTGACCTCGATTGCCGCGCGGCTCTGCCTAATCGCCACGGTTTGGGCCGCGACCGCACGCGCGGCCGATCTGTTCGATGGTTTTTCCACCGGCTGGCGCGAGCGCTGGAAACTGGAGAACTGGTTCGGCAAGCCCACGCGCTACGAAGTCGTGACGGATGACGGCCGTCTCGCCCTGCACGCGACAAGCCGCGACGCCCACGCCGGTCTCGTGCGCCGGCTCGACATCACCGCTCCTGCCGCCGCGCGCCTCGCGTGGCGCTGGAAAATCGCCGCGCCGCTCACCGGGAACACCCGCGAGCGCGAACGAGCCGGCGACGACTACGCGGCGCGCGTCTTCGTCGTCTTCGAGACCTCCGTGATTCCGCTGCGCACGCGCGCGATCAACTACGTGTGGGCGGCGCATGAGCCGGTGGGCGCGCTTTACCCCAGTCCCTATACCAAAAACGTCGCGATGATCGTCGTGCGCTCGGGCGCCCCCGAGGCGGGCCGCTGGCACCGCGAGGAGCGCGATGTGATCGCGGATTACCGGCGGCACTTCGGCGGCGCGCCCACGCGCATCAGCGGCGTCGCCGTGGTCGTCGATACCGACAACACCGGCCGCGCGGCCGAGGCGTGGTTCGCTGATCTCGTCCTTGAGTCCGCCTCCGCGCCGCCCGCGCCGTGATCTCGGTCGTCATCCCCGCGCTCAACGAGGCCGCGGCCATCGCCGCCACGATCCAGCGCGTGCGTGCCGTGCTGCCGAATGCCGAAATCATCGTCGCGGACGGCGGCAGCGGCGATGCCACCCTCGCGCTCGCCCGGGCCGCCGGAGCGCACGCCCTCACCGCGACGCGCGGGCGCGGGCCGCAGCTCGCGGCTGGCGCCGCGGCGGCCCGCGGCGACGTGCTCCTGTTTCTCCACGCGGACACGCTGCTCCCGGCCGACGCCGCCGCGGTGCTCACCGCGGCCTTCGCGCGACCCGAGGTCCACGTGGGGACCTTCCGCCTGCGGTTCGATCGCGGCGGCGTTTTTCTCCGCGGCTGCGCGTGGTGCTCTCGGTTCGACTCGGTCTTCACGCGCTTCGGCGATCAGGGGATCGCGGTGCGACGCGATCTTCATGTGCAACTCGGCGGCTTTCCCGCGTGGCCGCTGTTCGAGGACGTCGAGTTTCTCCGCCGCGCGCGGCGCGTGACGCGCGTGTGGTCGTTTCCCGCCTGCGTCACGACCTCCGCGCGGCGTTTCCGCCAGCGCGGCGCGCTCCGCCAGCAGTGGCTCAACGCCCGCCTCTTGCTGCGCTTCCTCGCCGGCACGCCGCCGGAGACGCTGGCCCGCCTCTACCGCCGATGATTTCAAACCTCGGCCTCGCTTGTGACGCGCGCGCTCAGCCCGCGCCCTGCCAGAGCGCGAGCCGCGCGGGTGAGACGCGCAGCCAGTAGCCGGCCGAGACGAGCCGGTTCATCACGGTCGTGCGCAGCGCGCCCAGCCCGCGCCAGCGCCGCGCATCCGCCGCCGCCGCCGCGGGCGCGAGCGCGATGACGCCATGGCGCCGCAGCCGGCGGAGGAACGCGTAGTCCTCGACGTTCACCGCCTCCGAGAATCCACCGATGCGGTCAAACGTGTCGCGTCGCAGGAAAATACCCTGATCGCCGCAGGGCAGTTGCCGCCGGGCGCGGCGGTTCACGCTGCGCTCGATCCAGCGGCGGCCGCGAAACTCGCCCTCGATCGCCAGCGCAAACGCGCCGGCTGCCACGCCGGGCCGCGCCAGTATCGCGCGCACCTGGGCGGCGCAGTCAGGCGGCGGCAACGAGCCGGCGGGCAGAAACAGCAGGAACTCGCCCGAGGTGGACGCCGCGCCGCGGTTGAGGTGGCCGACGCCGCCCGCGCGCGGGGCGGGCACCACCGTGGCTTCGTGCCTCCACGCGATCTCCGCCACGCGGCTGTCCGTGCCGCCGACGACAATGATCTCGTGCGGCCTGCCGGCGCGCACCGCGGCGAGGGCGGCCTCCAGCCGCGGCGCCTCGCCCGGCACCGGGATCACGACCGACACGCCGCCGCGCCCGGCCGCGCGCGCCGCTGGCGTCCGCGCCCATGCCGGCAGATCCGCGGGCACCTCGAGAGTGTGCAGCGCCGGCAGGCGCGCGACCGTCGCGGAGTTCGTGCGCGCCGCGGCGAGCATTTGCGCCAGCACCTCACGCTCGTCCCAACGGATGCCACGGAACAGCGCGGGCAACGCGCGACGCACTCCAATCAGGTAAAAGCCGCCGTTGATCGCCGGGCCGACAACGATGTCGTGCGCCGCGAGCTGGGCAAATGCCGCCGCCATGTGACCGGTCGTGAGCGCCGGGCAATCGGCGCCTACCACCGCCACGGTTTCGGCGCCCTCGGCTAACGCAGCCTGCACCGCGCGCTCCAAGCGCGCGCCGAGATCCCCGTCACCCTGCCCGCGGATGGCCACGCCTTCGCCCAGCCACGCCCGGGCCGCGGCCTCGTCGGGCTCTCCCGTGACCCGAGCCTCGAGCGCGGCGCCGCTTTCCGCGGCAAAGGCCTGCGTCACGCGCAGCGTGTGCGCCACCAGCCGCCGGTAGAGGGCGCAGGCGCCGCGTTCGCCCAGCGCCGGCCCGAGGCGCGTCTTCACCGCGCCGGGCACCGGGAACGTGAGCAGGAGGATGACTCGCTTGCGCATGGCGGAGCGGATGACCGTCGCCGGCCCCGGCATGTTCCGCTCCGTCCGCGGCCAGCTGATGCCGGATAAGCGCCCGCACCTGAAAAGGGGCCCCCTCAACGCCGCTGCCACGCGAGCCAGCGCGCAAACAGCCGCTGCACGAACGGCGTAAGCCGCGTGCGGTTGTAGAGATCGCCCACCTTGCGGATCGCCTCGGCCTGCGTCGGGTAGGGATGAATCGCCGCGCCGATCGCGCCGAGGCCGATGCGGTGCGTAATCGCGAGCGAGACTTCGCCGATCAGGTCGCCCGCGTGCCCGGCGACGATCGTGGCGCCCACGATTTGATCGGTGCCCTTGCGCACATGGATGCGCACGAAGCCCTCCTCCTCGCCATCGAGGATCGCACGGTCCACCTTGGCGAGCCGCTGGGTGAAAGTGTCGAGGGCAACGCCCTGCTTCTTCGCGTCGGCTGCCGTGAGGCCGACGTGCGCCACTTCGGGCGACGTGTAGGTCGCCCACGGGATGATGAGTGCGCTGGCCTTTTTCCGGCCGTGGAAAAGCGCGTTCTGGATCACGATGCGCGCCATGAAATCGGCGGCGTGGGTGAACTGGAAACGCGAGCACACGTCGCCGCACGCGAAGATGCGCGGGTTGGTCGTCCGAAGCCGGTCGTCGACGGTCACGCCCTTCTTGTCGAATGCGACGCCGGCCGCCTCGAGGCCGAGGCCCTCGACATTGGGGGCGCGGCCGACGGCCACCAGCAGGTGGTCCGCGATTTCGCCGTGATCGCGGCCGCGCGCTGCGAGTTGCCAGAAGACCGTGCCTTCGGGCGTTCGTGCGATCGTGAGCTCCTTGCCGTCACAGAGGATGCGCACGCCGTCGCGCTCCAGCGCGGCGAGCAGAATCGCCGCGGCCTCGCGATCCTCGCGCGGCAAAACGCCCGCGGCGGACTCGACGAGCGTCACCTGGGAGCCGAAGCGAGCGAACGCCTGCGCCATTTCGCAGCCGATTGGACCGGCGCCGACGACGAGCAACCGTCGCGGCAACGTGGTGAGCGAGAAGAGCGTCTCGTTGGTGAGATATGGCACGCCATCAAGGCCTGCAATGGGCGGGGCGGACGCACGCGCTCCGGTGGCGACGACCGCACGGGCGAAGCGCAGC
>JANOCA010000220.1:0-10899 GCA_031411915.1 Opitutaceae bacterium
ACCCAGCGCGGCCTGACCTACATCGACACCCGCACCACGACGCTCGACGCCGCGGGCAAAGTGCGGCCGGAACTGTTCGTCGCCGACATGCTGCACTTCAACGAGGAGGGCTACAAGGTGCTCGTCGCCGCCGTGCGGCCCTTCGTGCCCAAGACGAAGTAAGCCGGAGCCTCGCTGGTCCAGGGGGCGTTTCTCTGACTCGTGCCGGCCCCGCTGTTCGGGGTGATGCCGCGCGTTCGTGCCTTGCGTGGGGCGGCGCAAGCGTTCATTCCTCCGCGCGTAGTTCCCCACCCCATTCCCCCAATGGACACCGTTCAAGGAGACGAGGTTTCCCGGCCCGATGCCGGCCATCTGGCCGCACTCGGATACCTTCAAGTCGGCACTGGCGGGCTGACGATCACGATGTCGGTCATGGCCCTGTTGCAGGCCTTGCTGGGACACCACGAGCTGTTCAACCCGGCGCGGGCCTTCGATCATTCGACGGATCTTTTCGATCGGGCCATCGCCGCATATGTGCTGCTCCAGCTCACGCTCGGATGGGTGGCCGGCGGCCTGCAGCTCGCCGCGGGCATACAGTGCATGCGGGCGAATCCCTCCCGGCTGGTCTGGATCGCGTCGTTCGTGAGCTTGGTGAATTTCCCGCACGGCACGATCGCGGCGTTTTTCACGCTGCTCGGCCTGAGCCGGGCCGGCATCGCCGACGGAAAAAGCGCCGGGGCCACTTAGCGAAACCGGACAACGGCGTTTTTTTTCGCGCCCAGCATCACCGGAGCCGAGACGTCCTCGTCCGCCCCCCCCGCACCCGGGCCCCATGATTTTCTTGGCGGATGCGGGTGCCGTGGACGCAGGGCGGCACCGCCACCGCGCACCGTCTGCGGAAGAGCCCCGAACGGCGACGCGGTTTTTTCGTGGGGATTTCATCGTGGCTTCGCGCTGACTTCACACGCATCTGCGACGCTGCTGGCTACATTCCGTCCGCTCCGGTTCACGCCGGCGTGGCTTGCGCACACCATGAAACCCAAAACCTCCCTCGTCACCACCGTCCTTGCGGCGTTGTTCATCGACAGCCGCGCGCTGGCGCTGGCGTTTACGGGCGAAAACTGAGGGCCGTGCCGACAGCGACGCCATCAACCGAACTCTCTCCACGCGTAGGTCGCCGCCTCCTCGTCGTCACCGCATTCGCGGTGGGAATGGCGTGGGTCGAGGCGGCGGGGGTTTTCTACCTGCGCCGCCTCGTCGATCGCATCGAGCCCTATCAGCCCAACCCGCTGCCGGTCGCCGGGGACATCGGCGGCGCAGAATTGGTGCGCGAGGCGGCCACGCTGGTGATGTTGTTCACCGTCGGCTGGCTGGCCGGGCGCACGGGGCGGTCGCGCTTCGGCTACTTCGTGGCGGCATTCGGGGTCTGGGATATTTTCTACTACGTGTTCCTGATTCCGATGACGGGATGGCCGCGCTCCGTGCTGGATTGGGACATCTTGTTTCTGATTCCGCTGCCGTGGTGGGGCCCGGTGCTGGCCCCGGTCATGATCGCGGTCTTGATGATCGTCGGCGGAGTCGTGCTCGCGTTCAACGACGAGCGGGACGCGCCGCCGCTGTGGCCGGCAAAGTGGTCGCTGTGGCTCAGCGGCCTCGGCGTCGTCCTCGCGCTCTATGTCTTCATGGCGGACGCGATCAGCGCGGTGCGACGCGGCGCATCGATTCAGACGATGCTGCCCGTTACGTTCAACTGGCCGCTGTTTCTCGTGGCTTGGGTGCTGATGGCGCTGCCAGCCGTGGAATTGCTACGGCAATGCCTCGCCCAACGCCAAGCGATCAGGAACCCGCAGGACGGCAGGAGACGCTCCACTGATATGCATCATGCAAAAAATCCGGCGACCGCGCGCGGCAGGATGGTCTCGATGGTGTATATGGCGATGGGCGCACTGACCGGAAAACATGGGACGACAGCCGCGAAGGCGCGGTCCGTCCAAAGGGATAACCTCGACTGTGCCCCCCAAAAAAGGCGCGACTGACGGCGAGTGGTCAGTTGGCGGCGATGCAACGAACACCGCTCACTCCTCCATCTTGGGATTATCGATGCCCAGCGCCTCGGCCAGATCCGTGAGATGCTCCTGCTCTTGGGCAATGATTTTTCTGAGCACTTCGCCGAGCGCAAACTCGCCCATGGCGTCCGCTTGGCGAATCCGCGTGCGGTAGTTGAGGATGGTCACCCGTTCATTCTCGAGGTCGAAGCGCAGCATATCCTCGGGCTTGTCGGACATCTTCACGTCATTCGGGACCGTCACCGGCGTGCCATTGAAATAATCGATCTGTTTCGCGATCTGCAGGGCGTGGTCCAGTTCCTCGCCGGCGTGTTTCTTCAACTCACCCGCGATGTGCTGATATCTCGCTCCTTTCATCGTCTGGCTGTAAACGATATAGGCGATGATCGCCTGATATTCCCGCGCAAGATCCTCGTTCAGGAGACGGATCATTTCTTTGCGGGTAATCGAATGGCTTTTGCTTTTTTTCATGATGATGCGATTGAAGGGAGAGAAACCGTCCCTTTATCGACCGATATTCGGTCGCCCGGTTACGCGTGAATCGATACCGGCTCCAGCGTGATCGGGCTTCTCGCGCGGGATGGGCCGAAACATTCCGCACGGTCGAGGGGGTAACCGACCGAAGGGTGGCGCTTGCCGAACAGGACCGTGGGCTATCACCCCATGGTGACAGCGCCGCGATCAAAGTATCGTCATGCCGTAATCCTGCACCTCCCTACCTCCATGAAACCAAGCACACGCAACTCAGCCGCCGGCACCGCCAACATTGTCAAAGGTGAAGCCAAGCAAATCGCCGGAAAAGTCCTGGGCAAAAAACTCCTTCAAGCCCGCGGCAAGGCGCAGGAAGTCGTCGGCAAGATTCAACAGGAAGCCGGCAAACGCCAGAAGCGCGAAGGGAACTGAAACGCTCGGCACGCGCGCGGGCGACGCGTGAAAGAACTCGCGGGCGCCCACGACAGCGCCGACAGATCTTCCGTCGCGATGCCCTCAGAAGGATGAAATGAGGCCGGGGCAAAAGTGCGCAGGCTGCACCCGGTGATCACAGGTCGGCAGTCTTGACGGTTTGCACGCGCGACTGTTCGCAGCGTTTCTTCGCGAGTTCGATCCCGAGGGCATCGAGCCCTAGCGCGTTGGCCACGGCGGGGATCGTGCCGACGCCGCAGAAGGGATCGAAAATCAGTTTCGCGCCAATCTGATCGCGCGCGAAGCGCACGGCGTGCGCCGCCGCCCGCACGCCCATCGCGCGCACCCAGAGGCTGCGGCCCGCATCCGCGATGACATCGGGGATCGGCAGGATGTCGGGGCACTTCATCGTTCGCGAAACCGCGATCAGGTGGGTGAAACCGGGACGCCCCTGCGTGAGCATCCCGGGCGGTCGACGGCAGACGATCTTGTGAAACAGCACGCGCGCGCCCGCATCCTCGGCGGCGCGGGTGACGAGCGCGCCCTTGTCGATCCACGCGCCGTCCCGCTTGATGTCGGATTGGAAGAACAGGGCCGCGCTGTCGGCGGGCACCGCGTCCACCACGAGGCGCACCGCATCCAGAAACCAGTCACGCCACACCGGCAGCGCTTTGCCCAGCTCCGAGACATCAGGCAGCGACGTCACTGCGCACGCTCCTTCGATCCGCCCGCGCGCGCGCATCCACGCGATCGCATCGGCCCACACGATGTCGCGCCGGGGCGCGGGATTATCCGGGAGAGTCGAAGCGCACATCCCGCCGACTATCGGCCGTTCCGCAGGACTGACAAGGCCGGCCGATGCGAGCGGTCCTGGCGCGTTTTTCCATACGCGCGAGCGCCCGAAATAAAATCTTCGCGCCCGGCGATGAGCCTCGCCATCGAGGTTGGCAGTGCACAAGTTGGCGTCCGCCATCGGGGAAACGAACATTCCGATGGCGAGTCAACTCAGCTAAAAACAACAACCCTATGGCCGCAAAAGCATCAAAATCGAAAAAGAAGCCACCGCGAAGAAGACAAAATCCGGCGCGAAGAAGAAGTAAGCAGCCGGCACTGCAGCTGCGCGGAGTCTGCAATCGACTCCTGTTTGAAAGGCTTGCGGTGGCGTGGGACGCGTAGCGTCAACCCGCCACTGCCGCCGGAAAAATTCTCCGGCGCTTAGCGATCACTGGCGTCCTGGCCGCAGGGCGCTCCGCCGGCACCCGGCGCACGTGGCGACGATCACCACAAAGCGCATTTTCGGCGGTGCGGCGGATTTGGAAATCCTGCATGCGTTGGAACAGGTCGAGGAGTTGCTCCGGTTGGGCGTAGGCATCGAGCCCGGAGCGATCGAGGGCGACCAGCAATTCGTGCGTGGCCTCCAGCGTCGAGAGGCAGCCTGGCTCCGGCTGGCGCTTGATCACGTAGCGGCTCGGCGCCGCGCTGGAAAACATGATGCGCGGGAGCCGTTGCAGGCTGAGGCTCGTGCGCAGCATCGGCCGGACCAAGCGCCACGTGGCATCGAGCAGAAAGACGACGAGCCGGCGCGACTCGAGTTGGGCGCGGAGGTCGGACAGTTTCGCGTCGTGCGATTGGACTTTCGAAAGATCGAGCGCGTCGCGGCTCGGATAGAGCAGCACCGGGAAGTTTTTCGGATCGTTGATCAGGTCCTGCACGGCCTCGTGCTCGTCGAAGCCGATCCCGAGGTGCAGCTCGCTGTCGCGCAGGCAGAGGTGCGTGAGGCGGCCGGTGTTCGCCTTCACCCGCTTGGCTTCATAGGGATGCATGAGGAAAACGAACTGCGTGCGCGTCGGCATGGGCGTGATCGAGCCGCACCAGCAATGCTGGGCCGGCCAGTAGCAGCGGTAGCACATCACGCGACTCATGCGGCGGGCACGATTGCGCCGCGCGCACCGCGTGACCAGAGGCAAAACGCTTCGGCTTGGTGTTCGCCGCGCACGTCTGCGCACCCGCCATCTTCGCCGCCGGATTCGCTGCTAAGTCGACGCCTTTCACGAAGCAGGCCAGCGTCGTCGCGTCAAAAAAACAGCGCCACCCACTCCGGCAAAACCGGAGTGGCGGCGCAACAGATGGCAAAAAGCTTCGAGCGAGGCCTCATCGGTGGAGGTGGGGATCGCGCGTTCGCACCCCAACACCACGAACCGCCCGCAGCCCGAAGCCGAGTGTGCTTACTTCTTCTTGCTGGCGGCGGCCTTGGCCTTGGTCGCCTGCTGCGAAGTAATCAGAGCCTGCTTCTTGTTGCTCGCGACGTCGTTCTTGGACTGTTTTTGCGCCGCGTTTTTCTGAACTGATTTCGGAGATCTATCGCCCATGGTGGGTTTCCTTTCAATGAGGGTTGTCTGACCTTCGGAATGTTTGTTTCCCCGAAGGCGTCCGTGTTCCTCCCGGAACCCGTCCGCAAAGTAAACAACCGTCGTCACGTCGCATCCGCGAACCGTTGAGGCGGTGATCGAAGGGAGGAAAGGCTGAACGGACCAGCCGCGATCAAGGACCAAGCGGAAGATCCGAAACTGAGGTTGCCGTGATTTGATCCGCTCACGACCACGGCAAACTTTCACCCACGAAGGGCCGCGCGCGGATGCATTTTTCGCCTGAGCGCGGCCGAGCGGGGGTAGCCGACGATTGAGGGCAAGTGTGTTCATGGATTGAGTTAACCCCGCTTGCCCCCTCCCCAGGCCGGCAAACTCGAACTCCGTCATCCCCTGGCCATCGCGGAAAAATGTCCGTTCATCGTGTCCGCCTTGCGGAGGCTCATTCGTCGAAGAGATGTTCAGCAGCATTCACCCTAAAACCTCAGTCCCACCAACCACCATGGCCAAAGTCAGCACCTACCTCAACTTCGCCGGCAACACCGAGGAAGCCTTCCTCTTCTACAAGGCGGTTTTCAAAACCGAATTTGCCATGCCCATCATGCGCTTCAGCGATGGCCCGCCCTGCCCCGGACAGCCGCCCATGCCCCCGGCCCAGGCCAAGATGGTGATGCACGTCGCGCTGCCGATCCTGGGCGGCCACCTCCTCATGGGCACCGATTCGCCCGAGGCGATGGGCTTCAAGCTAAACCAGGGAAACAACGTCTACATCAACCTCGAGCCCGACACCCGCGCCGAAACCGATCGCCTGTTCGCCGCGCTGAGTCCCGGCGGCAAGGTGGAGCAGGCGCTGCAGGAAATGTTCTGGGGCGCGTATTGGGGCTGCCTCACCGACCGTTTCGGCACCAAGTGGATGTTCAACTGCGCCGCGAAATAATCCACGACGGCGTTGGTCATGGAGCCGATCCGCCGCACAACAGTCATTAAGCCACGACCGCCGCACGGAAAATCCTGCGGCGTTGGGTGCGTTCTTTTCTCGGGTGGCCTTTCGTCGCCGCGGGCGTTGCATGAGGCAGACACGCTCTAATGCCTGACCTCGACCCCACGCCACCGTCAGAGAATACACCTGCCCCGCCCAACCCGAGTCCGTCCAACGGGCATCGCCGTCGTCCGCGTTATTCAGGCAAAAATCCGCGGCGTTTTGAGGATAAATACAAGGAGCTGAATCCGGCGCGCTACGGCACTGATGTGGCCAAGGTTGTGGCCGCGGGCAAAACGCCCGCCGGCAGTCACCGGCCTATCATGGTCAGCGAGATTCTCTCGGTGCTCGCGCTTCAACCCGGCGACCACGCCGCCGATTGCACGCTCGGCTTCGGGGGGCACGCGCGGGAATTGCTCGCGCGCATCACCCCAAGCGGCCGGCTCATTGGGTTGGATGTTGATCCGGTTGAACAACCCAAGACTACCACCCGGCTCCGCGCGGCCGGCTGGGGGGAAGATGTCTTCACTGCCATCCGCTCCAATTTCGTGGCCCTGCCCAAGGTGCTGGGCGAACTCGGACTCGAAGGCGTCGATGCCGTCCTCGCCGACCTCGGTGTTTCGTCGATGCAGCTCGACGATCCGGCGCGTGGTTTCACGTTCAAGACCGACAGCCCGCTCGACCTGCGCATGAATCCGTCCCGTCCACCGTCCGCAACAGACTGGCTCGCCCGGGTCTCGGCCGCAGCACTGGAGTCCGCGCTGATGGAAAACTCGGACGAGCCCCAAGCTGAGCTGCTGGCGCGCGAACTCACGAGCCGAAGAGGCCGGAGGCCTTTCACCCGCACGCTGCAGCTCGCCGATTCGATCCGGACAATCCTCCGTGAGCACAACCCCCGCCGCGACCCGACCACCGACGACGACTGCGTGCGCCGCGTGTTTCAGGCGATCCGCGTCGCGGTGAACGACGAGTTCGGCGCGCTCGATATGTTTTTACGCCACCTGCCCTCCTGCCTGAAACCGGGAGGCCGCGTGGCGATTCTGACCTTTCATTCCGGCGAGGATCGGCGGGTGAAACACGCTTTCCACGAAGGCGTGCGTGCGGAGATCTACTCCGCAACAAATGACGAAATCGTCCGCGCCGGAGCCGAGGAGCGACGGGCCAACCCGCGCAGTTCCTCGGCCAAACTCCGCTGGGCTATACGAGCGTAATTCAAGATTACGAGGGAGGCGGCGAGCCGCGCGGTGACAGCAACCGCGTCACGAGAGTTGTTTCCCGTCCAAGCCCGAGAAGAAGCCGGCTCGGACTCGCGGTAAACGGTCGCCTACTGCGTCATCGCCGCGCTGCCCCTCATCTCAGGTGAGCCGAGCTTGAACCAATCGCTGGTCATCGAGCCGTTCCGAATCGCGAAGCGGGCGATGTTCACATCGGCGCCGGTGCCGGTGGCGACAAACAGAAAATCGCGGCTCCGGATGCCGATACCCACAATCTTGAAGGTCCCGAGGGTCCACGTCACGGCGCCTAGCCCCGCGCATCCACCTGCGGCCCGGTCCCGCAGCGACCGGGCCTCAACGGCCGAACTTGGCGGGGCGCATGAATGTAGTCTCCAGCGTCTGACGCAACTCGGGCGACGTGGGCTGTTCGCTAAAATTGAGCAGGCTCACGAGATCGTTGAACTCCCGCATCCGCTCCAACCGCTCTTCGTCCGCGAGCATCGCCGCGGCCACTCCGCCATTCAGCCCGAATAAATTCCCGATTCGCAGTCCCGGGTTCCGTTTGAAAACAAGATCGATCTTGGTCCGAGGCGTTAAGATGTGGCGCTCCTTCAACTCCGGAATCTTCGGTGCCTCGACCACGTAGTTCGGCAAGCGGATGATCTGATTGCGCGGCCGATCCACTTCGCGGAGGTCGATCGGATCAGCCGATGCAGCAGCGGGAGCGGGCGGCGGCGTGAACTGCGGATTGCCGGCCGCAAGCCGCGCGGCGGTCTCGGGCGAAATCCGGCGGACCGCCTTGGTGGCGGGGAGCGGTGAGGGGGCGACGGGCGGAAGCAAAACAGCCGGCTCAGCTGCCGCGGCCAAGAAGGCGAAGCCAAAAAATGCCACAAGCGAAGTAGGTCTCATGGGGCAATCAGGTTAACAGCCGTAACCAAGCAGAGTTCCCCCCTGATTGTCGATGGGGTGAATACTCGTCGTAAAATTTACGGCCCCGTCTGGCGGCGATTCTAGCCTCGCCGCTCAAATCTTCGGCACACGGATCGTGCTGATCATCGCGCTGCCGCTCAGCGCGTAGATGAGGGTGAGCGGATGCAGCACGACGCTCCCCACGGTCCAGGTGCCCAGCCAGATATCGGCGCCGAGCCGTCCTTGAAAATGAAGCAGCGCGAGCAAGACCACGATCAGGACGCTGGAGGGAATCGGCGTGCCCTCGAAATATTTCACCTTCCCGCTCTTCTCGTCCGTGAGCGCGCCGGCGGTCACGTTGAACCGCGCCAGCCGGCTGATGCCGCAGGCCACGAAATACAGCAGGATGGCGACGTCACCGGCGCCACGCAGCCCGACGGCGAAACCGAGCGCGGCGGGGGCAAGGCCGAACGAAATGACGTCCGCGAGCGAATCGAGGTCGGCGCCGAGGCTGGAGGAACGGTGGCGCCAGCGCGCCACGCGTCCGTCGGCAAAATCGAGCACGAGCGCCAGCGGCAGAAGCCCCATCGCGAGGAGCAGCCACCGCTCCTGGCCATTCACAAGGTAATGCATGGCCGCCAGGACGGAGCCGCTGCCGCAAAACCCGTTTCCCAGCGTCAGAAAATCCGCGGGGACAAACGAGCGAATCATCGAGAAACGGCGTGGTCGCGGGGGCGGTGTTGCAGTCGGCGGCATGGGGAGTATGGGGAATCAGTGGGTGCGACGCCGGTGACCATTCAACGCGGCGACGGGTTCGTTTACATTCTAGCGATTTCATCCTCGCCGAGCGGCGCGGCTTTTTTCACCCGGAGACTTTCGCCGAATTCACGGGCAAAGTCGCGTTTGTAATGCCGCATGATCAACGCCACGATCGTCATCGTGAGGAGTGCGCCGAGGGCGGCGAGCGCCATGTCCTTCTGGGCATCCCAGACATCGCCCTGCGAGCCGAGGTAGTCGTTGCTGGCCGTGCTGCCAACGACCAGCGCCGTGAGCCATTCCAGCACCTCGTAAAACATCGACGAGCTCATGGTGAGGTCGAGCGGCAGAAAGTATCCCCAGAAGCCGCGGACATTCGCGACGCGCAGGAAGATCTCGCGAACCGGATAGGCAATGAGCAAGCCGTAGGAAAAATGGACGAGCCGGTCGAAGTGATTGCGCGAGAAACCGAGCTGGGAATTGAGCGTCACGCCGAAAAGATTTTCCCACCACTCATCGTAGGGCACCTTGGCGTAAGTCCAGTGCGCGCCCGTCTCGTGCAGGCAGAAGAACAGGAAAATCAGCGTGTAGCTGATTCGCGAGAGCGGCATGCGCCGGTAGGTGACCCCGAGGAAAGCCAGGCCGATCGCGACGGGAACGTTTTCAAGGGCCCAGGTGGCGAGGTCGTGCGCCCCAATGAACGAACGCAGGATGACCAAGCCAAGCAGTCCGGAGAGGAGGGCCGCATAGCGACCGCGCGGAATCGCGCGCAGCCCCGCAATGATGGCACCGACGCGCGTCCTCGCCCGCACGAAACGCCGCGACGATCCAGAGCCGGCGCGGTCCGTCCGGCTCTGGGTCGCCTTGGCTGGCCGCGGATTCAGTGCTGGGGCCGGCATGGGAATGGGCGCGTTTCAGTCAGCGCGCAGATGGGAAACACTATATCGCGAGCCCAAGGCCCGCCATGGGGAGTTACCCTAGCCGCCAACCCGCCTTCAACGATCCTCCCGGTGCCAATTGGAAAATCTGGCCTCCGCGCCCGACACCGCCACGTTGTTGGCCTGCCTCACCCTTTTCAGTCCCCATGCTAACCTACGTCTACGAAACCCTGCCACGCGCCGGCAAAGCCGCGCGTCGCTACGAAATCCAACAGTCGATCAAGGATGCGCCGCTGAAGAAGCATCCCAAGACGGGCGAGCCGATCCGCCGTTGCATCGTGCTCGGCTCGGATCCCTTTGTGCGCGCCGCCACCATCGAGCGGCCCGAACCGCGGGCCAAGAAGCGCTCGCGGAAACAGGAGGATCACCACGCGCATCACCACCACGATCACGACCATCATCACCACCATTGATCGCTAGGGATTGATCGCCGCGGTCAGCCCGGGTCCTTTCGCTTCCGGCGCGGTGCCGGCTGAAACACGCGACCCTCCGCATCCACGGCCCTGCCTTCGCCGGCATAGCGCTCGCCGCCTTTCGCCGCCGCTCCCCCGGGACTTATCCGCGCGAGGAAATCGGCAGTTGCCGCGTGATCCGGAATCGAAAATCTTCTCCCGCGCCTCGCTCCCTTCCATCCCCTCCCCGTCCTCCACACCCTCATGAATTTCGAAACCCTCCAGTTGCACGCCGGCCAGGAAATCGATCCCACCACCCGCGCGCGCGCCGTGCCGATCTACCAGACGACCGCCTACCAGTTCAAGGACTCCGCCCACGGCGCGCGGCTCTTCGCGC
>JANOCA010000221.1:0-16674 GCA_031411915.1 Opitutaceae bacterium
GCAACCGGCCCAACACCATCATGCCGCGCGACGGCGTCTCCTATTGGATCCAGAGCGGCCGGCCCGCGTGGGACCCCGTGACCTCGACCTACACGCTCAACGGCGTCGCCTACGGCCTCAACGGCGCCGGCCCGCAGGCCACGCGCACCGCCATCACGAGCGACAACAACATCCCCGATGTTTTTCAGCGCACGTTTTCCGGCGCGGACAAGAGCTACGTGTTCATCGACGGCGGCTCTGTAGCTTACTGGACCACGCCCACCGGCAACACCAACGCCTCCGTCTCGCCGTTGCTCAACAACTCTAACAACCGCTACATGGCCGCGAGTCCCGCCGCGGGCGTGGCGTCGGGCCGCTTTGCGAGCCAGCCACTCTTCACGACGACGCCCACGCTCAGCGATGGCACTTATTACGATTGGTCCGAGACCAATCTCGGCGCGATGAACCGCCTGATGGATCGCACGCTCACCTCGCGTGTGCAGCTCCAGCAGGTGCTGCTCAACACGCCGCGGCACACGCTCGTCGCGCAAGGCGACTGGGCACGCGAGGATTCGCTGCGCTACCAACGGAATATCTTCGGCACCGCCGCGACCAACTACCTGCTCGTCGATGTGAACGCGCGCCTGCTCGACGGCTCGCCCAATCCTTTCTTCGGCCGTCCCTACCTCGGCCTCGACCAGCCGCTCACGCAATGGATTCCCGGCCGCGGCGAGACGACCCGTGGCCAGATCGCCTACCGGCTCGATCTCACACAGGAGAAAAACGCCCTCAACTGGCTCGGCCTGCATCAGCTCACCGGCTACGACGAATTCTCCTCCGCGATCACGCGCCGCTACAGCTACCGTGACGTGCTCGCCTCGAGCCACGCGTGGGTGCCGCCCGGCACGCTGCCTGCGCTCAACGGCAACATTGCCGGCGGCCAGACCTCCGCCAACGCGCGCTTCCGCGGCTATTTTCGCTACTATGTTGGCGACGCGAACGGCACCAATGCCGACTACGCGCCGAGCACGTTCAACTACGGCCCGGCCACCTACGTCTGGGGCAATGCCGCCACCGGCGTCTTCCAGCGCGAGCCCGCGCGCCTCGATCAGCGGCCCACGCTCGACAGCGCCGGCGGCGGCAGCAACTCCCTCACGCTCACCAAGACCACCGGCGGCGTGATTCAGAGCATGTTCCTCGGCGGTCGCCTCGTGACGACCTTCGGCGTGCGTGACGACAAGGTCTACGACAAGCGCGGCCTCGAGCCGCGCGCACTCCTCGCCGACGGTAGCGACTTCAACTACGACGTCATCAACCGCTGGGCTGCGGGCGACTACGCCGTCAACGGCGGCCGCACCAAGACCGCCGGCGGCGTGCTGCGTCCGTTCCGCGAACTGGGCTTCGTCTCGCGCGCCACGCAGGGCGACGGCGTCGCCGGCTTCGGCGCGCGTCTCCTGAATGGCCTTACGCTCACCTACAACCAGAGCGACAGCTTCATCCCGCAGGGCCCGCAGCAGGACGTGTTTCGCAGCCAGCTCCCCAATTCCACGGGCGAGGGCAAGGACTACGGCTTCTGGCTCAATCTGAACGACGGCAAGTTCGTCCTCCGCGTGAACCGTTTCGAGACCAAGCGCATCAGGACCCGCAACGGCGACGCCGCCACGATCGCGCAGCGCACGCTGCGCATCGACGTGTTCCAAAACGACGCCCACCAGCTCGTGAACAACGCCCGCGCGTGGATCACGCAGGCCAACCCCGCGTTCACCCCCGCGCAGATCGACGCCGAGATCGCGCGCCAGACCGGCCTCTCCATCGAGGAGCAGCAGGAACTGGTGCTGCCCGATCCCGGCATCTCCGCCACGCAGGACGTCGAGTCCCGAGGCACCGAGATCGAGCTGAACTTCAACCCGGCGAAATACTGGACGATGCAGGCCTCGCTCTCCGAGACCGAGACGACCAACACCAACGTCTCCCGCACCACCACCGATTGGATCGCGCAGCGCATGCCGATCTGGACGACCGTCGTCGATCAGCGCACCGGCACGCGGTGGTGGGAAACCAACTACGGCGGCAACACCCCGCGCCAGGCCTTCACCAACAACGTCGACGTCCCGCTCCGGATCATCCTCCAGCAGCAGGGCAAGGCCAACCCCCAGATCCGCAAATACCGCTTCAAGATGGCGCAGAGTCTCCAGCTCTCCGGCCTCACGCAGCACCGCTGGCTGCGCAATGTCGGCGTCGGCGGGGCGCTGCGCTGGGAGGACAAGGGCGGCATCGGCTATTACGGCGTGCAGCAGTTTCCCGCCTCGATCACCGAGCTCGATCCCAACCGCCCGATCTACGACAAGTCCCGTTACTACGTGGACGCCTTCGTGAGCTACCGCACGAAACTCTTCGCGAAAAAGATCGGCGCGACCTTCCAGCTCAACGTCCGCAACCTCGGCGAAAACGGCCGCCTCCAACCCATCGGCGCCTTCCCCAACGGCGTCCCGCTCGCCTACCGCATCGTCGACCCCGCGCTCTACATCGCGTCGGTGAAGTTTGATCTCTGAGGGTGGGGCGCGCACCTCTGTGCGCGACTGGGTAGTCCGCGAACGCGTTTTGTGGGACAGAACGGAAATCAATCAGCGCTCTGTCCGTTGCGTTAGGAACCGAGGTGCACATTCCCATCTTTGGCGTCGCCGAGGTTTCGAATCGGTATGTGGGCATACTCGGCTCTCCAGAAATTGATGAGTGCTAACAACGCCTCGTCGTCGGGAATTCCTGTAAGTGATGGCAAAATCTTGGTCGAGCCGTCGCTCAGCTCCAAGCTCAGGGCAGCATGGCCCTCGCCGGGTGGATGGTAAATCAATGAGCGTATTTCGCTGATCGTGATTTCCGCGTCTAAGGCGACCTTCCCATCGCGATATGTTCGCCAACGAAGGACGTCGTCCTCGACAGAAAAGGCCCACTCCGTGTCTGAACGAACCTCGATTATCGTCCGCCATAGGAACCAAACCGCTATCATGGTAAGGACGACAAGCGCACCAAGAAGCCATCTGTTTCCTTCCTCCCGGAAGACAACCAGCGTCGTCCCTCCGGCAATCAACGCGCTCAGCGCATTCCAGATCAGATGCTCGGTGCCTTCTTTTCCTTGTGCCTTCCCCGTCACCTGAAACCGCGTGTTCATCAGCTAGCAGGTCGTGCCAACTTCGTGTTGCTCATTTTAGTGGGAAAACGTGGGAGCAGGATTTTTTTGCTCAAGCGCGATTTGTTCGATGGGTCGCCGCTACACCTCCCTAGGGTTTGCATCCTCCTCCCCTCACTTCGTCCTGCCCGTTGCGAAAATTCGTCGCTTCGTGATTGTCGGCGCCCACCTGCTCCAGTCACGTTTACCGCCCTCAACTCCGCCATGATCACCGTCCCTCTCCCCTTTTCCGTTTTTCGCGCGCTCACGTGCAGCGCGCTTTTCGCTGCCGCTGCATTTGCGCAGGCGCCCGCCATCGACATCCCGGCTCCCAGCCCCGCCTCGACGCTCAAGCAGCGTGTGGGCCTCACCGACATCGAGATCGTGTATGCCCGCCCGGGCGTGAAGGGGCGCAAGATCTTCGGCGGCCTCGAGCCGTTCGGCTCCATCTGGCGCGTCGGCGCCAACAACGCCACGACCATCACCTTCAGCACGCCGGTGAAATTCGGCGGCAAGGACGTGCCCGCGGGCAAATACGCGCTCTTCGCGCAGCTCGGCCGCGAGGAGTGGACCGTCATCCTTAGCTCCGCCAACCAGCAGTGGGGCTCCTATTCCTACAACGCGAAGGACGATGTCGCGCGCGCCACGGTGAAGGCCAACTCGCTGGGCGACGTGCTCGTCGAGACTTTCCTGATCGACATCAATCAGATCCGCGACGACTCCGCGGCGCTCAACCTTGTCTGGGAAAACACCGTCGTCTCCGTGCCGCTCCAGTTCGATGTCGTGCCCAAGGTGCAGGCGCAGATCGAGGCCGTGATGGCGTCCAGCGCCGAGAAGAAGCCCTATATCCCGGCCGCGATGTTCTACCTCGATCACAACCTCGACCTCAAGAAAGCCGCCCAGTGGATGGACCTCGGCATCGCGGCGCAGCCGGAGAATTTCCGTTTCCCCTTCACCTACCGCAAGGCCCGTATCCTCGCCGCCGCGGGTGACAAGGCAGGCGCCCGCGCCGCCGCCGAACTCTCACTCGCGGGCGCCAAGCAGGCGCAGGGCGCACTCAAGGACGAATACGTGCGCCTCAACAACGAGCTGCTCGCGAGTCTCAAGTGATCGACCTTTCCCGCGCCGCGCCACTCGGGCGGCGGCTATTGCGGGAATCCGGCGGACGGCAGGCCGGGGAAGAGCTTCAGCGCGTTCTTGTAGTAGAGTTTTTTCAGCACGTCGTCCGGCAGTGCGAGGCCGTAGAGTTTCCAGATGCCGTGGTATTTCCGGATCGGGTCGAAATACTCGTCGTCGGTCTCGAGCAGGCGGAAATAGACGTGATATTCCGGCACGCTGTAGAGGTCCTTCCCGAAGAGAATCCGGTCCTGGTATTTCACGAAGAAGCGGTGCGCGCTGCGCGGCTGGCGGCCGAGCTCGCTCGTGATGGCGCCGATCTCGGCGTAGACATTGGGCAGGCGGTCGAGCAGCTCGCCGAGTTTGCCGAGGTCGTGGCCGAGCCAGCCGAGATGCGCGGCGATGAAGATCGTCTGCGGGTGGCGCGCGAAGAGCCGGTGCTGCTCCTCGATGAGCTGCTCCCACGTGTAGGTCGTCTGCGCGGATTGGTTGCGGCGCACCTGGAGCTTGAGCTCGAGCCAGCGCTCATTGTTCTTGTCCATCGGCTGAAACAGGCCCCACGGATCGGCGGTGTGGATGAGGACGGGAATCTTGTGCTTGCCGGCCATCGCCCACACTGGATCGAAGCGCGGGTCGTCCACCTTGATGCGGCCCTGGCTGTCCTGCAGCGTCATGCCGAAGCCCTTCCAGACCTTGAGGCCGATGGCGCCCGCCTTGATGTCGGTCTCGAGCTGGGCGGCGGCGCGCGCGCCGTAGCCGGGATCCTCGAGATTAGACTGGTCCATGTTGGTCATCACCCGGAAGCGCGTCGGCGCGTGCCCCGTCATTGCGGTGACGGCGTCGGCCACCCACTTGCCCTGCCCGCCGCCGACGGGCGAGTTGATCATCAGGCCCATGTTGAGGCTGTCCATGTCCGCGATGAGCTGCGTGAGGCGTGCCGGGGACAAATCGCGCTGGTGCGAGTGGACCTCGATGAACGGGAACTTCGCGCGCGTCGGCTTGTGCTCGGGGACGCGGAGCGTGGACTTCGGATCAAATTCCTCGATTGAGATCGTCGGGCCGCCGGGGCCGGCGGGCGCGGGGGCATTGGCGGCAAACGCGGGGACGGCGAAGGGCAGGGCGAGGATGAGGAAGCGGCGCATGGGATGGGGAAGGGAGACTCGCGGACGTCGCGATCTCATGAGCGACGACGCCCGACGTGTCGAATGGCGAAACGTGACCCTCGATTTCTGCGCGGACGGTGAGTCGGAATTAAGTTCTGGATTGGATTTCTCAACCGAACCCGTTCACGGTTTTATTTTCATGATGAGCCTCCCCACCTCAACGCCGCCCCGCGGCCCAGCCCAGCGGGTGTCGCGTTGTCGGGCGGCGTGTTCGCGCGAGGTCGCGCCATCCACCCCATGAGCGCGCCGCCCCCGCCTGATCCCAATGACGCCGAGTCGCCCGGCGTGCCCGGCTTCCGCTCCTGGCGCGGGGTGTATCTCTTCGTCTTCGGCTGCTTCGTCGCCATGGTGATCGCGCTCACCTTCTTCGCCCGCCACTACGGATGAACGCCCTCGACTGGCTCGTGCTCCTCGGCGCGATCGTCGGCATCGCCGCCTACGGCACGTGGCGCACGCGCCACACCGACAAGCTCGACACCTACCTCAAGGGCGGCGCCACCACCAAGTGGGGCACCATCGGCATCTCGGTGATGGCCACGCAGGCGAGCACCATCACCTACCTCTCGCTGCCCGGCGTCGCCTACGAGAACGGCATCGCGTTCATCCAAAATTATTTTGGCCTCCCGCTCGCGCTCATCGTGGTCTGCGCGGTCTTCCTGCCGATCTACCGGAAGCTCGGCGTCTACACTGCCTACGAATACCTCGGGCAACGTTTCGACCAGAAGACCCGTCTGCTCGGCGCGGGGCTGTTTCTGCTCCAGCGCGGCCTGCAGGCCGGCATCACCATCTACGCCCCCGCGATTATCCTCGCGACCGTCCTGGGCTGGCGGCTCGACCTCACGATCATCTGCACCGGCCTCGTCGCGATCGTCTACACGGTCACGGGCGGCAGCGCGGCCGTGAACCTCACGCAACGGCTCCAGATGGGCGTCATCTTCGGCGGCATGATCACGGCGTTTGTGGTGCTGCTCATCAAGCTCCCGCCGGACGCCGCGCACATCGCCGGCGCGATGGGCAAGCTCGAGGCCGTGAGCTACACGCCCGATCTCAAGCAACGCTACACCATCTGGACGGGCATCCTCGGCGGGTTCTTCCTCTCGCTCTCGTATTTCGGCACCGACCAGTCGCAGGTGCAGCGCTACCTCGGCGGCGCGCGGCTGCGCGAGGGCCGCCTCGGCCTGATGTTCAACGCGGTCTTCAAAATCCCGATGCAATTCGGCATCGTGATGCTCGGCGCGCTGCTGTTCGTGTTCTACCAGTTCCAGCCCGGCACGCCGGTCATCTTCAACCAGACGCAATGGCAGCGGCAGGTGCAGGGTGCTGACGGCGCGAAGTTCAAGGCCCTCGAGGAAAAGCACGCCGCCGCGCACGACGACAAGCAGGAGAAAATTCGCGCGTGGGTAGCCGCGCACGACCGAGGCGATGCCGCCGCCGAGACGGCCGCGCGCACCGCGCTCGCCGCCGCGCAAAAGAACTCCGATGCCGTGCGCAACGAGGCCCGCGCCGCCCTCCAAGCCGCTGATCCCTCCGCGAAGCGCACGAAGGATTCCGACTACGTCTTCATCACCTTCATCCTCACCCAGCTCCCGCACGGCGTGATCGGGCTGCTGCTCGCGGTGATGTTTGCCTCCGCGCTGTCGTCGAAGGCGGGCGAGCTCAATGCCCTCGGCACCACCACTACGATCGATCTCTGGCGGAGCTTCCGTCCGCTCGCGGAGCGCGACGAGGCGCGAAATGTGCGGAACGCGAAATGGTTCACCGCGCTCTGGGGCCTCTTCGCGATCGGCTTCGCGCTCTTCGTGAGCTTCGCGGAAAACCTGATCGAGGCGCTGAACATCGTGGCTTCGATCTTCTATCCGGCGCTGCTCGGCGTGTTCGTCGTGGCGTTTTTCCTGAAGTGGGTGAAGGGCTCCGCGGTCTTCTGGGCCGCCATCGCCGCGCAGCTCGTGGTGCTCGCGATTTATTTCTACGGCAGCATCGCCTACCTCTGGCTCAACCCCATCGGCTGCGCGGCGTGCGTGCTGTTCGCGGTCGTGCTGCAGGCGGTGTTGCCGCAGAAAATTGACCGCGGATTACACCGATGATGCGGATGAAGGCACCGGCTCCTAGGGGATTCATCCGCGTTATCCGCGTAATCCGCGGTGAACTCGGTTTGCTGCCATGAGCAGCCCCGTCATTTGCTTCGGCCAGCAGCCGTGCGGGTTTTTCCCGCGGCGGTTTCTCTTCGCCAAGTTCGAGACCGCGCGCCGGCTTCAGTCCGAGATCGGCGGCGAGATCGTGTTCTTCTACCACGACAGCGATCACGATGCGCGCGAGACGCAGACGATCCTGCGGCACCGCAAGACGGACGAGCCCGCGACCCTGAACTTCACCATCGAAAACAAGGTCCAGCGCAAATGGTCGCCGCTTTTCCTGAAGCGCATCGCGCCCGGCTGGCAGGCGACGACTGCGCGGCAGCTCGGCGCCTACGTCTCGCCGGAGCGGGTCGAGGCCTTCAAGCAGGTGGCGGCAACGAACGTCGCGGACTTCTGCCTCGAGCTGTATCGGCGCATGGGCCTGCTCGAGGGCATCCGGGTCGTGCGCTCCGGCGACCCCGCGGTGCGCGCGGCGGCCTGCGACGTCACGGACTATTTCGCCGACGTGCCCCACGCCGGCGAGATCGTGCGTGCGCGGATGATGGACGGCGTGCTCAAGCTCCATGAGGGCGGCGACACCTACGTGACGCTGCCGCCCTGCGCCGTGACCAAGGCGCAAATCTCGCCCACGCGCGACACGCGCCTGCGCTGGATGCAGACGGTCGTGTGCTGCACGCACTACATCGCCGGGGCGGGTGAACAAGCCTACTTGCGCAAGGAGGACGCGCCTGAGATTACCTTTGTCAGCCGTGACACGATCGATCGCTCCGATGAAGCCTGGCACTGAGATATTCCTCAGTGTAGCCCGCCTCGTGAGAGGCGGGACCGAAGTGATTTATCGTGAGCGCATGGTCCCTGCTCTCACGAGCAGGGCTACCTCAACGGCTTGAACACCTTTATGTCTTCCTCGGCATCTACTCTCCTCGCCTTCGGCGCGCACCCGGACGACATCGAGTTTGGCTGCGGCGGTGTGATTGCCGCGGAGGCGAAAGCCGGCCGGAAGGTCCATCTCGTCATCTGCTCGCGCGGCGAAGCGGGCTCGCACGGCACGCCGGCCATTCGCACGCGCGAGGCGAAGCGCGCCGCCGCGATGATGGGCGCGAGCATCGAGTTCATCGATCTGGGCGGCGATGCGCACTTCGAGGAGCGCGCGCTGCATGTCATCAAGCTCGCCGGCCTCATCCGCCGCGTGCGGCCGACGACCGTGCTGGCGACGAGCACCGTGGAGAACCAGCACCCTGATCACGTGAAGCTGGGGCGCATGGTGCGCGACGCGGCGCGGCTGGCGCGCTTTGGCGGATTGAAGGAACTGCGCCGGATGAAACCCCACGCCATCGGCCAGTTGTTTTTCTACGCGGTCTCGCCCGATGCCGAGCCGACGGATCTGGGCCGCGTGCTCGTGGATGTTTCCGATCCAGCGGTTGTCGCGGCTTGGATAGCCGCGATGGAGGCCCACGCCTCGCAGATGAAGACGCGCAACTACGCCGAGCTGGTGCTCACCCGCGCACGGCTCAACGGCCTGCGCGCCGGCCTCGCGCACGCCATCCCGCTCTTTCCCGCCGACGCGCTGGTGGTCGATTCGCTCGCCACGCTCGGGCGCGCCGCGCGGCGGTTCTGAATCGTGAATGGGTTTACCGCATGGCCACGCAGAATCCCTGCTCTTCCGAGCAGGGCTACGGCTGAAGTAGCCCGCCTCGGAAGAGGCGGGACGGAATTGTGATCCGATGTCCGCTGGCTCCCTGAAAATCGGCATCACCTGCTATCCGTCCGTCGGCGGCAGCGGCATTTTGGCGACGGCGCTCGGCGAGGAGCTGGCGCAGCGCGGGCATGAGGTCCATTTCATCAGCTACGAGCGGCCGTTCCGGCTGCCGGAAAATGCGCCACGGCTGCATTTCCACCCGGTCGTGATCAATGACTATGAGCTGTTCAAGTATCCCGACTACACGCTGCCGCTCTCGGTGAAGATGGCGGAGGTCGCGCGCGACCACGCGCTCGATGTGCTGCACGTCCACTACGCTGTGCCGCACGCGACCGCCGCGATCCTCGCGCGCTCGATGCTGCCCGAGGGCAAACGCCCGCGGGTGGTCACGACCCTGCACGGCACTGACACCACGCTGCTCGGCCGCGACGCCGGCTACGGCCCGGCGATCCGGCACGCGCTCATGCAGTCGGAGGCCGTCACCGCCGTCTCGGCGTGGCTGCGCGATGAAACTTACCGGCTGCTCACGGTCGATCGCCCCGTCGATGTGATCCATAATTTCTACGCGCCGCGCCCGCCGCGTCGTTCGCGCGAGGAAGTCCGCCGCGAGCTCGGCCTGCGCGACGAGACGATGATCGTGCATCTCTCGAATCTGCGCCCCGTGAAACGCATCGACCTCCTGCTCGACGCCGTGGCGCGCGTGCGTCCGAGGGAGGCTTTCAAGCTCGTCATCCTCGCCGGCGGCGACTTCGCGCCCTTCACAGACCAAGTGCGCCGGCTCGGCCTAGAGGAGCGTGTGATCGTGAAGCCAAAGGTCTTCGACGTGGAGGATTACCTGCAGGCCGCGGACCTCGGGCTCTTCAGCTCGGAGACGGAGAGCTTCTGTCTCGGGATTCTCGAGGCGATGTGGTTCGGCTGCCCAAGTGTCTCCACCGCCGTCGGCGGCATTCCCGAGGTCGCGGTCAACGGCGAGCACGGGGTGCTCGTGCCGAGCGGCGATGCCGATTCACTCGCGCGTGCCGTGGAATCACTCCTCCGCGATCCGGCGAAACGAGTGGCTCTAGGCCAAGCGGCGCAGCGCCGCGCGCGTTCCCTCTTCTCCGCCGAAGCCATCGTGCCGCGCTACGAGGCGCTGTATCGACGGTTTGTAGCGATGTAGGTCGGGCTTTACGCCCGACAGGTTTGGAAACGAACGATGAGCGTCGGGCATAAAGCCCGACCTACACAAACTGCCGTGCGCCTTCACGGCCGCGGGCGGAACTGATCGCGGTAGGCTTTGCCGCGCTCCATGCGGGCGGCGATCTCGACGTAGTCGCGGTTGGAGAGGGCGACTTGGAAGGCGTGCAGTTCGTCCTCGAAGCCGCGCAGCGCGCGCAGAACTTCGTCGCGGTTCTGCTCGAGGATCGTGCGCCAGAGCTGTGGGTCGCTGCCGGCGATGCGCGTGGTGTCGCGGAGGCCGCCGCCGGCGTGGTTGCGCCAACCGGGATTTCGCGTGGCGAGAAACGCACAGAGGCTCGACGCGATGACCTGCGGGAGGTGGCTGATGTGCGCGACGATCTCGTCGTGCTCATCGGCGCCGACGCTCACGACCTCGGACCCCAGCGCGCGCCAGAAGGCCGCCACGCTTTCCACCGCGCGCGGATCGCTGTCGGGCAAAGGAGTGATGAAACAGGTCCGGTGTTGAAACAGTTCCGCGGTGCCGTGCTCCCAGCCGGTTTTCTCCGAGCCGGCCATCGGATGCGCTCCGATGAAGTGCGCGCGGGGCGCCACGGCCGCGGCCCCGAGGCGCGCGATGTCGCCCTTCACGCTGCCGACGTCGGTCACGAGCGCGCCGGCCGGGAGCGCCCGCGCGATCTGTTGCGCGAGCGGCACGATGCGATCGACGGGGGCGGCGATGACGACGAGGCTCGCCTCACGCGCGGCTTCCTCGGGTGTGTCGGCGACGGCGTCGCACCATGGCTGCTCGCGGAGCGCGAGCCGCGCCTCGGGCCGACGGGCCCAGATCACGATGCGCTTGGCTGCGCCGTGGGCGCGCGCCGCGCGGGCGACGGAACCGCCGAGCAGGCCGGGGGCGAGGATCGTGAGCTGGGGGAGGGGAGACACGGGCGTGATGGAAACGTCAGCAGCGAGAATTCAAAAGCAGTTTGTCATTGCGAGCCCGGCGCAGCCGGGCGTGGCAATCCAGTCTGAATTCTAGCTGGATTGCTTCGTCGCAATGCTCCTCGCAATGACAAAGAGGAGACACGGACTGCGCGGATCACTTCCCCATCTTCACGATCCGTTCGAACTCCGCGCGAGCTACGGGTTGCACGGAGAGACGCGAGATGCGCAGCAGCGTCATCTTCGCGAGCGCAGGCTCGGCTTTGATGCCTGCGAGTGTGACGGGCTGGGCGAGCGCGGCGCCGGCCTTGAGTTCGACGGCGACCCAGCCGGGCTCATCGGCGGTCTTGTCGGGAAACGCCGCCTTCGTCACCTCGGCGGTGCCGACGACGGCCCTTTCGCCGCCGCTGTGGTAGTAGAGCACGCGATCGCCCGGGCGCATGGTGTTGAGATGAATGCGAGCGGCGTAGTTGCGGACGCCGGTCCACGCGGTTGAGCCGTCGCGAACGAATTCGCCCCACGAGTAGGTTTCGGGTTCGGACTTCACGAGCCAGTATTGCGTTGTCATGCGGTGGGCGGTTTGGTGCGCTGCACCGAAATGGAACCGTCCGAGGCTGAAAAGCTAAAAGCCCGCCGTGTGCAGCTGCTTCTCTACTGGATGATGGCGGTGATGATTGGGGTGCCGGCGGTGATCTTTGTGCTGCGGTCGTGGAAGTAGGGCCGCCCACTCCATGAACCACACCCTCCTGCCGATCCGAATCACGTTTGTGGCGCTGTGCGCGGCGGCCGGGTGGCTCGTGTGCTACACGGTTACGGACTGGGATCGCTTCCAAGTTGTCGCGCTCGCCGTGGGCCTGTGCATCGGGCTGCTCGTGGTCCTGGTGGATGTGATGCTGAAGGGCTTCTCGCTGCGCGGGCTCTCGGCGGTGACGTTCGGGATCGGCGCGGGCCTGCTCGTCGCGCACATGATCGGCTCCTCGCCGCTCCTCGAGCAGGGCGACAAGAGCACCATCTACCTCGTGCGCCTCGCGTTGTTTTTGATCTGCCCGTATCTCGCGACGGTGATCGCGCTGCGGGGCAAGGATGAGTTCAACCTCGTGATCCCCTACGTGCGCTTCGTGCCGCACGAGGTCGATGTGCCGCTGGTCGTGGTCGACACGAGCGTGCTCATCGACGGGCGCATCGCGCGCGTGTGCGAGGCGGGCTTTCTCGGCTCGGCGCTCGTGATCCCGCGCTTTGTGCTCAACGAGTTGGGCGCCATCGCCGATTCGCCCGACGCCCACAAGCAGGCGCGCGGCCGGCGCGGCCTCGAGACGCTCAACGAGCTGCGCAAAATCAAGCACGTCGACATCCGCATCACCGAGAGCGACGTCGGCAAGCCGGGCGACATGGACGCAAAGCTCGTCTTCCTCGCGCAGTCGATGCGGGCCAAGCTCCTCACGACAGACTACAATCTCGCCAAGATGGCCGAGTTTCAGGGCGTGGTGTGGCTCAACCTCAACACCCTCGCGCGCTCGCTGCGCCCCGAACTGATGATCGGCGAACGCATCGAGATCGATTTGGTGAAGCCCGGCAAGGAGGAGGGCCAGGCGGTGGGTTTCGTCGAGGACGGATCGATGGTCGTGGTCCACGGCGGCAAGCACCACATCGGCCAGCGCGTCGAGGCGGAGATCGTGAGCGTGCTGCCGACGGGCGGCGGCAAGCTGGTCTTCGCGCGGCTGCCGGGGCCGGGACGCGTGGATTAATGACGGGTAGGGCGGCGACTCCGCTCGCCGCCGGCTGGATGAATGCGGGACAGGCGCGGAGCGGAGTCCGCGCCCTACCTTGCACGCGGAATCGCGAGCGTTTTTCCCCGCAAAAATAGGTGTTTACTTGCCCGCGGCGTTTTCCCAATACCTCACGCTCCCTTTGGGGGCCGGTAGCTCAGTTGATAGAGCGCGTCGTTCGCAACGACGAGGTCGTCGGTTTGATCCCGATCCGGTCCACCATGCTTCGCCGAAGCGCAGCGAAGGCGAAGCATGCCCCGCGAAGCTACTAGAGAAGCACGGGCGCGTCCGACCGCCGATGAGGCTAAGCATGGCACAGCCATGATTCGCCGAAGCCCGCGGCTAGCGGGCGGAGGCGGGCCATACGGGCAACTGCGAGCTTCGACTCGGCGAGCCCGGGGGCAGGTCAGAAGACGGACAAAGCCGCGCAGGGCGCCCTCTCCTCCGCGGTGGCTGGAGGCCGATATGCGCTCCATTGCCCGCGAATTGAACCATGACTCGCGGAATCCTTTGCGCGTAATTGGCTGCGGGCCGTGGGGTTTGCCGGGGGCGGGTGACGTTTCAACGACGAGGGCAAGTCGTGGCTGGCGCGCTGGCTTCGCATTTGCTAGGCCTCTCTGCGATTAAGGGGTTAGCCACACTCCGTTCACCACACATGAGCGCATCCAAAAATACCAAGACCAAAACCGCCAAGTCGCCCGCCCCTGCGACCAAAACCGCCGCGCCGGCCAAGTCCGTCGCGAAAGCCAAGACCACCGCGCCCGCCAAGGCGAAGACATCGGCTCCCGCGCGGCCGACTCCTCCCGCCGCCAAGCGCGCGCCGGCCAGCGTAAAGCCGGCCACCGTGAAACCGGCGACCGTGAAGCCGGTCGCCAGCAGGCCCGTGCTCACCACGATCGGCGCGCGCATCGACATCGGGTTCGGCAACGCGCTCTTCATCCGCGGCGAGGGCGCCGGCCTAAGCTGGGACCAAGGGCTCGTCATGGACTGCATGGAGGACAATTTCTGGCGCGTCGTGCTGCCCGAGTCGGCGCGCGGCCACACCTTCAAGTTCCTCGTCAACGACCTCACCTGGAACACCGGCCCGGATTACACCGTGCCCGCCGGCGGCAACGTGACGCTGACGCCGGAGTTCTGAGGGAGCGACTCGGCAGCGTAGGGCCTGAGCTTGCTCAGGCCTTCCGTGCCGTTTCCGCGTTTCGGTCAAACGGCCTGACCAAGGTCAGGCCCTACGATTCGAGTGAGCGTTGTGCGGCGGTTAGGGCGGCCATTCCGTTGGCCGCCGCTTTGGCGCAAAAGGCGCGGAGCGGAGTCCGTGCCCTACCTCAATCCCGGTTCATCGCCAGCAACCGCGCCTGCACAAGCGCGATCGCGGCGTCGCGGTCTGCGAGCTGCGCGGCGGGGATGATCTCCGCCCGCATGCGCACGCGCGAAAATGGCTTGGGCAGATAAAACCGGTCCCAGCTCCGCAGCCGCCACGCCGACTCAAACTCGCCGCCGATCAGCAGCAGCGGCGCGTGCGCGCGGCGCGCGACAACGATGCCGCCGGCCTTCAGCTCGTAACGCGGCCCGCGCGGCCCGTCGGGCGTGAGGCCGATGTCGTGGCCGGCGCGCAGTGTGTCGATGAGCGCCGTCGCCGCCTCGCGCCCGAGCCGGCTGCTCGAGCCGCGCACCGTGGCGAGGCCGGCGAGCGCGAAGAACGCGCTCAGCCACGCGCCGTCCTGGCTCGCGCTCACGAGCGCATACGCCGGCCGCCCCCCGCGGTAGCGCCGCACAATCTCCGCCGCGAGGAAGAGCCGGTTGTGCCACAGCACCATCGCGACCGGCTCGTCCTTCTTCGCGTAGGCCAGCAGGTCCGCCGGCGTGGCGTCGAAGCGCAGCGAGCGCCCCCACAGCCGCAGCAGCAGCCCAAACGGCCAGAGCAGCGCGCGCCGCCACCCGGCGATTTCATGCACGGTGGGCGAGGGGGCGGAGGGCGAAGGCGACGGATTCAAGGGCGCGCCGTTGTCGGCGAAACGCACGCGCGCGCCAAGCGAAAGCTGTAACGCCGTGCGAGATCAAACGCGGGCAAGGGCATGCGAGAAGAGCGACGTGCGTGACGTCGCGTTAAGACACACCCACTTTCCCCGACTGCAGCGGCTCGTCAGCTCTTGTGGGCCCGGCTAAACTTATCGAGAACGTAGGGGATCACTTTCTGCTGCTGACGAGGCTGCGCTCATTTTGCTCACCCGCCTCCGCGAGATCGAATGCGGTCGGCAGGCGTAGATCCCGCGCCGAGATTGGAGTCGAGACAGCCCGAGGATCCCAGTCTGGATTTTTTCTCACCTCAACCACAGTGAGGCCGAACTGTTGCAAGGGTGTCGGCGGCGTGCGAACCTCGACAAAGGCAATCCATTGGGCCGCACGCTTGTCATCGGCGAGCCAGAGCATTCGCTGCGAGAGGGCAGACTTTATCTCATCGCGTGGTGGCATTGGCAATGAACCGTAACCTGCGGTCGTTACTTCACTGCGCACTAGGACTACAATCGCCGATCGCGCCCCCGTGCTGATCACCGAGCTGATCAATGAACATCCGCACGAGGCCGCGGCAAAAACCAGCATCAATGCTCGCAGGCAGAGCTCCAGTCGCATGAAGAGACGTTCCTCGTCCGAGGACTGGCGTCAAAACGAATATGGATTCGTTGCCTCGGCTGACGGAGTTGGCCGGCGCTCCCAGTGTGGCCAGTTGGGGTGGATGCAGCCCGCGCACAAAGCTGAATCCGCCGCGAATACCGAAAGGGGCGGCATCACTCACGTCGCAACGAGTATTTCCGAGCCGCGTGGAGGCGATGGCCAAACAGTTGTCTGGCCAACGGTTGACGCCCGCCGCCTTCACCGCCACGAGAGCGGGCCATGTCTTTGCCGTTGCCGCCTTGCCCCCATCTGCCTGCGCCGCGCGCGGGGCTCGACTGGCGGGTGCTGCATACGTTTCGCGATGCGGACCGGGGCGGGGCGTTCTACCTCGCGTGCTTGGAATACGGGCACGCGCTCTGGCAGCGGGGCTTTGCGGCGCGTTCGCTGCTCTGCCTCGACCGCGCGCTGGGCGCGGAACTCGTGGGCGGGGAGCCGGAATTGCGCGCGCACCCGTTGCCGTATGCGGCGATGGCATGGCTCATCGCACACACGCCCGAGGGCGTGTTTCTCGGCAACCCGCGCGTGCATTTCCAACACTACGCCGACCGCATGAACGCCCCGCGCCGCGAGCAACGCCGCTGGCGCGCGTGGGCGTGCTGGGCGCTCGCGCGCCAGGTGCGGCCCGATCTGCCGGGCGACCCGAAGCACGTGGTCGTCGAGCCGACGCTCCATGACGTCGCGGCGGCGTTGCGCGTCCATGGCTTGAGCGGGGAGGCGGAGTTGTGGCGGGAGGAGATGGAGCGGGCGGGGGAGTTGCGATCCGATCGTAGGGCCTAAGCTTGCTCAGGCCTTTCTTGGCGTTCGAGTGCGCTTTGGCCTGAGCGAGCTCAGGCCCTACAAATCCAAATGTGTCATTGCGAGGGGCGCGAAGCGCGCC
>JANOCA010000222.1:0-8008 GCA_031411915.1 Opitutaceae bacterium
GGGCACCCCGCCTACAGTCCTACACCCACGAGATCTTCTCGATCCGCCCCGCCAGCTCTACGTCCTTGGAGGTCACCTTGCCGCCGGCATCGTGGGTGTTCAGTCGGATCGCGACGCGGTTGTAAACATTGGTCCACTCAGGGTGATGGTTCAGCGCCTCGGCTTCGTAGCTGACGCGCACCATGAAGCTCATCGCCTCCCGGAACGAGCCGAACGTGAAACTCTTCGCCAGCGCGTGACGCTTCCAAGCCCAGCCGCTCAGCCGGTCGCACGCCTCCACGATTTTCGCCTCGGTCAATGGCTTCGATTTCATGCCGCAAGGTGCTCACCGCGATGCGCTCGTCAATCAACGGGCACCGACTGTCTGACGGCTTGTCAACGCCCTCGCCCGCGCCCAAGGTCGCCGCTCAACGCATGTCCGCACCCGCCGAAAACGTCCCGCAGCACGTCGCCATCATCATGGATGGCAACGGCCGCTGGGCGAAGCAGCGCGGGCTCCCGCGCATCGAGGGCCACCGGCGCGGCGTCGAGACCGTGCGCACGGCGACGTTTGCCGCCCGCGATCTCGGTGTGCGGATGCTCACGCTCTACGCCTTCTCGATCGAGAATTGGAAGCGCCCGCAGGACGAGGTCGGCGCCCTGATGGGGTTGCTCGAATATTACCTGAAGAAGGAGCTCGAGACCTTCGTCCGCGATCGCGTGTGCCTGCGCACCATCGGTCGCACGGAAGAACTGCCCGCCGGCATCCAAAAACTCCTCCGCACCACGATGGAGGAGACGAAGCACTTCACCGACTACACGCTCGTCCTCGCCCTCAACTACGGCGCGCGCACCGAGATCGTCGATGCGGCCCGCGCCTACGCGGCGGCCGTCGCGACCGGCAAGGAGAAGCTCAACGACAGCTCGTGGGCGACCTTCAGCCGCTATCTTTACACCGGAGACATGCCCGATCCCGATCTCGTCATCCGCACCTCCGGCGAGACGCGGATCAGCAACTTCCTGCTTCTGCAGGCCGCCTACGCGGAGTTCGTCTTCACGCCCGTGCTCTGGCCCGACTTCACCAAGGCCGACCTCGCCGCGGCCATCGCCGACTACAACCGGCGCGAGCGGCGCTTCGGGCTCACGAGCGAGCAGCTGAAACCTGCGGCGACGAAGTGACCCGGCCCACGAACTAGAACCGGTCTTCCGCTCGCATGGGCAAACGCATTTTCAGCACGGTCGCGCTCTGGGTCATCGTCGGATGCGCGGTGTGGTTTTTCCGGACGACGGGCGCCCTCGTGCTCATCGGGCTCATCTCGGTGCTCACGCTGCGGGAGTTCTACGCGCTCATGCATGCGTCGGGCTACGATCCGTTTGACAAGTTCGGGCTCACATTCGGGGCGCTCATCACGCTCTCGCCGTGGATCGAGGCGCAGCTCGGGTGGCCGCTCTCGTGGCTGCTCCCGCTCGCGGTGATCGTGTTTGCGGTGCGGCTGCTCGGCGAGCGCACGCCGGACAAGCGCGTGGAGTCGCTGGCCTCGACGCTCTTCGGCCTCGTCTATGTGGCGCTGATGCTGAAATACCTCGTGATGACCGTGACGCCGCTCCCGGGCGACACCGTCACGGCCGATGCGCGGTTGCTCCTCTGCCTGTGGCTCATCGCGGTGGTGAAGTTCTGCGACACGGGCGCGCTGCTCAGCGGCATGGCGTTTGGGAAACACAAGATGTCGCCTCAGATCAGCCCGAAGAAAACGTGGGAAGGCGCCGTGGGCGGCGTGCTCGTCTCGATGGGCATCGGCGCGCTGATCGCGTGGTTCGCGCGCGGGGTGTTTCCCCCGCACATGACGCCGCTCGTCGCCGCGCTCATGGCCATGCCGATTGCGATCGTCGGCATCGTGGCCGATCTCGTGGAATCGGTGCTGAAGCGGCGCGCCAACATGAAGGACTCCGGCGCGACGATTCCGGGCATCGGCGGGATGTTTGACCTGAGCGACAGCATCATCCTCGTCGCGCCGATCGGGTATTATTTTTTCCGGCTGCCGTGAGCCGCGCCGCGATCAGCCCCGATCCGGCGCCGCGCCGGAAGCGTGTCGTGCTCCTCGGCGCCACCGGCTCCATCGGCGAAAACACCCTGCGCGTGATCGCGGCGCATCGCGACAAGCTCGAGTTGGTCGGCATCGCCGCGCGCGCCAATTGGGAGAAACTCGCCGCCATCGCGCGCACGTTCGACGTGCGGCATGTGGGCGTGTTTGACGACGCGGCATTCGCCGCCGCGCGCGCCAATGCGGCCGCGTTTCCCGCGGGCACGCGGCTCGTCGGGGGGCTAGGCGGACTCACCGAACTCGCGCAGCTCCCCTCCGCCGACATCGTGCTGGTCGCCGTCGTTGGCACGACCGGCTTGGAGCCGGCGCTCGCCGCACTCGCCGCCGGCAAGGACCTCGCCCTCGCCTCCAAGGAAATCCTCGTGCTCGCCGGCAAGTTCGTGATGGCCGAGGCGAGGAAGCGCGGCGCCAAGCTCCTGCCCGTGGACAGCGAGCACAACGCCGTCTTCCAATGCCTCGAGGGCCACCCGAGTGCCGGGGTGCGCCGCATCGTGCTGACGGCGAGCGGCGGCGCGTTTCGCGACTGGCCGATCGACAAACTCGGGAGTGTCACCCCCGCCGACGCCATCAAACATCCCAACTGGGCCATGGGCCCGAAGATCACGGTCGATTCCGCGACGCTCGCCAACAAGGGCCTCGAGCTGATTGAGGCGCAGTGCCTCTTCGGCCTCGCGCCCGCGCAGTGCACCGCGGTGCTGCACCCCCAGAGCATCGTGCATTGCCTCGTGGAGTTCACCGACGGCGCGATGCTCGCGCAGCTCAGCCCGCCGTCGATGACGTTTCCCATCCAGCACGCGCTCCTGCATCCCGAGCGCGCGCCGGGGGTGGACTCGGCGCTCGATTTCACGCGCCTGCTCGGGCTGGAGTTCCGCCCGGTCGACGAAGGACGCTTCCCGATGCTGCGCCTCGCCAAGGAAACGATGGCCGCGGGAGGCGTGGCTCCGGCCATCTACAATGCGGCCAACGAGGTGGCGGTCGCCGCGTTCCTGGCGGGGGCGATTCCCTTCCTTGCGATTCCACGGGTGGTCGAGCAGACTATCGGCGCCATCAAGAACTTTGAACCTCTCGACCTGCCAGCGGTCCTGACCCTCGATTCGGAAGCCCGCCGCGTGGCCACCAGCCACCTCGCCGGCCTCTCGTCCTAATCCCAATTCATCGTGCCCGATCTTCTCAACTCCGTCCTTTCCAGCACCTGGTCGATCTTTCTCGTCGTCCTCTTCTTCGGCGGATCGATCTTTGTGCATGAACTGGGGCATTTCCTCGCGGCCCGTGCGCGCGGCGTGCGGGTGGAGCGTTTCTCCATCGGTTTCGGACCGGCCATCTGGTCGCGCCGCGGCAAGGACGGCGTCGAATACCGCCTCGCCTGGTTTCCTCTCGGCGGCTACGTCCTGCTCCCGCAGCTCGCCGACATGGCGGCCATCGAGGGCGAGGCCAAGAGCGACGCGGTCCAGCTCCCCGCGGTCAGCTATACCACCAAGCTCATCGTCTTCGTCGCCGGCGCGGTGTTCAACGTGCTGTTCGCCTTTCTCCTCGCCACCGTGCTCTGGGTCATCGGCGTCGCGGTCGCCGAGGAAGACCAGACCACCCGCATCGGCCTCGCCCGCGCGCGCGTCGAGGTCGCACCGGGCAAAGTCGTCCCGGGCCCGGCCTTCGCGGCCGGTCTGCGGGCGGGGGATGTGATTGTGTCCGTCGACGACAAGTCCGTCAGCTCGTTCTCGGATATCGCCCAGCTCATCGCCCTCGGCAGCGGGCGCGATGAGCAGCGCAAACCGCAGGTCTCGATCGTCTACGAGCGCGGCGGCCAGCGCATGCCGCCCGTGCTGGTGCAGCCCGAACTCGTCGGCCCCGAGGAGATCCGCGACATCGGCGTCGAGCCCGGCGTGAAGGTGATGATCAACGAGGTTGTGGTGGGCTCGGCGGCCGAGCAAGCCGGGGTGAAGCCCGGCGACATCGTCACGGCGATTGATGGCCGCCCGGTGAGCTACTCTTCTTTCATCGAGGAACATCTTCGCCAGACCCAGGGCAAACCGGTCGAGCTCTCCTTGCTGCGCGACGGCGCGCCGCTGGCGCTGAATGCGACCCCGCGCAAGGTGATCGACCCGCGCACCCAAGCGGAGGTCTACCGCCTCGGCGTCTCGCTTCGCGGCTCCTACACCATCAAGGCCGCCCACATCGCGCCTTGGAAACAAGTCTGGCGGCTCGTGGTGCTGACTTGGCGCAACATCGTCAGCCTGTTCAGCCCGTCGTCGGATGTGGGTCTCAACAAGACCTCCGGCGTCGTCGGCATCGTCCGCTACTTCTACAGCGCCGCCGAGGACGGGATGCGCTCGGTCCTCGCCCTCACGATTTTGATCAACGTCAACCTCGCGATCTTCAACCTCCTTCCGATCCCGGTGCTGGATGGCGGCCATATCACGTTCGCGACCATTGCCCGGCTCCGGCGGCGTCCGCTGCCGGTCAACTTCATCCTCACGACGCAGAGCGCCTTCATGGTGCTGCTGCTCACGATGATTCTCTACGTGGGCTTCTTCGACGTGAAGCGCTGGCGCCGCGAAAGCGCGGAGCGCAACGCCATCCCGGCGAAGGCCGCGCCCGCCACCGCCCCGGCGGGCAAGTAAACGACTCCGGGCGCGGCTTGCGTCCCGCGCGGGAGTTCCAAGGTTCAGGGCGCTTCCACCGCATGTCCTACTGCGCTTCGCGTTTCCAAACCATCCGCCGCCCCTCCCGCGAGGTGCGGGTCGGCTCCGTCGGTGTCGGCGGATCAAACCCGATCCGGCTCCAATCGATGACGACGAGTGACACGCAGGACGTCGCCGCCACCGTCCGGCAGTCGATCGCGCTCGCCGAGGTCGGCTGCGAGATCGTGCGCATCACGGCGCCCAACGTCGCCGCGGCGAAATGCCTCGCGGAGATCCGCACCCAGTTCTCGGCGGCGGGCTTCGCGCACGTCCCGCTCGTGGCCGACATCCATTTCCTGCCGAGCGCGGCCATGGAGGCCGTGGAGCACGTGGAGAAGATCCGCGTGAACCCCGGCAACTACGCCGACAAAAAGAAATTCGCCGTCCGCGAATACAGTGACGCCGATTACGATTCCGAGCTGCAGCGCCTGCACGAGGCGTTTTCCCCCCTCGTTCTGCGCTGCCAGACCCTCGGACGCTCGCTGCGGATCGGCACCAACCACGGCTCGCTGAGCGATCGCATCATGAACCGCTACGGCGACACGCCGCTCGGCATGGTCGAGAGCGCGCTGGAATTTTTGCGCATCGCCGAGTCGCACAGCTACCGCGATCTCATCCTTTCGATGAAGGCGTCGAACCCCAAGGTCATGATCCAGGCCTACCGCCTGCTCGTGCAGCGCATGGCGCAGGAGGACATGCATTATCCGCTCCACCTCGGCGTGACCGAGGCCGGAGACGGCGAGGACGGCCGAATCAAGAGCGCCATCGGCATCGGCTCGCTCCTGCTCGACGGCCTCGGCGACACCATCCGCGTCTCGCTGACCGAGGACAGCGTCTACGAAATCCCCGTCGCCCGCGCGATCGCCGACAAGGCGATGAGTCTCTGGACACCTGCGGACGCAGCCGACAACCGGGCGTCCGACGCGATCGATCCCTATCATTTCTCAAAACGCGAAACGGCCACGCTCGCGCTCGCGGACGACTGCGTCGTCGGCCCCGAGCAGCCGCCGCGCGTGATCGTGCGCGTGCCGACGGTCGCGGCGCTGCCCGCCGCCGCGCGCGAGCTGGCTTCAACCCGACTCGTGGACACACCCGCCGAGGGCCTGCTCGTGCCCGTCGCCGGCCCCGGCGATCTCGCGGAGCTGTGCGCGGTGCTGGGCACGACGGCGCTGCCTTCCAGATTTCTGGCGCTCGAAGTGGCAGCGTCGCTGACCACCGATCTGCTCCAGCCGCTGCTCGCGATGAGCCGCGGACGCATCGTGATCGTGCGATCTTTCGCCGCAAAGGAGGGTGAGCGCCTCGTGGCCTTCGCCGAGCTCGTGCGCACTCACGGGCATTTCCTCGCCGCCGAGATCGCGCCGGACGATTTCACCCCGCTCGCGCCGACGCTCCGCCTACTCGGCGATGATCGCCTTTTGTTTTCCCTCAGCTCTGGGCTCTCCGCTCTCAGCTCTTCCGGGCACACCATCGGCGCCCACCGCGCCCTCGCCGATCATCTCCGCACGATTGGGTCGCGGGCGCCCATCTGGATCCGCAACACCGCGGCCACCGCCGTGCGCGGGGACAACACTTTTCTCTCCAGATTGCTCGAGGCCTCGTTCCTCACCGGTTCCCTGCTATGCGATGGCCTCGGTGACCTCGTGAGCGTCGAGACCGAGACCGACGCGGTGCGCGCCACCAAGCTCGCCTATAACGTCCTCCAGGGCGCCGGCGCGCGCAGCTCGAAGACGGAGTTCGTCGCGTGCCCGAGCTGCGGCCGCACGCTCTTCGATCTCCAGGCCACGACCCAGCGCATCCGCGCGCAGACCGGCCACCTCAAAGGCGTGAAGCTCGCCATCATGGGCTGCATCGTGAACGGCCCCGGCGAGATGGCCGACGCCGACTTCGGCTACGTCGGCGGCGCCCCGGGCAAGATCAACCTCTACGTCGGGAAGAACTGCGTCCAATACAACATCCCGCAGGCCGAGGCCGACGCGCGCCTCGTCGCGCTCATCAAGGAGCACGGCAAGTGGGTCGAGCCCGCGCCCGCCACCCCCTGAGGGGCGCCGGACGTATTCGCCCGCCACGCGTTCGTCACCGTATCGTCACCCGGCGCACCCACGGAAACCGGCTTCCCAAGCCAGCCCTTCCGAGGTGTCGCCTAATTTGAGATACACATTTTTTGCGTCGTTTTCCGGCGCCCGGTCCCGGCGCGGCGTGGCAACCAAAAAATGGTGGGAATTTATCCCCGAACGGGTGTGAACAAGTTGTGGGAAAGTTGGCCTTGAAACGCTTTTTTGGTTCACAGTTACTGCGCCCTCGTCCACTTCAGCAGCGTCCCCGAATTGTTCTTTCCCATGTCGTTTGAGCCCGGCTCTTCGACGCCCGCAGTAACACTGGCCACAAGCCACAGTCCGCCAACATCTTCCAACTTCACTTCCCCTACCCCTTCTTTCGTTGGCGGCAGAACACCAATTTCGTTACCGCGCCAGCGTTCAGGGACGGTGATTCGGCATGAGGCAGCATCCTTCGGCGGCGCAGTGTGAATAAACCTGCCCACCATCGCCCGGCCATGCCCTCCACGTCACTTTCCCCCAGTCTCTGGGAATCGGTGAAGTGCGACTTCAAGTCGCTCTTCCCCGAGGATGTTTTCCAGATGTGGTTCGAGCCCGTCGTATGCCTCGAGGCTACCGGCGACACGATTACCCTCGGCGTGCCCAACGACTTCGCCGCGATCTGGATTCACGACAACTACCTCGATCTGATCAGTCAGCGCCTCCGCCTCTCCGCGGGCCGGATGATCAACGTCACTCTCCGCAAGTCCGACGCCCCGGCGCGCCCCGTTTCCACCGCGGCCGCCGGCCGGGCCCACGCCGAGCCGGCCCGGCAGCGTATCGCCGCCGCCCGCCGCCCCGGCCGCTCCGATGAGCGCGGCGCCGCCGCTGGCACGCTCAATCCGCGCAACACCTTCGAGAGTTTTGTCGTGGGCGGAAACAACCAGATGGCCCACGCCGCCGCCATGGCGGTCGCGCAGGCCCCCGGCCAGGCCTACAACCCCCTCTTCCTCTACGGCGAGACCGGCCTCGGCAAGACCCACCTGATGCACGCCATCGGGCACACCATCCTGCGCCACAACCCCGAGGCCCGCGTCGCCTATCTTTCGACCGAGAAGTTCACCAACGAGTTCATCCAGGCCCTGCAGGAAAACGCCCTCACGCGCTTCCGCCAGCGCTACCGCCACGTCGACATCCTGCTCATCGACGACGTGCA
>JANOCA010000223.1:0-2809 GCA_031411915.1 Opitutaceae bacterium
GGCAGCGCGGGGATGACCTGCCCGGCGAGGAGATGACGGCGCAGGTCGAGCGGCCGCGGAGTGAGCGAGCCGGAAGGGCGCGGAGATTTCATCGGCTCAGAATCGCCCGTCCCGTTTCTGGAAGCCGGTCGGCTTGCCCCATGTCTCGCCGCCGCGCGCGATCCACGCGGAGATCCACTCGGTCATTTGGGAAACGGATGTGAGCGGCGGCCCGAAGCGGCGGTGGGACTGGGAAGCGTTGTTGAGCAGGGCGGTCTCTGACTCTACGCCGCTGAGCTTTGCTTCCCGGCCGAGCAGGCGGCTGAAATTCGCCGCGAGTTCGCGGACCCGCAGCGTCTCCGCGCCGGTGACATTGATCGGCACGACGGGCGAGTTGGCGAGTTCGAGGGCTTGGATGCTGTGGGCGACGGCGTCGGTCTGCCAGATGACGTTTACGTAGCCGGTCGTGACGTCGATGGGCTGGCCGGTGTGCACAGCCTGCGCAATGTCGACCAGCAGGCCATAGCGAAACTCGACCGAGTAGTTGAGCCGGATGAGCACGACCGGCGTGCCGTGCGCCGCGGCTACCGTGGCGAAGACCTGCTCGCGTTCCAGGCACGAGGCGGCGTAGTCGCCGATGGGCGCTGGCGGCGTGTCCTCGCGCGCGCCGCCCGACGCCGGGGTGACAAACGGATAGATGTTGCCCGAGGAGAACGCCACGATGCGGGAGCGTGCGAAACGCCGGGCGACCTGCCCCGGGATCTCGACGTTGATTGCGCGCAGTAGGCCGGGAGCGCCGGCGGTGCCGAACTTCACGCCGGCGAGGAAGAAAACGGTGGGCGCATCCGGCAGTGCCGCCAGCGCCGCCTGATCCGCGAGATCGCACGCGATGGTCTCGATGCCCCGATTCTCGAACGCCGTGCGATCGCGCAGGCTGGTGAAGCGCGACACGGCCAGCACCCGATCAGTGCGGCCCAGGCGGGTGAGGCTGCGGCGCAGCATCGCCGCGAGGTGCAGGCCGATTTTTCCTCCGGCACCGAGAACCAGAAACGGCCCGCGCGCACGGGCGACCGCCTCGATGGCTCGGGGCGTGGGCTCGCTGATAAAGTCGTCGATGGACTCCGCGGGGCAGGGCAGGGCCGCGCGCAGGGCATCGGACGGAGGGACGGCTGGCATATTTAGTAACCACTTGGTTGCTTTCTCAGGCCCGACCCGCCAAGAGAAAAAACACCGTGCCGCGCAAGTCCGTGATGAAATCTGATCGCCGCGCCTTCCTGCGTCAGGCCGGCGTGGGCGCCACGCTCGCCGTTTTGGCTGCGTCCCGGCCCGCGCGGGCGGCGGCTGTTGGCGCCGCGCATCCGTCGGCAGCGACGCGTCTGCCCGCTGGCTGGCGGGCGATGCGGAAGTTTGACGCGCACAACCACGTCTTCGGCCTCGCGCACCGGCCCAACGCCGACTGGGGCGAGGTCGAGCGCCTGATCGCCGCGGCGGACAGACTCGGCATCGAGAAGCTCTGTTGCTCGCGGCCGGTGACCGGCGGCCTCATGGCCGACATCGGCGTGGTGCGCGAATCCAACGACGCCGTGATCGCCGCGATGAAGCGATATCCGCGGCGGATCACCGGCTACTGCTTCGTGCAGCCCGGCAACGGCGCCGCCGCTCTCGGCGAGATCGACCGGTGCCTCGATGCCGGCATGATCGGGGTAAAGCTCTACAATCAGTTCAAGTATTCCGATCCCGCTGTCTTTCCCATCGCGGAGAAATGCATCGAGCGGCGCGCGCTGTTTCTCGGCCACTCCGCCTACCTCACCGATCCGCGCACGCTGGCGCTCCAGCCGAAGACTTCGCACGCGCTCGATTTCGGCGCGCTCTCGCGCCGCTACCCCGAGCTGATGCTGATCCTCGGCCACATCAACGGCGGTGGTGACTGGGAGTGGGCCATCCGTGCGCTGCGCGACTGCCCCAATGTGCTGCTCGATACCAGCGGCAGCGTGCTGGAGGACGACACCATCGGGCGATGCGTGCGGGAGCTCGGGCATCGGCGCATGCTGTTCGCCACCGACGCGACGATGGAGGGCTGCGTCGGGAAAATCCTCTCGGCCGAGCTCACCGCCGAGCAGCGGGAGGACATCTTCTGGCGCAACCTGCAACGGCTGCTGGATCGGAGGCCGGCGTGATTTTCGACATCAACGCCTACGTCGGGCACTATCCCTTTCGTGCGCTCCGCACCCGGAGCGCCGCGGAGTTTGTCGCGCTGATGGATCGCAGCGGGATCGACCGGGCGCTCGTGTCGTCGCTGCACGCGGTGTACTATCGCGACACGCATCGCGGCAACGAGGAGCTCTGGGCGGAGGTGCAGCCGTTCCGCGAGCGGCTCGTGCCCGTCGCCACCGTGAATCCCCGCTACGTGGGCTGGGAGCGCGATCTCGCCGAGGCGGTGGAGCGGTGGCGGGTGCGCGCTGTCACGCTCGTGCCCGAGCACCACGGCTACGCGCTCGGCGATGAGACCGGACAGAGGGCGTTAAAACGCATCGAGGACCACGGCGTGCCCCTGCTGCTCACGCAGCGCTTCGAAGATCGGCGGCAGCGCCACGCGTGGGATCGGGCCGAGGATCTCACGGCGGCTTCCGTTTACGCCGCGGCGAAGGCGTTTCCCAAGCTACGCTTCATCCTGAGCAACTGGGCCGGTCTCGACGGCCCGCGGCTCGTGGAGGCGGGACTGCGCGGACGCGTGCTGCTGGATTTTGCGCGGCTGCAAGTCGTGTTTCGCGAGGAGGTGTCCCGCCTGATCGCGACACTCGGCGTCGAGGCAATCGCGTTCGGCTCGCAC